>JAUYTY010000176.1 GCA_030694905.1 Eubacteriales bacterium | reverse complement strand
CGTTAAGTATGTCTACTGTTACTGAGTCAATCCCAAAACCACCTGTAGCTTCTGTAATGATACTTAAAGTAAATGGACTGGTCAATTCAAGACCTGTCAGATCAAAGCTCGCCACCATCCAATATGCCCCGCCTTTTTTCGGTGCTGTTGGATAATTGATGGAATATGGCATCCCGTTGACAACAAGATCCACTGATGGATCCTCTGCCGAGTCCACGTTGAAGCTTGACAGGGATGTTCCGTTGTAGGTGATCCCCACAACGTCTTTGAGTAGACCGATGATCCCTATATATAAGGTATTATCTTCCACCCATATCAATCTGACTTCCGTTTGTCCGTTTGTCGAAGAGCCTGAAGTATCAAGTACTGCAGAGTCCGATGTGTAGTTGAGTGTTGGCGTGACATTGTAGTTTGCGAAGGCCGAGAAGTTCGAACTGAAAATCAATGCAAAAACCATCAGCAGAGCCAACATTTTTTTGTTCGTTTTCATTTTTTTACACCTCCTGATAAATATCTATCTTTCCCTAAGTTTCATCTGTCTTTTTTTGATTATTCTTAAAATATCTGTAAAATATTATATCGTAAATCAATTACATTTTAATTACATTTTGCTGTTTATAAGATGTTTTTGATAATTATTATCTCTTAATAAAATATGTCATTCATCATTAAAAAAACAACCGACAGCTTGATTCGGTTGCTTGGTTTTAAGATTTAAATATGCATGAAAATATAGATCTGTCACTATAGCGTCAGCTTGTTCTCCAAACGGTTGAGTATATAAAAACCCTTATGGTTGGTGCTGTCCTTTCTGTTGTAGGTCATCTCCGTATCGTCCATCTGTCTCAGCATTCCACCGGCCTCTTCGATGATGCATTGCATGGCCGCTGTGTCCCACTCCATCGTCAATCCGAAGCGATAATAGATATCCGCTTCTCCCTTTGCAATCAGGCAACCCTTGATGGATGATCCGGCATGCACTATCTCACCGATTTTTTCCTTATTCATCTCTATCAGGCGATCTATAATCGGATGTTGATGGGACCTGCTGTGAAGCATAATCAGATTATCTGTTTTTGATGTGACCTGTATTCTGATGGATTTATTGACATCCCCGTGTAAGGAGAAGCCCTCTATAAAATAGGCTCCTTGGCCTTGACATGCATGGTAAACCTCATCCCTGACCGGAATATAGATGACACCCAATACAGGCCTGTGCTTGTATGTGAGGGCTATATTGACGGAAAACTCACCGTTTCTTTTAATGAATTCCTTTGTGCCGTCCAGAGGATCCACCAACCAGCAATAGTCATACGCAAGTCTTCTCAGATCATCCGCCGATTCCTCCGCCAGTATGGCCATGTTCGGGTAATCAATCTTTAAGGCATCGACAATGTGGTCGTTGGCCAGCTTATCCGCCTTTGTCAATGGCGAGTTGTCATCCTTATAGTCAACATTGAAGTCGGTGTTGTATATATCCATTATGATTTTGCCCGCTTCGTATGCAATCCTGATGATCTTTTCAATCATTTCTGTCTGATGATGCTTAAATGGCGACATAACTCTTGACAAGGGTCATCTTCCCTTCCAGCTCGTAGGGACCCAGTATAGCCGGTATGAGGTAGGAGTCTCCCTTTGTTATCTTTTCCCGCTTGTCTCCACCGTAAAGGATTTCCCCTTGACCTGCGACGCAGGTAAAGATATGGAACCTGTTCCTGTCGGATGTTTGATAGAGGGAATCCTTCACGTCATAGACCTCTATGTTGAAGTCCGCCGGCAGGCTGTATTCCTTTATTTGGTTCCCTTTGTGTGTGAGCAGCATATAATCGCTCTCGATGTCTTTGCCCTCAAAATCCAACACCTCGTAGGCCTGAGTCAGGTCCAGTTCCCTGCCTCTGTTGTAGTCGAATATTCTAAATTCCTTCTCCACATTCTGATGGATTTCAAGCAGCGTGATATTCTCACCTATTGCATGGAGGAGTCCGCTCTTGACATAAAACATATCTCCAGCCTTCACATAGACCTTATTGATGCAATCCTCATAATGGTCGTTTTCAAGGGCTTCCTTGAACTGTTCCTTTGTGCAGTCCTTGATGCCCAGATACAGATAGGCATCAGGATCAGCCTCTATCACATACCAGGCCTCAGTCCGCCCGCCATTCAATCCCATTTTTTTTGCATACTCCTCTGACGGATGTACCTGTATTGAAAGCTTCTCGTCTGTTGTGATTATTTTGATGCTTAATGGAAACCAACTGGTATCAACCTTTGCTCCCATCAGCTTTTGTCCGTATTCATCAATCAGGTTCTGAAGGGTCATCCCTTTAAAACTGCCATTTGCAACCTCACTGACTGCATATTCATGGCATGCGATGTCCCAGCTTTCTCCTATTTTTATATTTTCTGGCAGGTCATTTCTAAAAGATGCCAGTCTCTTTCCGCCCCAGATTTTCTCTTTATAAATGCTTTTAAACTTGATCGGGTACATATGCTTCACTCCTTCGATATTGTTTTAGTACGGTATATTATACTATTATACTAATTTTATTCAGCATTGGCAATACGAGAAGACTTTTGTAACATATGTTACGACATCTTTATTTTAATTATTATATATTGAGGTTAACGAAATGATCAAAATAACAAATAAAAATCAAGGAGATCTGATGAGTGCTTTTTTAGGACCTATACATTACTGGATGTACAACAAAATCAAATATCACGAAGCCCTTCTGGACAGAATCGTCGCTTCCCTATTGGAAAAGGGGGTTGATGTTGAAGATATGATAAGCCATGCCAATACAAGATTCGGTGCTCCCGTCATTGGAGAGCTGAGTGATGTCATAACCCACGCAAACATCCATGGGTGGCTTCAGGAAAGGGTTACAAGCGTGGAGTCAAGAATCGCTTTTGTGGTGACCTCTTCACTTGGCAATGACAAGATATCTCTCGATGACTTGGAGAAAGTGTTTGAGCGTTATGGAGCGGACACCGCCAAGGATTATATTGAAATTGGCACTGATGCGGAGGGTTTGTTTAAATCCCTTAACAATGTTCTGCTGGAGGGTATGCCCTGCGACAGCATCAACAAGCCGGCGCACCGGGATGAGAAATCCTTTGGATGGATAAGGACAAGATGCCTACACAAGGAATATTGGGGATCCGTAGATGGAGATGTTGAAAGCTACTACAGACTCAGGGATGCCTTGATAAAAGGCTTTGTCTCATCCTTCGGAAACGCTTTTGAGTTTAAAGTCCTGGATGATGGAACTAATCTTATAAGTGAGGTGGTAACATGAATAACCCAGAAATGAACAGCATACAACTGATGATCGATGAGCATGTATATATTAAAAGGATGCTTCAGGTTTTAAGAAAAGCTTCTTTCAATCTGCTAAAGGGTGAAACCCCCGACTATGATGATTTCTACAAAATGATTGATTTTGTCAAGACCTATGCCGATGATCATCATCATGGCAAGGAAGAGAAGCTTCTTTTCAACCGCATGGAAGAAGAACTTGGAGATACAGGCAAGGTAATCATCAAGCAAGGTATGCTGGTGGAGCATGACATGGGTAGATTTCACATGGCTGAGCTGAGGAAAGCCTTGGAAGAGTTGAAAAAAGGCAATGAGGAAGCCAAGCTTGACATCATTGCCAATGCAGTGGGATATGCCAACCTGCTTGCACGTCATATCGACAAGGAAGACAATGTGGTTTACCGCTTCGCCGAAAGAGAGCTTACAAAGGAAACCCTTGAGGAAGTCAACCACCAGTGCCAAGCCTTCGAAGCTAAGCAGGCTGAGCTTGGCATACAGAGCAAGTATATAGCCCTTGTTGATGAACTGGAGAGGAAATATTCCTAGACAGGCAAATTCTGCCCTTGAATTCCAAGGGCTTTTTAATGCCGACATTTGCTATATGTGACCAGCTTTTCGACTTTTTATCGACACTGCCTTGTTATTATAGTATCATTTGAAAGAAGGATTCTTCAGGAGGTCATATTGTATTTCAATTATGCGGTAATCAGTCTATCTATTTTTTGCATCATTGTTTTTAAACTGTCTCTTGTTAGTCTGATGGTGTCATTTCAATCCGGTGATTGGCTTTTTTTCGCTGTCAAGCTGATGGTCGTTATTCTGCTTTGCTATGAGATTTCTAAGGAATGGCTGAACAATTTACGCCCAAAAAAAGAAGCCATCAACCAGACGACCTATGACAGAAGCTTCCTTTCCGTCTTTATGGCCGTTGTCGGCGGGGCCATGTTGACCGCTGTTTTGAACCATTATCTGAATCTGGGTCCCGTCATTGCGTCAAGCCTGGTGGGATTGCTGGGCGTTGTTATGATGAAAAAATATCAGATCCCTATTTATTGCGGTTCTTTTGTAGGGATGGCCAGTCTGGGTGTTCTTGCAAATTATAGCGGCATATTGCTTGCGGCAGGATTGTCCGGATTTTTATTTCTGATTGCCGGTAACGTTTTCATTGGTTTTGGTGGAAAGCTTGGTGCCATCGCTTATTTTGGCACTTTTCTGGCTGCTGTTTTGACAGGTGGCATTGCTGAGACAATCCGACCTGATACTGTCCTGCTGGATTGGCGATTGGTTTTCTATTTCACTTTGGCTGCAGCCGGCACCTACATTCTGAACAAACGCTCTGTACATGGGGCAGTAGCCAGCTCGTCACTGGTGGGATTGCTGTTTGCTTTATTTATCCCATTCTTTCATGATACATCTGCAGGATTTTTGGCTGTCGGTGCATTCTGTGGAACATTTATAGGCATGTCGGCGACCAGTCGATTGAAAAACACGGGACAAATATTATTGGCCGGTATTATCGGCTCACTGATTTTCACCTACACCCAACACTATTTTATTGGGTTGGGTGGCAAGCTCGGTGCCATGGCGTTTGTGGCCAGTATAGCGACAGCCGGTATTTTTGATGTCATGAAAAATAAAAGACCTCATTGATAAAGGTCTTTCAGTTCGGTAACACTTATACGATTTTGGTTGTCCAATCTTCCACGTTCCATATGTCAGTCACCCAATCCTCGTAGAATGAAGGATCATGGCTGACCAGCAGTATAGTGCCCTTGAAATTGACCAGGGCATTTTTTAATGATTCTTTGGCATCCACATCCAAGTGATTTGTCGGCTCATCAAGAACCAGCCAGTTGATTTCTCTAAGCATCAGCTTGCACAATCTGACCTTTGCGTTCTCCCCGCCACTAAGAACCATCATCTTGCTTTCGATATGTTCATTGGTCAATCCACATTTGGCAAGGGCAGCTCTCACTTCGCCATTGGTCATAGAGGGGTACAGCTCCCATACCTCCTGTAAAGCAGTCTTCTGGTTGTCTCTGGATGATTCCTGCTCGAAATAGCCGGGGAAAAGATAGTCTCCAAGCTCCACCTCTCCAGAAAAAGGCTTCAGCAACCCTACCAATGTCTTGAGTAGAGTGGATTTACCTAGACCGTTGACGCCTCTAAGGGCAATCTTCTGACCTCTTTCCAGGCTGATTTTCAGTGGTGATGTCAATGGTTCGTCATATCCGATAATCAGATTCTCCGTCTGGAAAACATAGCGAGTCGAGGCCCTTGCTTCTCTAAAGTGAAACTCCGGCTTGATCTTTTTTCTTGCCAGTTCAATGATATCCATCTTATCCAGTTTTTTCTGCCTGCTTTTTGCCATGTTGGTGGTCGCTACTCTAGCTTTGTTTTTGGCAATAAAGGTTTCCAGCTTCTCTATTTCTTTCTGCTGTTTTTCATATGCCTGTCCGATCTGACGTTTTTTAAGCTCATCCATCCTAAGGAAATTGTCATAATCACCCTTGTATCTCACCATAGTAGAGTTTTCCAGATAATAGATGACATTGACCACGCTGTTGAGAAACGCCACATCATGGGAAACGAGTATAAAGCTGTTTTCATATTCTTGAAGGTATGTCTTCAGCCATTCTATATGCTCCGCGTCCAGGTAGTTTGTGGGCTCATCCAATATAAGAATCATAGGGCTTTCCAAGAGCAGCTTTGTCAGCAGGATTTTCGTCCGCTGTCCGCCACTTAGATCTGAGACATCCTTATCCAGTCCGATGTCGCTCAATCCCAGTCCCTTAGCTACCGTTTCTATCTTGGAGTCTATCATGTAGAAGCCGCTGTGATCTAACTCATGTTGCAATTCGGCCGTTTCTTCCATGTGCTTTGCCAGCTCTTCATCTGATGCATCGCCCATTTTGTCATAAATTAAAAGCATCTCCTGCTCCAGCTGATACATATGGTCAAAGGCGGTTCTCAAGACATCTCTGATTGATGAGCCCTTCTTCAAAACAGTATGCTGGTCCAAATAACCTGTGGTGATTCTATTGCACCATTCCACAGTTCCCGAATCCGGCATCAGCTTGTTTGTAATAATATTCAAAAGTGTGGATTTGCCTTCCCCGTTAGCGCCTATCAATCCTACATGCTCACCCTTGAGAAGGCGGAAGCTGACTTCCTCCAGTATTTTTCGTCCGCCAAAATCATGGTTGACGTTCTCTACATTCAATATGCTCATATGTTATCTCTTTCCTTTATTATTTCATCATTAATCAACACTATACAAGATAACAGTTATCCAATCAAAAATCAACCATTTTGTTATTGACATTGATTATCATTCGTGCTTATTGTATAATATAACATATATGAAAGTAGGTGAATGTATTGAAAAAAATATACCTGATTGTATTAGTGGTTCTGCTGGTCTTCACAGTTGTCGCCTGTTCGCAGGAAAACGCCGAGACCACTACACAAGCTAGTCCCGGCGAAACAGAGGGAGAAATGATCGAATTGACATTAGAAGAATTATCACAATTTAACGGCAAAGATGGCAATAAGGCTTATGTGGCTGTAGATGGCATTATTTATGATGTGACAGATGTGCCACAGTGGCAAGGTGGTTCTCACAATGGCAATACTGCTGGCCAGGATGTTTCAGATCAGATTGCCAACCTGTCTCCCCACGGCAAACGTGTCCTAAACAATCTAACGGTTGTCGGCACATTAGTCGAAGAGTAATACTTTAATCAATATATCAATAATCTCAGGATCGAACTGGGTGCCTGAGTTTTTCTTGAGTTCTTCGACGGCTTCTCTGGTAGGCATTCTTTTTCTGTATGCGGTGTCGTTTGTCATGGTATCAAACGCGTCCACCACTGCAATGATGCGTGCAAATTCAGGGATATCCTTTCCTCTTAGTTTTTTAGGGTATCCCTTTCCATCGTATCTTTCGTGATGAAGCAACACGTATTGTGCCAGGTCTGCCATCTCTTCAATCTCGCTGACAATTCTAAAACCTATTTCCGTATGTTTTTTCATGCTTTTCCATTCCTGATCGGTCAGGGATTCTTTTTTGTTGAGTGTACCTTCTTCAACGCCTACTTTTCCTATATCATGTATCAGTCCAAGGGTTCTTAGCCTATCCAGCTTTTCTTCGTCATATCCCAACGCTTCTCCGACTCTGCCGCTCATCTCACTGACTCTTTTGCCGTGTTCTTCTTCAAGGTTGTTTTTATTATAAAGCGCTCTAATCAATGTCTTGATCAGGTTGCCTCTAGTGAATGGACTTTCGTGGAGTTTTTTCTCATACATTAAGTCGTCTGCCTGTTTCAATATCTCAAATATATCCTTATCCATCTCTGACTTTGTTGCGATACCCGCTGCAAATGACAGATAGATAGGCTCATTTTTATTTTTTGCATCTGACTTAAATCTGATTCTTTCAACTATTTTTTTAGCGCCTTCATCTGTCGTTTTTGGAAGCAGCATAACAAACTCATCTCCACCGTATCTGGCTACTATTTCCCCTTCTCTACAGGATTCCTTTATTGACTGTGCGATTTTAATCAGCACGTCATCTCCCTTTTTATGACCAAAGGCATCGTTAATCAGCTTCAGTCCATTGACATCGATCATGACGATTGATATAGGTAGATTTCTTGCAGTGTCCAATCGTTTGATCTCTTCCTCAAAAAACCTTCGGTTGTAGACACCGGTCAGCTGGTCGTTGTAGCTCATATGCAAAATCTCTTTTTCCACATTTTTCCGGTCTGATATGTCCAGATACATTCCGTATCCACCAATAATCTGCCCATCTTTTAGAATGGGGACTCCTGTAATACTCACCTCTATACCAGTACCATCTTTCGCATATCTAACGCCTTCAGCGTTGACCTCAAATCCTGAGAAAATCCTGTCAGTCAGATGCTGAGCATCTTTTTTTTGAAGATCCTTATTCAATAAATCATCCAATTCCTTGCCAATGATCTCGTCTAGTTTATATCCAAAAACTTGTGTAAAAGGTTTGTTGACATCAACAATCATATGATTCTCATCAAAAATGACGATAGGATTAGGAGAATTCTTAAACAGGGCTTCCCGATCTCGGATTAGGCTTGTCAGTTGCTTTTTGTCATCCTGAATGGTGTTGATATAGCCTTTTGTTTTAACCAGCAAACTGTTCAGTTTATCTCTCAAGGCATTCAATTCTTTCAGTTCAGCATCTTCTATCCTGTACTCATCTTGCTCTTCAAGATCTAATTTAAGTATGCTATTCTCAAGCTTGTAGAGAGGATTGACCACGTTTCTCTGAATCAGCCACAGTTGAATCAGAAAAGCGGCTACCCAAATAATCATCAAAGCGATGTACCATTCTTGAAACTCTCTCTTGACTGCCATCCCATCGTCCAACAAAAGAACTGAGGCGACCGTCCAGTCTGTGTTCTCAATATGCTTGAATGAGACTTTTGCCTCTTTTCCTTTTACAAAAATAGTGCTTCTTTCATGTGATTCAGCTAGCGCAGGTTCCAGAACTGATTGCAAATCCTCAGCATTGAAGGGAAAATTGACTTGACTGACAACATTCGAGCAAAGAATGATCTTATTTGTCTTTTCGTCCAATACGACAGTAATATCATTGCCTGTTGATTCTGTGAGCCTCAGCGCCTTGCTTATATCGTCCAGGTCTATATTGCCACCGACTACGCCTAAAAAATCTCCAGTTTCATCATTCACAACTTTTGAGAAGCTCACAACCGGTAATCCAGTGTTCAAGTCAGGGTGGGGCCCGCTCATTACCACATTTTGCCTTTCTATAGCATTAATATACCATGGTCTAGTGGATGCATCGAATCCCTCAGGACCTATCCAGCCCATCGTATTGATGACCTTGTTTTGTTCAGTGGCAAAAAAAAGCACGCTAAATGATTCTGATCTCATTAGCTTGCTTTTTAAAAATTCTGATATCTGTTGCTCATCTGTCGGAAATCGACTAATAAAGTCAGCAGCATCTAGCATATTGCTGCTGTTCATGTCAAAATAGAGACCAATCCTTTCGGATAAATCATCCGTTTTATATCTGGTTGCAGTTTCTATCTCTTCCCGTATCCTGTTATCTACTCTGTTGTACAAGTAAACAAAGACAGATGTGAGTAAAAGAAACAAAGATAATGAAATGAGAAGAAATCTCTTATAGAGCTTCCCCATATTCATACCCCGATTTATAAAATTAACAACTTATACTTATAATTATACACTATCTGTTAAAAAAACAACAGTCGGTTTGACTGTTGTTTTTTTAATTTCATTCATTATTCGATATATAGCATGCTTCATCTTGAGCTTCCGATATATATCCTTGTCCTATGTCAGCTGGATGTGCCTCGTGTTTTTCATCCGGAGCTGAAATTCTGAGCGAAATCATAGCCCCCATAAAGCTGATAACTGCGGAAGCCATGTAGCTGTAGGTGTATACACCTGTCACATCTCTTACAATGCCACCCAATAATGGTCCTAACACACCGCCGATACCCCATGCGGTGATTACCATACCGTAATTCATGCCAAAGTTTTTCATTCCGTAGTAGTTACCTGTCATAGCCGGGAAAACAGTCAGCATACCGCCGAAAGTGAATCCGATGGCAGCGATACTGATCATCAGGGTCAGAGGTGTTGTGAACAATGGTTTTGCGGCGAAAAACACAACCTGTATCATGAACATAAACAGCAAAGATCTTTTACCGCCAATCTTATCCATGATGACGCCCCAGCTGATACGACCTAGGGCATTGAATATGGCATATATGATGGTTAATGTGAATGCCGCTTGTATTCCGGCCTGCTCAAGACCGATATTCGATAGCTGGCCTATTACCAACAGACCTGCAAACGTCCCAAAGCAAAGCATTGTCCAAAGCATGAAAAACTGCTTGGTCTTGATCATTTCTCTCCAATGGTATTCCTTGGCTGCAACCGGTTTTTTACCTGGAACATCCTTGCTCACATAATTTGCCGGCACAGGAGCGCAGTAGCCCGCCGGTGGATTCTTGATAAGCTGGGCCAACAGCATAATGCCAATGAAGAATCCGATTCCCAATGTGTAGAAGGTTATGCTGATTCCAAAGTTTTCCAGCAGGTAAGTCGTGAGAGGTGCCACATAAACGGGTGCCAACCCGAATCCACTGACAACCACACCTGATACGATTCCTCTTTTGCTCGGATGAAACCACTTGATAGCTGCCGGTGTTGGTGCTGCGTACCCGGATCCCATGGCCATACCAAATATGATACCGAATCCGATCGTCAATGATAACAGTGTTAGAAAATAGCCTGCGAATATGAATCCGATTCCTGCCAATACGGCTGATGCCATGATAATCGGTCTGGGTCCAAGCCTGTCCTGAAGCTTTCCACCAGGCATCATAGAGAATGCGAATACCGCGCATGCTGTCATATAGGGCAGCTGCGTCTGAGTTGCTGTCCATCCGTACTGTGTGATTAGAGCCTTGGAGATTACACCCCAGGCATAAAGTGTTCCCAACATGAGATTCACGCCGAGTCCTGCAAATAATACAATTAATCCTCGATTCTTGGTTGCGTTCATTTTTAAAACTCCTTTAAACATAAATTAAATTGGTATAACAAAATAAATGCCATCATTGCTTTTGGTAGTCTTGTTGTGCCTATTCAGTTGTGTGTTTGTTTGAAGTTGCTGGACCCAAGATGAGTTTCTTGAACAGCATTCTGACCATTAAGAAAAAATATGAAGTGAAAACGTTACCTAGTAATTCTACAGTAATTTGCCTTTTGATGTCAATCATTTTATAATCAAAATGTATTGTTCACGTTTCAAGGAAAAACCGCTGAAAACTCAGCGGTTTTTTGTTATATCTGCTTTATGGTGCCTTTTCTATAGGCATCCAGCAAATTATTCAGTATCTCGATATTGGCTTTGATTTCCATGCCTACATCTGTGTCAGCAACTAAAAGCCTTCTTGCCTCTTCTTTCACATAAACCTCTTTTGGAAGCATGTCTGCGTCTTCTCTAATCGATGCCTCATGGGTCTCGAATGGCTCGTGGGAAACCAGTATAACCCCTTGAGAATTGAATATCAGCGTATATCCTGCAATGCCTGTCACCGATTGGTATGCCTTTGAGAATCCACCATCGATGACAAACATCTTGCCATGGCCCTTGACGGGATTCTCGCCTTTTTTTGTTTTCACAGGCACATGTCCGCATATGATTCTTCCTTTTTCAAGGCTTAAGCCGAATTCATCCAGAATTTTCTCACAGGTATCAAGCTGATCTCTTATCTTGAAATAATGGTTGTAGGTTTCTCTATGTGTTTTTTTATCTTCCACAAAATACCGCTCGAAGGTGGTCATCCTGTCTTTGCCAAACAAAGGCGACAACGCCCCGCACCAGGCATACCATGTCAGGTCCTTGTCAAAATGGTTGCTGTCTTCATGCTTGTTGAAATAGGCTTCCCTAAGCTGTGAATCAAAATAGTCGCAAAGAGATTTGCCGGAATAGCTTTTGCCTGCTATTGAAAAGCTTGCAAATTCACCATCCTCATCAAAGGGAACACAGGCATGATACAGAAGATTGCTGTTGAAAATCAGGTAGATACTTCCCTTGGTGTAGAGGAATTCAGCATGTTGCTGCAGCTTTTCCGAGTTCTTGAAGCTAATCAATAGGTTATCCATAACTTCCCGCTCTTCCTCTGTCAGCTCGTATGGATTGTCTGAGCACAGTGTTGGAAAAAAGTCATCCTTCATTGGATGCTTCTTGTCTTCAATAGTGACCTGTGATCTGTCTTCGGATAGCTTGTCCAAAAATAGTCTGTCTTCCATCTTGAAGCCCGGCTGTCTTTTGATGATCTGTCCTTCAAGCTTGAACTGAATAATCGCAATGGCCTTTTCCATCTTTGCCATAAGTTGTATGTCTTTGTCTTTGAAATTATGTTTGCCCTTGAGTATGGGCTGAAAAAATTCCACCGGGTCATCCTTGTAGATTTCATTGGCAAATTGTGACAGCGGCATGAGATTGATGCCGTAGCCGTCCTGTATGGTTTCAAGATTGCCATATCTCAGTGATATTCTGACCACATTGGCGATGCATGCCTCTGAGCCTGCTGCCGCTCCCATCCAAAGGATGTCGTGATTGCCCCATTGAATATCCACATCGTGGTGGGCCATGAGATCATCCAAGATCAGGTGGGCTCCAGGGCCTCTGTCAAAGATATCTCCTACAATATGAAGCCTGTCAACCACAAGTCTCCTTATGACATCTGATAATGCCATGATAAAATCATCAGCCCTGTCAGTTCTGATGATGGTTTTTATAATCTCGCTGTAATACCTCTTTTTGGATTCCAGATCCTCCTGTTCCTGAACCAGTTCCTCAATGACATAATTGAAGCTTTTGGGCAGGGCTTTTCTGACCTTTGATCTGGAATACTTATATGCCGCTTTCCTCAGCACAAGAATCTGCTGATAGATGGTTTCCTGGTACCATTTTTCATCGACGATTCCCTGTTTTTTCAGGAAAATCAGCTTTTCTCTGGGGTAATAGATCAGGGAAGCCAGCCTCTCCTTGTCTGAAGGCGTCATCTGGTCGCTAAAAGTTTCGTGTATCTTTCGTTTTACTGTTCCGGATGCGTTTCTTACCACATGGGTAAAGGCCTCGTACTCGCCATGGATATCTGTCAAAAAATGCTCAGTACCCTTAGGCAGATTAAGTATCGCACTAAGGTTGATGATTTCCTTGCTGACCTCGTCGATGTTTGGAAACTGCTTGGCTAAAAGCCTATAGTAAGGAAGAAGTTCCATTTTGGCCTCCTGAAAATTATTCCTTATTATTATATACTATATGAGATTAATTTAACAGTTTTACTGATATTGATCTTTTCTCTTTTTTAACCCTTGCAGACATCCACCCATGTGGCTTTGGTCACCTCAGCCAGATAATCCACATCGATTTTAACGGCTGTGTTGCCTCCTCCCCCCGCAGGGAACACATGGTCAAATACCTTTAGAGATTCATCCAGATAGATATCCAGTGGCTTGCTAAGTCCAAATGGGCAAACACCACCTACTGGATGACCCGTGGCTTCTTCCACTTCCTCAAGCCCGATAAATTTCGCTTTTTCCTTGAATGTGTCCTTGAATTTTCGATTGTCCAGCTTCACATCTCCCTTAGCCAGCAACAGAATATCCTTTTCCTTCAACCTGATTGCCATGGTCTTGGCAATTCGGGCCGGCTCGACACCTAAGGCCTGTGCCGCCAATTCGACTGTCGCCGTTGAGGTATCCATCTCAATCACCTCCAGCGGCAAATTTTCATCAGCAAATTGTTTTTTTACCGTTTCTATGCTCATCCTCTACCTCCTAAAATCATAGGTGTATCTTATTATATTTCTTATAAGATTTCAAGTTCGAACAAATGACATTTTTTGATACAATGTTCTATTTGACAATCATTATCATTTAGTGTATAATAAATTAATATAATTCAATAATAATGTTGTTAAGGAAGTGAAACAAATGAAAACTATTCGTAACAAATTGGTGGGAGCCAACCCTCCTGAAGCATGGGCAACACCTACCACATATGACGCAGACACTTGCGTTACAAAGCCTTCAGAGGAAGCCGTAGTTGAATCAAAGCTCTGGGTTGATGAAAACCATAAATAGATAATCCAACATGACTCCGATTTACGGGGTCATTTTTTTGTTTATTATTTGTTTATTATTTTTATATAAATGGTATAATAAGTATTATTGCTTAAAAAGAGGGTTACTATGAAGTTAAAGCAAACAATACTATTATTTTTACTGATTGCTGTATTGGTTCTGACCGGATGTGTAGCCAATACAGACGAGAACATCAGCCAGCTCAGAAAAGAATTGAGCGCCGAAAGAAATAAGACTCAAGCGCTTGAATCAAAGCTTATGGAATACAGCGAGACAATCAACGATCTGAGATTGGAAGTGAAGGACAGGGAAAAGACGATCAGCGATTTCGAGGCTAGTTTATTGATTTCTGAACCCGTGCAGGGCAACTCCCTTTTAACGGAAGCACTGAATGTCATAGAAATCATCGCCGAATACGACATCGTAAAACTAAATGCTTTTATAAGTCCTACCAAGGGAGTCAGATTCTCTCCCTATACCTATGTGCATGAGGATGATGACATGCTGTTTTTCACAGGAAATGCTTTAGTCAATCTTTTCAATGATACAGCGGAGTATACATGGGGAAGCTACGATGGCAGTGGCGAACCCATAGAACTCACATTTTCTGATTATTATGATCGCTTTGTCTATGACCAGGATTTTGCCAATCCCCATATGATTGGCATCAATCAAACCATCGGAACAGGCAATACAATCAATAACATATCAGATGTCTACTCGAATCATGCTTTTGTGGAGTTTCATTTCACTGGATTTGATCCTCAATACGAAGGGATTGATTGGAGAAGTCTGACGCTTGTCTTCGAAAATGACAACGGGGTTTGGTATCTAGTGGGCATCGTCCACAGTGAATGGACCATTTAGCATTAGCCAAACAGATAGATTTAAAGGGTTGAGAATTAATTCTCAACCCTTTTTGATATTGCTGTATATGTTGTTGCATTGTTCTTTTACACGATTTGCCCGGGCGTAGTTCTTCCCGATCCATTCCGCAAGCTGTGGCATCATTTGATTGAGTCCCGATCCTTCATTGTCCATATATCTTTCAATTTCAAATACTTCTCTGTCATAATCCGGCATTCTGTCTACCTCGGATTGCCTGATGTTTTTGGGACATGCCTTCTGGCATATGTCGCATCCCACCAATCTATCTGACATCAGAGGCTTGTATTGCTCCGGCATTTCAATCCCGGTCAGCATGTAGTGTCTCAGGCACTGATGCCTTGAGAGCAAATAGGGCTGGCTTAGAGCTTGGGTCGGGCAGGCTTCAACGCATAGCTTGCAGCTGCCGCAGTCTGTAGTTTCCAGATTCAATTTGTCCCATTCGGTGTCCTCGTAGAGGCCTAATGCTATCATGAAGAACCTGCTTCCAAAGCGTTCATTGTGGATAATGCTGTTTTTCCCGTAGAAGCCGATGCCGGAAAGATTGGCAAGGGATTTGATGTGGGTGTCCTTAAGGATCTTGATCTTTCCTGTCAAAGCCAACTCGTTCAATAAGGGACTATAATGTCTGTAGTACTTATTTGCATAATAGTAGTAGGGAGAAATGCTCATGCAACCTTCCGGCAGTTCAGGATAATCCAGGTTGTACTGGAAGGCGATGACGCACACACCGGTCATGTTTTCATCAAGCTCATCAAAAGAAAGATGCTGTGAAATCGGATTGTCCTTGTTTAGTTCTTTCCAATATCCTATATCATCCATTTTGACGCTTCTTATGAGATTCGGTGCGGTTGTGGCCGCTATCCTATTAATATCCAACATTATGGGCATTCTATTCTCCTACTGATACATCTCGTCAATTCTTTTTTGCACCTCATCGTTTTCCAGGAAATCATCAAAGTCTGTCAGTGTATCATACAGGCCTGCAGGCGTGATTTCAAAAATCCTGTTTGAGATGGTGTTGATGAATTTGTGGTCCTGTGAGGAAAACATCATCGTCCCCTTGAACGCAATCAGACCATCGTTGACTGCCTGTATGGACTCCAGGTCCAAATGGTTTGTCGGCTCGTCCAATATCAGCACATTGGCACCTGAGACCATCAGCTTAGAAAACATGCATCGCACCTTTTCACCACCGGAGAGTACTGAGGCTTCCTTGAGTGGCTCTTGCTCTGAAAACAGCATCTTGCCCAAAAATCCTCTGATAAATGCCTCTGACTTTTCGATTGAGAACTGTCTCAACCAGTCTATCAGATTCAATTTAACGCCTTCAAAATACTCGCTGTTGTCATTGGGCAGGTAATCCACCTTGGTAGTGATGCCCCATTTGTATGTGCCGGAATCCGGTTCCATTTCTCCTGCCAATATCTTGAATAGGGTTGACTTGGCCAAATCATTCTTGCTCAGGACAACAACCTTGTCCCCCTTGTTGAGAGTGAACGAGATATTATTCAATACCTTTTGGCCTTGTATGGTTTTAGTCAGGCCTTCCACTGCCAGAATATCCTTGCCGGCTTCTCGTTCCGGTGTGAATCCCACAAATGGATATCGCCTGGTGGAGGGCATAATGTCTTCTATGTTGATCTTGTCCAGAAGCTTCTTTCTAGAAGTAGCTTGCTTTGCTTTGGAAGCGTTGGAACTGAATCTTGCTATAAAGCTCTGAAGCTCTTTGATCTTATCTTCCTTTTTCTTGTTCTGCTCTTTCATCAGTCTTGACATCAATTGACTGGATTCATACCAGAAGTCATAGTTGCCCACATACATCCTGATTTTCTTGAAATCTATATCAACCATATGTGTGCAGACCTTGTTGAGAAAATGCCTGTCGTGGGATACGACTATGACTGTCTTCTCGTAATCCATCAGGAAATCCTCAAGCCAGTTGATTGCCCTGAAATCAAGGTGGTTGGTGGGCTCATCCATCAACAAAATATCGGGATTGCCAAATAGGGACTGGGCAAGCAATACCTTGACCTTGTCTGATGGTGGTATATCCCGCATAGCTTTACCGTGATGCCTTTTGTCCACGCCCAATCCTGTCAGCAGTTTTTCCGCCTCGGTTTCAGCTTCCCAGCCGTTCAGCTCGGCAAACTCGCCTTCCAGCTCGGATGCCTTGATGCCATCTGCGTCTGAAAAGTCCGGTTTCATATAGATTTCGTCTTTTTCCTTCATAATCTGGTAGAGTCTTTTATGTCCCATGATGACCGTCTCCACCACATTGTATTCATCATATTCGAAATGGTCCTGTTTCAAAACCGCCAGTCTCTCCCCTGGCGTGATATGGATCTCTCCCCTGTTTGGGCTCAATTCTCCTGACAGCATTCTGAGAAAGGTTGACTTGCCGGCACCATTTGCGCCTATGACACCATAGCAGTTTCCCGGTGTGAATTTCAAATCAACATCCTTGAATAGTTCTTGTCCTCCAAAGCTTAATCCTAAATTTGATACTGTTATCAATGTGTTTCTCCTTTACATCCTATGATTTGCAGCAAGATTCTGCATGATTGTAGTTTCAAGCAAAAATATCACATAGCTTCCTATGCAATATTATCAGCTTTAGCATTATACACTTTTATCGGAGAAATATCAACAAGTCATATCAGCTTCAGCAGAATAATGATGACAAGTGCAATTGCCGTTAGGGCGATGGCCAGAAAAGTCCGGATACGTCTGGCCTTTTCTGTTTCCATGGGTTTGTAGTAGGGCTTCAACTCCCCCTGGCAGAATGGACACGCCACCATGTGATCAAGCACATCCCGTTTGCAATGGGGACAAGTGGTCAGATGCTTCTCATAGCCTGTTTTCGATTTTTTTGTCATCTTTAAAACACCTGCTTTGCTACCTCAGCCATATTTTTGTTGAGAAGAGAATAAAGATCAGAAACGCGCCAACAAAAATCAATCCAATGATCAAACCTGCAAACAAAGCTGTTTTCATAAGCTGAAATGTTTCTTTTTTAGTAAGCTGCAGCCCTGGATCAGAGCTTGGTTCGATATTTTTGCTGCCCTTGGTTTGCCAAGGAGCTCCATCAAAGTTCATATCAGCTATCGATCGGCCATCGTCTCTGAATTCTTCTTTTTCTTTTTTTTTCATTTAAATCATATCCTTTACGATCTGATTTTTGAGGGGTACAAATGGCATGCAACCAAATGGCCTTTTTCAACCTCAAGTATCTGCGGGTCCTGATGCTTGCATATCTCCATGCAGTGTCTGCATCTTGTGTGGAATTTGCAGCCTGATGGCGGATTGGCCGGTGAAGGCATGCTTCCCTCAAGTATAATCCTTTCCTTTTTTATATCCGGATCGGGTACGGGAATTGCGCTGAACAAAGCCTGCGTATAAGGATGCAGCGGGTTTCCGAATATGGTCTTCTTGTCTGAATACTCTACGATGCTTCCCAGGTACATGACACCGACAGTGTCTGAGATGTGCTCCACCACTGAAAGATCATGGGATATAAATAGGTAAGTCAGGCTATATTTTTCCTGAAGCTCCATCAGCAGATTGAGAATCTGTGCCTGAATGGACACATCAAGGGCTGATACAGGCTCGTCACATACTATGAAATCCGGATTGAGGGCAATGGACCTGGCAATACATATCCTTTGCCTCTGTCCGCCGGAAAATTCGTGGGGGTATCTGTCCTTGTGATAGACCTGTAATCCACAGTCCAGCATGACCTTTGATATGTAGTCATCGAAATCTTCCTTTGGCACCAGGTTGTTGTCCCTGACAGCCTCTCCAATGATCTCGCCTACGGGCATTCTTGGCGATAGGCTGGAATATGGATCCTGGAAGATAATCTGTATTTTTGGTCTGATCGCTCTAAGGTCTTTTCTGTTCAATGCATGTATATCTATTCCATTGAATAGAATCTGACCGTCGGTCTTGTCTGTCAGCCTCAGGATGGTCTTTCCGACTGTGGTTTTACCGCAGCCTGATTCACCGACAAGGCCCATTGTCGTGCCTCTCTTGATATTGAATGAAATATCATCGACAGCCTTGACAAAGTATTTGACCTTGGAAAAAAGCCCGGATGACACGGGATAGTATTTTTTCAGATTCTTGACTTCTATGATGTTGTCATCCTTTATTTCAGACATTTTGCTCCTCCTTGTCGTCCAGATATTGATAGCATGTCACCATATGGGTTTCAGAGACATATATTTCCGGAGGATATGCACCTTCACATAATTTGAAAGCCTTGCTGCACCTATCTCTAAAATAGCAGTAGTCTGGCATGTCGACGGGATTCGGCACCGATCCCGGAATGCTGTATAGCTTGCCGGATTTCTTGCCGCCTACTCCCGGTATGCTCGCCATCAGCCCTACGGTGTATGGATGCATCGGGTTGTGGAATATCTCGCTGACAGTCCCTTTCTCGATTACTTTTCCAGCATACATGACGACCACAAAGTCCGCCATTTCAGCTATAACACCCAAGTCATGGGTTATCAGCATGATGCTGCTGTTGATTTTGTCCTTGAGATTTCTAAGCAGATCCATGATCTGAGCCTGTATGGTCACATCCAATGCCGTTGTGGGTTCATCCGCTATGATGAGCTTGGGATTGCAGGCAAGAGCCATTGCAATCATAACCCTTTGTCGCATGCCCCCTGACAGTTCATGGGGGTACATCCTGTAGACGCCCTCACCATTGGCTATACCTACCACTTCAAGCATCTCGATGGTTCTATTCTTCACTTCCTCAGCGTTCATGTGAGGGTTGTGCAAATCAATGACTTCATCTATCTGCAGTCCTATCCTGAAAACCGGATTGAGGCTGGTCATAGGCTCCTGAAATATCATGGATATCTCGTTGCCTCGAATCTTCTGCATTTGGTCGATTGGGGTCTTTGCTATATCAAAGACGAAATTGCCGGCATCGAATCGGATCTCTCCCTCGACGATCTGTCCCTGTGGCCTCTGAACCAGCTGCATGATGGACAGGCTTGTGACTGACTTTCCGCATCCGGATTCCCCGACTATACCCACAGTTTTGCCCTTTGGCACGTCAAATGATATGCCGCTGACAGCTTTTATGACGCCTATATCCGTGAAGAAATAGGTATGGAGATTCTCAACTTCAAGAACGTTCTTTGTGCTTTTCATGACGGAGCGGTATTCAGACTCCGGCACATTGGTGCGCTGATGCTTTGCTTCCAATTCATCGGTGATTCGTCTGTTCTCTCTTGATATGCGTCTGACTTCACTGCCCGACATATAATTTGTATCTTTGGTTTTTTTAGTATCTTTATTATTATCCATGCCGCACCTACCGTTTCATTTTAGGGTCGAAGGCATCTCTCAAGCCGTCCCCTACAAAATTGAATCCCAACACCGTCAACAGAATCAACAATCCTGCAGGAATCCAGACAAACCAGAAATTAGTCATCTCATAAGCCGTGCTGACACCGCTGATGATGTTCCCCCAGGATGCAAATGGGAACTTGACACCCAACCCTAGGAAGCTCAGTGTTGACTCATATAGAATGACACCGCCCAGACCCAATGTGGCCAGAACGATCAACTGTGGAATGACATTTGGTATCAGGTGTTTGAAGATACGTCTGTATATGCTCAATCCTGTGGCTTCCGCCGCCAGCATAAACTCCTGTTCACGAAGTGACAGTATCTGCCCTCTGACCATTCTAGCGATTCCAGGCCAGCTCATGATGCCAAGTATCAGCATCAGATAATATATCCTCTTTTGAGGATCCACATCCAATTTGTCCATAACCGATCCCAGTATTATCAGGATTGGAAGAAATGGTATGCAGAAGAAGACATCTACAATCCTCATGATCAGCATGTCCACCCATTTGCCAAAGTATCCAGCCAAACCACCCATGACGACACCCAGAGCGGTCTCCAGGAGAACGACCAGAAAACCAATCATCAAAGAGATTCTACCGCCATACATAAGTCTAGTCAGGACATCCATGCCGTGTTTGTCTGTTCCCAGCCAATGCTGGCTGGATGGCTGTTCGTGCATTGAAATCAAGTGGGTTCTCGTTTCTGTTTTTACTGTATAGACATTATTGATTCGATTGATATCATAGACAATCGCATTTCCGGCATCATCCGGATAGGTAAATTTTCTCTCACCGTCAACTATTGCCTTCTCCAATGCTGTTTTAAATTCAATGGTAAGCACCACATCAGGCGATATGGCTTGAACTGCCATTTGAGAGATTAGAGCGTATTGCTCTCTGCTGCTTCCGGTAACCTTGTAGACTGACGCCACATTCTCATCTTCCTCTATCTCATAGAAATCGCCTTCAAATTGAAAGGATAAGGAATCCCCAGATCGTAGCGCTTTCTCCAATGCCAGCTTGAATCCAAAACCAAGGTCTTTATTGGTATTGACGCCATCCGTTATAAGCAATGATTCTATGGCAACATCCTCAATGGTTCCCAATACATAATCCCTGCCTTGTCTGGTCAGCGTGTATTGTTCCTCACCAACGATGAAGCTTGTCTGTTCTGTCTCAATTGCCTGTCTGATGGCATTTTGAACATCTTCATCAAAAGAAAGTCCATTTTCCAATGGTGTGACACTCATGACACCTCTGATGTAAGTGATTCTGGCCTTTGGCTCAGATAAGACCACTCTGTAGAAATCTTCGGCTTCCTGGATGATATGATACTCATCGTCATTGTGGGTAAAAACGGAATCTCCTCTATTTTTAGCCAATATGAATCTCGCATGGGCCGCATTTCCATAACTCATTCCTTCCGCTACGGTAAACCGGAACTCCTCATTTATAGTGACGCTAACGTACTCTTTGGACATGGTGCCGATATATCTGAAAACCTGGGTCTCATTGTATGGGGTCAGAAGTCCACCGACAAATGAGAACAGAAACATAAACGTAATAATGACAAAACCAATGATTGCCAACCTGTTCCTTAAGAATCTTCTCACAACAAGCATGCCGGGCGATAACACCTTCACACGCTGCACATCCGATAGGCCATTGTCTATATCGGTGTATTCCGTTATTCTATCTATCTTGTCTTTTCTGTTTTCTCTATCTTTATCCATTTTATCTTTATCCATCATATGCCCCCCTAACCGATCCTGACTCTCGGGTCAACAACAGCGTACAGAATATCTGCAATCAATGTCCCAAGAATTGTCAACACAGCCATAAACACCATATAAAACATGGTAAACGGTATGTCGCCACTGACCATTGCAAGATAAGCCGTATAGCCGATTCCCTGGATCTGGAAAAGTGTTTCTGTGATTAAAGCTCCTGCAAACAATCCCGGCAGCGATCCACCAAGAATTGTGACCAATGGGATCAGCGTGTTTCTGAAGGCATGATAATTGATGACTCTCTTCTCAGATAGGCCTTTTGCCCGTGCAGTCCTTATGAAATCGGCGTTTAGAACCTCAAGCATATTGGTTCTCGTGTATCTCATCAAACTACCGATCCCAATGATAGTCAGGGTGAGGACCGGTAGAAAATAGTGCCTCGCCAAATCCAGAAACCTCCCTATACTATCCAACTGCATATAAAATCTTCCCACTGTCCCATATAGAGGAAACCAGTCCAACCAGACAGCGAAAATCAGTTTAAGGACTGTGGCAAAGAAAAATGTCGGCAATGATATACCCAACAAAGCAATGACAGTGATGCCATAATCCATGCGGCTATATTGCCTCCGAGCAGCCAGTATTCCCAATGGAACCGCTATACCGATCTCCAAAACAAAGGCTATGGAGCCCAAAACAAATGAATACCATATGACTTCAGCGAATTTCTGAGTCACAGGCACATTGAATTGCCATGAATCCCCGAAATCTCCTCTGACAGCGCTCTTGAGCCATTGAAAATAACCCGGCACGATACCTTTATCCATACCATAGGTCTCGTTGAGCTGAGTCAACCACTCTGTATAGCTTTTGGCACCCGGCAATTGGGACAGCATTCTTGCTTGTGTCTCCACATAAGAGGTGGGTATGCTTCTCATAATAATATAAATGATTAATGAAACAAAAAACAGCAATACCGCTGAAATTAATAATCTTTTTAGTATGTAACGTCTCATTTGCTACCCCTTCCTGTTGAATATCAAATGAGCCCGCTCACTGAAAGCGGGCCCATTAAACTTGTCAGTAATTTACTGCATTTGAAGAAGCTCTATGTCGTTCATCCATCCCCAATAGGTTGTGATGTCTGGAGTGACTGTGTCCATACCGACACGTTGTGTACTGAATATAACCAGATTTTGTCTCTGGTAGTTTGGTACCTCTACAGCCCAGTCCATTATGATATCCAGAGCTTGTTTATAAGTGGCTTTTCTGAAGGCCTGATCCGGACTTTGTCTTGCCTCAACAATCAGCTCATCCAGTTGTGGATCTGCAATGTTGTAGTTGTTGCTGTCTGTTCCGCCAAGTCCAATACCGTTAGAACTGTGGTATACCTGATACATGTCTGGATCTATTGTGGATCCCCATGCGGCTGTCCACATCTGATGCTCATTGGCGTCTATGGAATCCCATAGCACATTGGTGTCTGATGGGTCATTGATAGTCAGGGTAATACCGATCTTCTCAAGAGACGCACGTGTATCTGCCAAAATCGCAAATGCAGGGTGGTCGCCTGTTCCGTCTCCAGGTACAATTACTTCATAAGTCAGGCTGGCTCCTGCAGGGGCTGCTGTGAATTTTCCACTAGCCTCGTCAAAGGTGTATCCAGCTGCAATGAAGAATCCTTTTGCCGCTTCCAGCGCTGCTTCATATTTGGCTTCCGCTACCATATCTGATGTGTAGATTGGATTGCCGTCAACATCTGTTGAGAATGCGACTTCATATCCAGGGTCAGCCTTTTGCGGCGCTGCCCATGATGTATTGGATATCGGATAGTTGATAACATTTGCCGCGTCTCCATAGTAGCTGTCATTGGCGACATCTCTATAAACCGCGTATACTGTTGCAAAGCCTTTTCTCAGATTCTTGCTTTCTTCTGAGGCAGGGTTGCCACCGACGTTAACATTCTTTGCGTTGATTCCGATATAGCCATATCCAAGATTATCCACTGAAACCGCAGTGATGACATCACCGACAGCCTCTCCGTTGGAGTTGAAGGCTTTCAGCTCCGCAAATTTGGCAACAGAACCTGATGGATTGGCAACGTCTATTTCACCTGCGCCAACTCCCGCTATCATTTCAGCGTCTGTTGTTTCTTTAAGCTGCAGATATTGGGTGATTGGTGCGCCTTTGTAGTAATTTTCATTAGCTTCATAATAGACTATCTTGTTTTCGTATTTGATGAATTTATAAGGTCCTGCTCCCATAGGCATTGTTGTTTTTGATTCAACGATGGAAAGGTCTCCTCTTTCAAAACCGAATTTATTGTTTGCGTAATCATACATGGTGGCATCTCCGTAATAATGCATCGGAGCGACCTCGATTCCACAGATACTGTATACTGCAGGAGCCTCAAAGCCTTTGACCTTTACTTCAACTTCTGTCTGGCTCAGTTTCTTGATACCTTCGATATTGAATACCTCAACACCCTCAGAGGATGCCAACTTTTGTGTCAACAGCATTTCACTGATCGGTCCTTCGACGTCTGCTGCAAAATAGGTCTCAGATCCACCATAATTGACACCAAGTGTTTTCCAATCATCTCCGTATTGGGCTAGAATATCTTCCAATACCTGATTTTCGTCCTCTACGGTATATGAGTCATAAGCTTCATCTATGCTATAAAACATAGCGTACAGGTCTTTTGCCAAAGGATGCTGGTCAGTGTAGCTTTTCCAGTTGGCATCTCCGTAAAGACTCTTGACCCAATCCAGTTCGGATATCAGTATGTCACTGACGAATCCCTCGATAAACGCCTGTGACTCTTCGCTCGGATTTTCCATTTCAGCGGCTAACTCTTCCGCGGTGACGGACAATTCCTCTGCCATGGAGTTGTTAAGTCTGTAATTTGTCATTCCAAGTATAGGATAAGAATAGAGTGTGGATGATCCTGTATAAGTCGGATCTGACAGGACATAATATGAGAAGATTATGTCATCTGCATCCAACAATTCCCCGTCACTGAACTTGACATCGTCTCTGATTTTAATATTGTAGGTTGTGATATCGGCTGCCTCGTCATAATCCACTTTAATATTGGATATGCCGTCATAAAAATAATCTACACCATTATAATTGTGTGTTTCCCCCTCAATGGCATTGTAGATAATTCCGCCTGTTCTGTCGGTTTTCAGCAGGCTGACCTGTGTCAGCGATTGTGCATCCATGTCATAAGCAGTGGTTGCAAAAAACGGACTGAATCTCTGGCTGAATGCGGCATAGCCGACAACCAGCGGTGTGTTGTTAACCGGCGGTGGTGCGGTTGTAGCCTCTGTTGGCGCTGCTGTTGTCGGTTGTTCTTTAGGTTGGCAGCCCATAACTGTGGATGCCAAAAGAACAAACACCAGCATAAATACAAGTAATTTCTTCATAGTTTTCCCTCCCATGATATATTGTGTGAATCATTTGAAACACCACTCATAGAGATAGCTTGAACATCTCAAGATGAGCGATAATTAATTATATTCCTAGGTTGAGATAATTACAATATATGTGACATTTTTTTCATATTTAACAGAATTTTAATTATTTGTTAATGCTTCTTTTAGTTTACTAATATATAGTTATCTTATAAAATATTATCGAGGTGAATTTCCATGAATAGAAAAAAAGGCATCTTGCTTTTAGCAATAATTCTGGCAACAAGTTTTATAATGACCGGCTGCATGTGGTCGGCAAATCCTTTATCCTTAAGAAACTGGTCCTTTAATCCTTTCAGATTTCTGACAAGTAGAACTCATATTGTCAATGAAACTGAAACCTTCTCCATAGACGGCATCAATGACTTGGTGGTGGATGTGCTGGTCAAGGAGCTGAGAATAGTTGAGACAAATGACAGCAAGGCGACTGTCGATCTCAAGGGATCAATCAACGCCAACTTCAGCCCTGAGCTGATTGTTGAAAAATCAGGAAAAGGCATTACCATCCGATCGCACAAAAGAAATCTAACCAGCACAAATATTTACAAGAATGAGTTGATCATGACTGTCAGTATTCCCGCCGGGTATAGCCAGAACCTCAAAGGCTCTACGGTATCCGGGGTTATCAACATGAATGGCTTTGCCTTGAATAATCTGGAATTGTCTAATGTGTCTGGCGCCATAAATCTAGACAAGTCAGTTTCCAAGGACACAAAGATGTCAACTGTTTCAGGTGCTCTCACTGCCAATCACATCAAGAGTGACCGCTTTGATATTACAACAGTTTCAGGAAAGATATCTCTTGGCAACATCATGTCAGATGCCATTTCAGCCAAAAGCGTATCAGGCGCAATTGATGTTTTTGGCGGAATGAACAGCCTCACGGCAAAAACAACCTCTGGAAAAGTCACTGCCAATATTGAAGACTTAAATGGCAATATAGATATCACAACGATATCAGGCGCTGTGGAATTGGATATCCCGGAGGACTCGGACTACCGGTTGAATTTCAGCACAGTAACAGGCGGCTTTGATCCTGGCAGCGGGCTTGTGATTGAACAGATCAAGAACAACGATGTAACTGCTGTAAAGGGTAGCGGAACCTATTCAGTCAAAATATCAACCACCTCCGGTAAACTGACTATCAACTAGGAAACGTCATCGGATAAGATAATAATTAGGAAGCAAATCAGTTGAATCTCCCGGACACCGTAAAAGCGGTGTCTTTTTATTTCTCAATGGGGATGCGTTAACGGAACATATTTAAATGCAAAACGTCCAATATAATGATACAATCAAGCTGTAATGATGCGTATCGATATAGTTGATTTGAAAAAATGAAAATAAGACAAATGGAAGGTGATTATTTTGAAAAAAAGAATTCTAGCGGTTTTACTATGCTTGACACTTGTTGTCACGGCATGCTCTCCTGGAAATAAAACACCTGACCCCACCACGGATCCCCTTATCGGTTTGGGAGAATGGGATTTCAACGTTGCGCCATTGAAGTCTGATGGTGCAGGCATCAATGTGGGTACTGGGTTTAAGGTGCTATCTAAAAACGAGGTAAGTGCCGAATATATCAAGGCGACCGTCAAGATATACCCGGATACAACCTTTGAAGTGACAGAATCCACCGGCAATGAATTTATACTGGTACCGGAACAGCCTCTCAACGACAATACGATTTATCGCGTTGAGCTGACTGACCCTGAAAACGGTTACAACTATAAATGGGCTTTTCAGACTCAAAAGGATCTGAAAATCATCGGCAGCATCCCAGGAAGAATGTCCACTTACGTTCCAATCAATACAGGCATCGAGGTGATTTTCACTCATAAGAATATAGAAAACTTCTCTGAGGTCTTCTCAATTGAGCCTGCCGTTGTAGGAACCTTTACATCCAATGGCTATTCCATGATTTTTGTTCCAGACAAGCTTGAAAGAAACACCACATACCAGGTAACCGTAAAAGCCGGCGCTAAAGTCAAGGACAGCGATCTGGCCCTGGCTGATGATTATGTTTTCACTTTCACCACCGAATCTTCCGGTGAAGAGCAGCTGATCAGCATCAACAACCTGATCAACACCTTTACCACAGCACAGACACATTTCATTTCCGCCTATGTCAATCGCAATGCCGCAAAATATGAGTATGATGTGGCGGTTTATGCCTTTGACAGCTCTGACAGCTTTCTCAAGGACATCAAGCAGTATGACGAGGCTTTCGCCTATCTGAAAATGTATGAAAATATTGCGGATACTGTTCCTGCATATCTTGATTTGGTAGAATCATTCAAATCTGTCCCTGTGGAAGTGGCCTACGGCTATGTGAATTTCCACTCCTTTGAAATGCCAAAGCAGCTGGATCCAGGCTATTACCTGGTCAGGATATCCTATGACAATAAAGATTACTTCTCATATATTCAGGTCAACGATATGATGGTATATGACAGCCAGTTTGAAGACAACCATTTTCTATGGCTGTTGGACAGCAAGGACCTCAAGCCTGTCAGCAATGCAAAGATCACCATCAATGATCAGTTTACAGGAACATCCAAACAGGATGGCA
Source organism: Eubacteriales bacterium (assembly GCA_030694905.1). GTDB lineage: Bacteria > Bacillota > Clostridia > Tissierellales > Dethiosulfatibacteraceae > 38-11. The sequence continues at coordinate 27,110 of JAUYTY010000176.1, read as the reverse complement.
TAGCCACAATCAGCTATACAAATGATCCGGAAGCCTTCACAACCTATGCTAAAATAGAGGCTGACGGATTTAATGATTTTGTCATGAGGAGCGTCAGAAGATTTGATCCTTATTACAGATTTTATGATGACGCTCTCCGCGTGCCACAATTTTCCGAAACATCCAATGATTATTTCAAGTATATATTCACCGATAGAAGCACCTACCTTCCGACTGATACTGTCAATCTTTACGGCTATGTGAAGCCAAAACTCAAAAGTGGCGGACAATACAAATTGAGCCTCTATTCAATGGTCAACGGTGTCTATCTGATGGACAGTAAAAACATAACCACCACCAATACCGGCACATTGACCGAAAGCTTCAGCTGGAAAGACCAATCCCCGGGATGGTACTCTATTCTGCTGGAGGATGGAAACGATCTGGTTCTCCGACATGAGTTCTACATCAATGAATATACAAAACCTGTTTATAAAGTGGAGGGCTCCTTTGACAAGGAATTCATCACTGCAGGCGAATCGATCAACTACACCATCAGATCCAGCTTCTTTGACGGCGGCGCTGTTCCGGATATGCCATTTGTTTATTACATGTATCTAGGCACTCCCCTTGAAGGCAAGCTGACCACAGATGCAAACGGCGAAGCTGATATAACCCTGACACCGACTTTTGTCACTGACAATTGGCGACCGATAGCTGCCAGCATCGAGGCCTATAACCGAGATGCTGAGAATTATCCGATTACCGATTATGCCAGCTTTGTGTTCCTGCCTAAGGAAAGAATGGTGGAGCTTGAGTACGACAGGGATTCCGATATTCCACAAGTGATCATCAAAGGTCATGAGCTGGATTCCGATAAATACAAAACCGGTTACGACTTCAGCTATGAAGAACTTAGGGGAGCCCCTCTCAATCTGACAGCCGGTCTTACAGTCACAGCATCCTGGTATGAGAGCAGAGAGACCGGACAGGTCTATGACTACATCAATAAGGTAAACCGAAAGACCTATGAATCCATTTTCAAGAGTGAAGTGGTGGAACAAAGAGATATCCAGCTGGTCAACGGCACTTATGTGCTTCAGATGCCGTATGCCAAGGACTCTGATAAAAGCTACGAAGTGACTGTGTCAATCAATGATGGAAAAGACGGCCAGATTTTGGAAAGAACATCCTTCAGTTATCAGAGGAAAACAGTCGCAGATCCCTTTGCCACCTATTACTCGATTCAAACTGTTGACAACAAATATAGTTACAAAATCAATGAAACCATCAATTACTATTTAGATAACGACGGCCAGGTTGAGGAAACAGACAATGACAAGATGATGGTCATGTATCTGCAGGATGGTCTGTTGAAATATGAAATTAAGGACACGGTGTCGGGAAGCTTTACATTCCTAGAGCGACATATTCCGAATATTCTGGTCCAGGCCATCTATGCAAAGGATGGGACCATGATTAAGACCGCTTATCCTGCTTACATAAACTATGACTACAGCGAACGAGAAATAGACATTGCCGTTACAGCCAATAAAAAAGACTACGGTCCAGGCGAAGAGGTGACACTGAACATCAAGACTACCGATGCTGACGGCAAACCATACCCGGCAGACATCAACCTGAGTATTGTGGATGAGGCTTACTTTAGCCTTTACTCGCAAACCGCGGATATGCTGGCAAACATATACATGAGCGTATACAGCACAGGCATTATCAGCGAGTATGTGTCTTCTGAGAACAGCGGCGGCTTCTTCAGATTTGGCGAGGGTGCCGAAAAGGGCGGTGACGCAGCAGATTATTATGTCAGAAGTGAATTCAAAGACACTGCGACTTTCATGACCCTGACCACCAATGCCAATGGAGAAGGCACAATAACCTTCAAGCTTCCTGACAATCTCACATCGTGGAGAATCACCTACCAGGGAGTCAATGACAAGATGCAGGCAAGCACAGGCTGGATCAACATCAACGCCAAATTGCCGTTCCATGTCTCAACTATTCTGAGCAAATATTTTATTACCGGCGACAATCCTTCCATCAGTTTGAGAGTCTTTGGCGAAAGTGCCGTGAAGGATAAAGCTGTTGATTATAAGGTGGTACTGGAAAGAAAAGGATCGGATACCATTAAGGAAATTCAGAAGGACGGCAAAATAGGCCAATACACCAACATCTCCATGGGAAAACTTGAAAAGGGAGAATATGTGATCACCTCCTATGCAACAGATGGCGATTACACAGATGCCCTCCAACAGTCCTTCGAGGTTGTGGATTCTACAGTATCCTTTAGCAACAAGAAATATTACGACATCACAAGAAGCACAAGATTTGGCAATGTGCTCTCCAATGCGGAGGTTACCTTCTTTGTCGAAAGCAAGTCCAATTTCTACAACAGTCTGCTGGATTTGAGATTCGCATCCGGTATCAGGATTGACCAATTGCTGGCAGGAATGGAAGCAAGACGTTTTATCAAGGAGAATTTCGAACCGGACCTTAAGCTCTGGGATGACGCAATCTCCAGATACCAGAACTATGACGGCGGGATCAAGCTTCTGCCATATGGAGACAGCGACACCTTCATCAGCATGAGAGTGGCATTGTTGAATTACGACCACTTCAGCCAGGAGTCCCTCAAAACATACTTCTACAACATCATAAACAATAGTGACTCGGATCTTCACAGCGTGGTTTATGCCTACACAGGATTGTCGCTTTTCAAAGAACCGGTGCTGCTGGATATGTACGAGCTCCTTGCTTTGGAAGGTCTGACAGATACCCACAGGATATCCCTTGCCTTAGGGCTTGAGTCCATCGGCGACAAGACAAAAGCAACTGAAATCTTCAAGGATGTTCTGAGCCGAACCGTCAAAATTGGAGATAAACCAGTCGTTTCAATCAGTGATTCAAACGGCGAGAATCATGTGGCCGCTGGATTACTGGCCACACTGGCTGCCAAGCTTGGTGATTTCGAAAATGGCGATCTGTTGTTCGATTATGTGTATGAAGTGCCATCAATGTATGAGATTGCCTATATAGAGCAGTTGTCATACATGAAGAACAGAAATATCATGGACACGGAAGAGATCAAAGCCTTGTCTGGAAAAGTCACCGTTGCGTACACCGGTAAAGAGGAAACCATTGAGATATTCGGGTTTGAGACTAAAACCCTCACTCTGTCTAAAGAAGATTTGGTTGGCATGACCATCAAAGATGTGGTCAGTGACATCGGTGCCTACGTCTATGCCTTAAGCGGCGTGGAGGACCTGAATGAAAACAGGGTCAACGAGTACAGCCTGGTAAAACAATACAGTGTCGGCGGTCAGAATCAAACAACATTCAAGCAATCCGACCTGATCAAGGTGACCATTACACCAAGCGTATCCGATGACAGGGCTTACAGCTATCAGATTACAGATTTCATACCTGCAGGATTCAGATTTATCAAAGCCGATAACAACTCCGGATGGTATGAGCAGCAAGAGCAAAAGCTTATCTTCTACTACTGGAATTCAGAGAACCATAAGACCATCTCCTATTACATGCAGGCTGTGATGCCAGGCACCTACACTGCGGATCACGTTGTCATCACAAAGGTCGGTCATGTGGGACTGAACTATACAGGTCAGGAAGTGCTGACAGTCAATGACTAAATGACAAAGGGTGGCTTCGGCCACCCTTAAGTTTTTATCCGATGACTAACAGTGCTAAGACTCCCACTTCTATCAGTGGGAGATAAGCACTGTAGAGTCCCTGGATAACGGTTTCTAAGGTTCAGATAGCGTTTGAAACGCCACCTGAACTCAAGAACCCTGTTGATGGTGTGCAGCATTTAAATGGTTCTAACAGGTCGGTTTTAGTGGTATAATATAGCGATCAAAGATATATGGAGGCTTAAATGGACTACATCGGTAAGCGTGAACTTATTCTGAAGGGAAAAATGGCCAGGGTCATTCTACTCCTGTCAGCTCCAATCATGCTGAACAATCTTATACAAACGATATATGACCTGACCGACACCTATTGGGTGAGCAAAATCGGCAGCACACAGGTTGCGGCTATTACCCTGATCTGGCCTGTCATATTTCTGATGATATCCCTGGGCATGGGTGTCGGCATAGGTGGAACCGCACTGATATCCCAGTACGTGGGAGCTGGCCAGCCAACAAAAGCGAGAGATATTGCGGGACAGATCATCACCTTTTCATTCATTTCATCCTTGCTGATAGGCTTGGCAGGTGCTCTGCTTTCCACTAAAATCGTCAGCAGTATGGGTGGCACCGGTGAACTGCTCCGGGAATCCTCTGATTATCTGCGAATCATATTTTTGGGTTTGCCAACCATGTTCTTGTTTTTTGCCTATACAGCCATTCAACAGGGGCAGGGCGATACCATGACACCGATGAAATTCGGGGCTTTATCCGTCATTCTCAACATCATATTGGACCCTATTTTTATATTTACCTTCGGGCTGGGAATCAGCGGCGCCGCTTATGCGACTGTTATTGCCAGGGGTCTATTCGCAATAATTGCCATCACTAGATTGTTCAAATATTCTGATGGCATACATCTGACTAAAAGCCATCTTGGCCTAAACAAGCCGGTCCTTAAAAATCTGTTGAGGATAGCTTTGCCTTCATCTGTGGGTCGTTCTACTGAGGCTTTCGGATTTGTCATCCTGACGGTTTTTATCATGTCTTTCGGTGAGAACACCATGGCCGCTTTCGGCATAGGCAACCGGATCAATTCGATGATTCTTATGCCTGCCATGGGGATCAGCGTTGCTCTTACGACGGTTATTGGTCAGAATCTAGGGGCAAACAATATCGAAAGGGCAAAACAGGCCATAAAAACAAGCATCCTGCTGACAATGGTCTTTTTAGTAATAGGTGGCACAATCATATTTACATTGGCTGATTCTATCGTTGGCGTTTTTGCAACAGATATTGATGTGCTTGCTCAAGGATCATTTTATTTGAAAGCCATGACCCTCTCTCTTCCGTTCATGGGTTTTTTCTCGATATTCATTGGCACTTTCCAGGGATCGGGACATACGGTGTCCGCTATGATTATGATGTTTGGAAGACTATGGGCAATTAGAATACCGTTGATTCTTATTTTCAAGAACTATACTAACCTTGCTGAAAAATCCGTGTGGTATGCCATGGTTCTCAGCAATGTCATCATCTGCCTGGTGGGCTTGATGATATATGCCACCGGGCGCTGGCAAAAGCCAGTCATTCAAAACGAGAAAGGTGATATAACCAACATATTATGATTAAAAAGTTGATTATTATACTAATGATGGTTTCAATGTTTACCGGGTGCGCTGTTGCGGAAATTCAAAATCCAAGCAAAAGCGCCATCGCTGAGCAATCCGGTCTATACATTCGTCTGTCGGACTTTGATGAAGCCCTGTTTTGGGTTACCCTGAAAGACAAGGAGCTTCAGTCCTATGGCGATGTTAAGGGGATCATCTCAACACACCACACGCTGGCATCTGAGCTGATACACGATCTGTTTCAATCGATACAGGACAATAGCTACGAGAGCATTGTCATCATTGGTCCTGACCACAACAGTCGGGAAGGGCTTAAAATCATAACATCCGATGCAGGATGGAACACTCCCTTCGGCACACTTGAATTGAACGAGTCCTATCATCAAAAGCTTCTTCAGCATCCCTATATGACGGTCAATAATGCCATCATGAAAAACGAGCACTCAAGCGGCGCCATTATACCCTATGTCAAATACTATTTTCCTGATGCAACCATCAATACCATCGCGATTCCAGCTACCTTGAACCTGAATGAATCTCAGGATCTTGGCGTATTTCTCAGCGAAATGATTGATGATGAAAACACGCTGCTAATCGCTTCTTTGGATTTTAGCCATTACCTAACCGTACCGGAGGCTTATAGGATGGATGAAATAACCCTGAAAGCGATCCAAGAAAAAAACTATCGTGAAATCATGAGATTTACCAACGACAATGTTGATTCTCCCCAGACCTTGATAGCTTTCCTGACATATGTGAATGAAACTGGCTATTCCCATGAAATTCTGCTGGACCATAAAAATTCTTATGACCTGGTCCCTGCCGATTACCATTCGACCACCAGTTATTTTTCTTTCATCTATTGATTCTGCTTTGAATCGAAGAATGACATGTCAAACTGATAGATCATATCTTTTCTCTCAACAGCCACTCTTGTCTTGTTGTGTATTTCCAATTCCTGGCTGATTTTTGTCAGCAACTCCCTGGTGGGGTTGACGGCTGTCGGGTGTCCCACCATCTTGAACATTGATAAGTCGCCTGCCGTATCGCCATAGGCGAAGGATTGCTGCAAGTCGATGTCGTATTTTTTGACAAAATCCATCACTGCCTTTTCTTTATTGACACTGTCCCACATAGGCACAATCTCACCTGTAAAGAAGTCATCCCCATCTTTCAGATATTTAGTCCCAATAAAGTCATCAAATCCATGCATCAACGACATCTGTTCGACCAGCTCTTCCGGTGAACCGGATATGGTGATGATTTTATGTCCAGCGTCCTTATGATATTTTATGCGATCACGGGTGAAAGTGTATACTCTGCCGCCGTTTTTCGTCACCACTTTTTTTGCGATGTGTTCGATCTGGGCTTTGTGCAGACCTTTGACAGCCTCGACGTAGATCTCGGCCATTTTTAAGAGGTAGTCATCATAGTTTCCTATCCGCTTGTCCCACATTGTGTATTTTTCCTTAACCTCATTATACCATCGCTCCTGATCGATGATTTCAGATTTGACCAGCATCTTGAAGGTAGCGGTAATCAGACCCTCTCTGTAAAGTGTTCCATCTATGTCGAAAAAAGCTGCTATATTAGCCATTGATTGCCTCCTGTTTCTGTACTTAAACCATAAAAGAATTCTTTGATTTATTATATCAAAGAATTCTCTTTTACTCAATTTAGTTTTGGTACTCTAGTTCAGAATCAAATTTTCTCATGTATTAAATCTTTTGTGACTCTAAATACCTTGAACAGCATTTTATCTCTTTTTTTAGAGAGTTCAATGGTACTTCTTCCAGTGTAGTCATAAAATCCCTTGCCTGTTTTAATACCCAGCTCTCCTTTATCAACATGATCAAACAGAGCCGATGGTCTCTTGCTGGTTTCTGGCATCTTATAACTTGCATTGATGATATTTTTTGCACTGATATCCAAACCGGTGAAATCATATCTTTGAACAAGACCTAAAACCATTCCTCTTGGCATCAGGCTGGCTTTTACCGCCAAGTCCAATTGTTCCGGTGTACAAATCCCGTTATCAAGCAAGTAGAAAACTTCAGTATTCAGCAAGATTTGAATTCTATTGATTATATATCCCGGTACGAATTTTTCCATTCTAACCGGAATCTTATCACATCTCTTAAGTAGTTCCAATGTTGTCATCATTGTTTCTTCTGATGTCAATTCACCTTTCGCAACTTCTACCAACGGTATTATTTGAGGTGGCGCAAACCAATGAGCAGTTGTAAAATTTTTAGCTCTGTTGGTGGGAATCAGTTCAAAAGGGTTCAATGAAGAGGCGTTTGTAACAATAATGGCATCTTCAGATAGCAATCTATCTAAATTAGCGTATAAATCACGCTTTATATCGGCGTTTTCTACAATTGTCTCTTGAACAAACTGTGCTCCCTCAACCGCTTTTTCCAGATCATTATAGAATTTGATCCTATTCTCTGCCTCTAAAGCCTGTTCCACTGTGATTATCTCTTCTTCCACAAATGTTTCCAGGTTAGACTTTATCATAGCCCTGGCCTGATTCAAAGTATCTTCAGATCTTGTATAAAGTGCAACCTCGAATCCACCCATGGCGTAAGTTTGAGCGATTCCAGGACCCATAGTCCCTGCTCCTATAACGGCGATTTTTTTTATGTCTTCAATTTTCATCAAATTTTCTCCTTCTATCCTGCTATCACTATTTATGCTTAACAAGACCTAAGATACTTCTGGTTTCTTCGGCTGTAGCAATTTCACGGCCTGATATTTCCGCAAGTTTGATTGCTCGTTCAACCAACATGGCATTGGTTGCTGGAACATTTTTACTAAACATAACATTATCTTCCAGTCCGACTCTAAGACCGTCACATCCCTCTGCCAAGCCTGCCAGCATCATTGGCATGTGGCTTTTACCTATACCTGTAATCGACCAGGTAGATCCTTTCCTGATTTTTGAAAGGAGGTAAGCAAGGCTTTCTATATTTCCCGGCATACCACCCGGTACACCCAGAACAAATTGATAATGCAAGGGCTCTTTCAAGAAACCTTTTTTCAAATAATATTCTACGTTTCCTATCATGCCTGCGTCGAATATTTCCAATTCAGGTTTAACCTGCAGCTCATGCGTTAAAGTTCCCAGTCTCTCAAGAAACTTTGGGGTGTTTAAAAAAACATAACTATTTGCCCAGTTCATTGTACCTGGATCATAGGAGCACATCTCAGGCAACAATATGGGAAGATGTGCAAGCCTTACATCTTCAGGCCAAACGCTTCCTGATGTGGTCAAATTCAATACAATATCTATACCTTCCTTGTACATGGCTTCTCTGACCTTTTCCACAACTCTTGTGAAAAGTCCTGTATCCATACTGTTCTTGCCATTTTCATCTCTTACATGCAGATGTGCAATGGCTGCCCCCGCTTTTGCTACTTCTATAACATCCTTAGCTATTTCTTCCGGTGTGATTGGAACATGCGGTGATTGTTCTCTAGATGTTCCCGCGCCGCATAAGGCTGATGTTATCATTAACTTATTCATTTAATCACCTTCCCTTAAAATTTTAATCAATGGCGAGTTTATATAAGACTATTTGGAGTAAACCTAGCCCTTGTTCTTTAGTTTCAAATTCATTTTTTTGGAGCTTAGTAAGACCAATTCGGTTAATAGTACCTTTTGTCATACTGTTTACTACATTATGGCAAACAATATGACAAAAGTTAGAGATACATTTTTTCTATTTACTCAGCCATCAATTCTTTATTTTCAACGTATGTCCTTGCCAGAAACTCTTTATATTCTTCCCCTGTTGTGTAAGAAATCATGAAATTCATATTTCTCATTACCTGCAGGAATTGTTCGTCTTCAACAGCTTTACTAAAGGCGTCTTGAAGTATTGCAGCGATTTGAGGATCCACTCCTGAAGGAAGTCCTAGTCCCATATATGATCTTAGCGCTACATCATAACCAAGCTCTAGCAACGTAGGTACTTCTGGAGCTGTTTCCCATCTGCTTTCTCCAGCAGCCGCTAATAATCTCAACTCTCCCGATTTCATGAATTGTGTAATCTCTGCCTGTCCTCCAACTGCCACTTGTATGTGTCCTCCAAGTACTGCAGTCAAGACTTCGCTTGCTGAAGCATAAGGCGCATAAGTAAATTCTATTCCCTCTTTTTCGCCAATAGCATTCATAGCAAAAGGTTGTGGATATCCCGAAGCGCTGTAGGCCAATGGTCCTGAAGAAGCCTTTGCCAACGCAACTATATCTGCTATTGATTGATATGGCGAATCAGCTTTGACAGCTATTCCATATCCGTACTGACCAAATGTTCCAATATAATCAAAATCTTCCGGTGTAAATGGCACTTCCATTTGATGAGGCACTATAGTAAGAGGCGCTGCAGTCAATACACCTATCGTATATCCGTCATTCGCTCTGTTCATTGTCTCAATGATTCCTAAAGTTCCACTACCTCCAGCTTTGTTCTCGACTGTTATAGGTTGTCCCAATATCCTTTCCATCGCTTGTGCCAACGCTCTGGTTGCCAAATCTGTTCCTCCGCCTGCTCCATAATTGCAGATGATTGTGATGGCTTTTGTTGGGTAGTCAATCTTAGGAGCTTGCGTAGTCTCCCCACCAGCTTGCGTAGTTGGTGTTGCAGGTGTATTGTTGCATCCTCCTAAAATCATAATTATTAAGCTGATAACTAAAAACAAAGAAATTTTTCTTTTCATGACCTTCCTCCTTTTATTTTAACAATTCTTAATAAGAATCGTTAGATTAGATGTTATTTAATTCTTTATCTATTGCTCTCTCCGCTAAGACATCTTTGATTTTTCCTCTGGCTATAGTAACTATTGAAAGCAAAGTTGCTCCCCAGAAAAACCAGGTGATTGGAGATTTAAAAAATATCGCGTAACTGTTGTTTGAGATTAACAATGCTAATCTGAAATTGGTTTCGAATAATGGCGCTAAGATAAAACCAATCATCATGGTAGCGGGTGGAAAATTGAACTTCATCAAGATGTAACCTAAAACAGCAAAGAACAACATGATCCAAACATCAAATAAACTTTGATTAAATGCATAGACACCTACTATGCAAAACATACATACAACAGGAAATATAACAGTAGTTTCCAATTTGCCAATATTTGTAAAAAATTTGTATGTGAGCATGACAAACGCAAATAGCAGTATATTTGATATTATCAAACCTGAATATATGTTATATACTAACTCCGGTGCTTCCCTGAAAATCAGCGGTCCCGGTGTCAGGCCTTGAATCAGAAACGCCCCTATCAGCATTGCTGCCACCGTATCTCCTGGAACTCCTAACGACAACAATGGGATTAGATTGGCGCCACAAACTGCATTATTGGCTGCCTCTGCCGCCGCTACCCCTTCTATCGCCCCCTCGCCAAATTTTTGAGGGTTTTTAGAGTTTCTTTTAGCCATATCATATCCAACATAGCTGGCCAGTGTTGGTCCCAATCCTGGGAGAGCTCCAATCGCACAGCCCAATGCGGAGGAACGCACTAAGGTTTTCAATAATGTCTTGAATTCTTTGAATGTCAATCTGTCATCATCTTTGGTCATTGGAGGCGGTAAATGAGCATTTGTCCTGCCTCTGGCCACAGATTCTATCTGTATCAAAATTTCTGCTACCGCAAGTGATCCAATCAACATTACTACCAGATTTATTCCACTGGATAAATTAACATTCCCAAATGTGAATCTAGGTATCGAATAAACAGGATCCATCCCAACAAACCCGAACAGCAGTCCCAAGCATCCCCCTATCAATCCTTTTATCATTGATTTCCCAGATGCTGAAGCTATTATTGTTAAAGAGAACAACATTATAATTGTGAATTCACCTGGACCAAATTTTAATGCATATCTAGCGATTGGCTCTGCAACCAATATAAGGACAATTGAACTGAATAATCCTCCGAATACAGAACTGATAAGTGCAGTTTTTATGGCTTTACCGGCTTGTCCTTTTTGCGCCAGCTTAAAACCATCGGCAACTGTAGCTGCAGCTGAAGGTGTTCCTGGAGTAGCTAATAAAATTGCAGATATGCTGCCTCCAAAAATCCCACCATTGTAAGCTCCAAGCAACATAATAAGAGACTGCGTTGGAGAAATGGTGAAGGTTAAGGGAATAATTAAAGCTATGGCCATCGTTGCCGTCAACCCAGGTATTGCACCCATAACGACACCTAAAATAAGGCCACCTAACAAGTAGATAAAATTGCCTGGCACTAATACATTTACAAAACCGTCTAACAATAATTCAATCATATCAATCTCTCCTTTTGATTAAGGTAAGCGAATTTTCAGGAAATTCGTGAAAAACACATATATAACGATGGGTACTGCTGTTGATATCAAAACAAGCTTAATCTTGCTCTTTTGTCCAAATGCCCACATTAAAAATGCCAGAGATATGATTGTTGTCGGTATATATCTGATATATTTAACTGCCATTGTATAGATTGCTATTACAATCAGCGTCAGAATCACTAATTTAGCTTCCTTTTGGCTGATTGAAAACTCTTTCTGGTTTAAGCGGTTTCTTTTCAAGTACCCGAAAAACATCATTGTTAATGATAAAACGCCAATTATTATCGCTACAAATCTTGGCATCAGCCTGGGTGATGTAGTAGCACTTGGAACGAAGCGAATCTGTGTCGGGATAATATAAAACAATAGTAATAATGCAAATATGAATAAAAATAATCCGATAAAAATTTCAGCTTTGCTTTCTTTAATTTTCATAATAAAAAACTCCTTTCATTTCGAGTAATCATAAAACCCTCTACCGGATTTTTTCCCTAGGTATCCGGCTTCAACCATCCTTTTCAGCAAAACAGGAGGAGCAAAAGTCAAATCTTTTGTCTCTTCAAATATTGATGAGACTGCATTATAGGTGATATCCAATCCAACCATATCCTGTAATTCAAAAGGTCCCATAGGATGTCCCAATGCCAGTTTTGCTGCCTTGTCAATATCAGAAGGCTTTGCTATTCCTCTTTCAACCATTCTTATCGCATTTAGTCGAAATGCATATTGCAGGTAATTGACCAAAAATCCTGGGGTGTCTTGAACGACTATAAATTCTCTATCTAAAGATTTTACAAACTCAATACATTCCAATATTGTTTCTTCAGATACTCTCAGGCCTGTAACTATTTCCACCATTTTTGTGGATATTACAGGATTGAAAAAATGTAATCCTATTATCTTGTCTGCTCTATTTGTTATTGAGGCTAATTTGGTGACCGATAACGAGGAAGTATTGGTGCAAATTATGGTTTCGTCTTTGCATATCTTGTCCAACATTTGAAAACACTTGATTTTTTCATCAAGATCTTCAACAATCGCTTCAATAGCCATATAACATTCGGACAATTTTTCCGGATCATTTGTAATCCGGTATTGAGCAAAATACATATCCTTTTCACTAGTTGTGATTTTGTTTTTATTCACCGACGCATTCAGTAGTTCTTCCATTTTTTTTGAACCTGTTTCAATTGGCTCAATAGTCAATGTGATTACTCTGTATCCTTTGAATAAGATCAATTGGGCTATTGCCATCCCCATGGTCCCTGACCCTATTACAGCAATTTCTTTATCTTTCACACCAACCACCTCTTATGTCATATTTAAGTGTTCATATTTATTATAGCAATTATCATGCCATCTTGATTAAATCACCTCATCATTTCAAGTTTTACTATTTTCAACTGTTTCTTGATACTACACATATACCAAAATATATTTAGTATGTTTATTGGGTCGTTTTTAGAATTTTTCCGACTTTATTAATATATCAATCGTATTATGGTTTGAACATAATTTTTCTAACCCATTCTTCCTCCTGTTACATGTAAAATTTCACCTGTTATGTAGGATGATTCCTCTGAAGACATAAACAAGACAGCATCTCTTACATCAGTGACTTTTCCCAGCCTCTTAAGTGGTGAGAGTTTGATATGAATGTTTTTTATCTTTTCATATTTAGGATGAGATATTATCATATCCGTCTCGATAAGTCCCGGTGCGATTGCATTGACATTTATTCCAGCTGGTCCTAGTTCTTTAGCCAGGGATTTTGTCAATCCAATCAATCCCGCCTTTGATGATGAGTAATTGGCTTGTCCCGGATTACCTAGGTATGCCCTTGAAGATATGTTGACGATTTTACCTTTTCCGTCGATGAGCATTTGTCTCGCAACATGTTTGCAGAAAAAGAACGCGCCCTTCAGGTTAACATCCAACACATCATCCCATTCTTTTTCCGTCATTTCTGTAATAACCCTATCTCTTACAATGCCAGCATTATTCACCAATATATCTATACGTCCAAAGTCTCTTGTAATTTTTTCTATTGTCAGTACAACTTCTTTCTCATTTGTTATATCAACTTTCTCTGTGATTACTATTTTGTCATTGAAATCTTTATTGTCATTTATCGCTTGCAAAGCTCGTTCGTTTATATCGCAAGCTACAACTAATGCGCCTTCATTCATAAATGATTCTACTATACATTTGCCTATTTCTCCACAGGCACCCGTGATCACAACTACCTTGTCATTAAATCTCATGTCTCTAAACCTCACTGTTAAATTTTATATTCCATAGTTAATGTATTGCCTCAGATTATAATTTCAGATGTATTAGCATATGCAATTCTTATGCCATTTAAGCAGCCTTTATAGGCTATAATATTGTCCTGTCTATTTTATGGCATGATACTAATTAATACACTTTTTGTGTTGATTTTTATTTTTTTTAACTGTATTATTATATCAATATTATGTGCGAGGTGGCTATGAAAGATTCAACTAAAAAAAGTCTTTTAATTGTCTCATTAACAAGAAAACACGCTGTTAATTTAAGAAATACTCTTTCTGAGGTTTTTGGTGAACAGGTTCGCATTAAAGAGCATATTTTTTATGATTACAGTATAGAAGATTTAATATCAACCTTAAAAAACCCTCCAGATTTGATTATGGCAATGGGTGAACAATCCTATAATCTGATAAGCCAATACTTTGATAAAGAAAAAATCATATTAGCATCTTTGGATGTCTTTGAACCTGAATGTTTTGATAAATTGTTTCTGTTAAGCAACAACACTGAAGTCTTGGTTGTTAACAAAACAGAATCAACCGCATATGAGACAATTAAAACTTTAAAGAACTTGGGAATCGATCACATAAATTACATACCATATTGGGAAAACTGTAAGAATGATGTGAGTGATCACATAGACACTGCTATTTCTCCCGGCATGTTAGATTACTGTCCAGTTCATATTTCTAACAAAATAGACATAGGATTAAGGTCTCTATCAGTTGATAGTTTTACAAAAATTCTTAAATATTATGATTTTAGGGCAGAATATTTAGATAAGTATTATAAGAAACAAAAGGAAATTCTAGTGAATACGTATAAGCAGCTTAGTATTCAACTTTTGGAATCAAACATGTTAAAAAATACTTTTCATTCAATTATAAATGAAATCGATGAAGGAATTATAGCTATAAATTCTAATTTTGAAATTACAGAAATGAATCTAGTTGCTGAAAAACTTTTAAACCGCAAAAAAAACAACCTCCTTAACCAAAAAATACAATCGGTTATAGACGTCTCGTCATTATACAACTCTGAAGGCAAATTATTAGATTCTAATACTATTATCAGAATTAACAATCGCAACATTTATGTTTCGTATATCTCTTACAAAAATGTCGGTTCAGAAATTGGTTTCTTTAAGCTTGGTGAAACAAAGGATATTGAAAAAAAAGAGGAGCAAGTCAGGAAATTGCTATATCAAGATACTAGGGGATATTTTGCCCGCCATTCATTCAATGATTTTATCACCGAGCATAAAATTATGAATAGTCTGATTGATGATGCTAAAATCTTTGCCAAGACCAAATCAACTGTTTTAATAACAGGGGAGAGTGGAACAGGAAAAGAATTAATGGCTCAATCTATTCATAATTACTCGGATAGATCAGATAAACCTTTTGTGGCTGTTAATTTTGCAGCTCTGCCTGAAAATTTGATAGAAAGTGAGCTTTTTGGATATGAAGAAGGTGCTTTCACAGGGGCCAAAAGGAGTGGAAAAAAAGGATTGTTCGAATTAGCTCATAAGGGAACTATCTTCCTTGATGAGATAGGTGATTCTTCACTAAGCCTTCAAACAAGATTGCTGAGAGTTCTAGAAGAAAAAGAAATTATGAGATTAGGAGATACTAAGATTATACCGGTCGATGTTAGGGTTATAGCAGCTACCAATAAAGATTTGAAAAAATTAATCAAGGAAGGTAAATTCAGAGAAGATTTGTACTATAGAATTAATGTATTTATAATCAACATACCTCCTTTGAGAGAAAGAAAAGAAAGTATAAAAAAACTGATTAGAGTACTGTTAAGCAAAAAATCTTCTGACAAAGTATTTTCCATCGACGCTCTGAATTGTTTAGAAAATTACTCATGGAACGGCAATTTCAGAGAATTGGCAAACATGATAGAATACACAACTTTAATGTCAAAATCGGGTGTTATTGAAATAGATTCATTACCATATGATATTAGAACAAGCAACCAAACAAACTTATTAGGCTTGCAGAGCAGTCATAAAAAAGTACTATATCAACTAAAAGAGTATTTTGATATAGATCATATCAACAAGATACTTACGTTGTTGTCAGGCAATAATGATAGCGTCGTAAAACTTGGTAGAAACAATATGTTAAATATTTTAAAAAGTTTTGATATAGAAATAACCTACAGTAAATTGAGGACTATCATGAAACACTTGAATTCACATGGATTAGTTGAAATTGGCATAACAAAACAAGGGACAATTCTGTCTGATAAAGGTAATGATTTTTTACATTATTTGAATAATGTTTAAATATTTCAAATTCTTCAGTCAAAGGAACTCAATCCAATTATATTTTCACAGCAACGGTGCGAATATCCTCAGCATTAGCCGTCCCATGACTCTATACCACGGAAGACTGCTGGCTTGCTGCAATGTGATTTGTTCGCACATCGCCAAGGTGTCAATAAAATCATCCTTCATTTGGACCACGCTCTCTGTCTTGAACAGCCACACCCCGCACTCAAAGTGAAGATAGAGGCTTCTATAATCCATATTGATGGTTCCAACCACCCCATAGTCATCATCTACAATGAATGTTTTTGAGTGGATAAAGCCTGGCGTATACTCATATATTTTAACGCTTGCTTCGAGGAGTTGCCTATAATACGAACGTGTGACCGAATGGACATACCACCTGTCACCGTGATGGGGTGTGATGATTCTCACATCCACACCGTTTTTTGCAGCTGTTGTCAATGCGTTGATCATTTCATAATCAATGATGAGATAGGGTGTTGTGATGTAAATGCTTTTGCTGGCTTTGCTGATCAGATTCAAATAGATTGTTTGACCTACAGATTCATTGTCAAGTGGGCTATCGGCAAAAGGTTGTACAAATCCAGCTGATCCCAGTCCGTTGTCATTATGTGTGTAGTTTCTGAATTCGTTGAAATCCTCATCTATACCTCTAAGATAATGCCACATGGACAGAAACATGACAGTCAGATTCCAGACTGCCTTTCCTTTGACCATGATGGATGAATCCTTCCAATGTCCGTACTTGTCGATCTCATTTATGTATTCATCGGCTAGGTTGATTCCCCCTGTAAATCCTGTATGACCATCTATGACGGCTATCTTTCTATGGTCTCTCGTATTTCCCTTCAATGACAGTATAGGCTCCAACGGATTGAACACACAGCACTGTATGCCCATTTCCTCAAGTCTGAGATGATAGTCCCTCGGTAATGTGAAAATACATCCGACATCGTCATAGATGATTCTCACCTCCACGCCTTCCGCGACTTTTAGTTTCAAGATATCCAATATGCTGTTCCACATCTTGCCTTCTTCTATAATGTAGTATTCCAGAAATATAAAATGTTTCGCTTTCTCCAATTCTTCTTTTAGTCGTTGGAATTTAATCTCGCCTATATGCAGGTATTCTGTATATGTATCCTCATAAGGCGGGTAATAGGCATAATTCTGTATGTAACTAGCCTGTAAGGCAGCGCCTCTTCTGATTTTTCTTATTTTCTCCAGGACATGATGATGTGTCTCCAGCACTTCCTTGGATTTGATCTCAATTAACTTCATTCTTTTTATGTTTCTATTGCTGAGCTTATTTCTTCCAATCAAGAGGTAAAAAACGCCGCCAAAAATCGGAAACAGCATAATTGGAATGATCCATGCGATCTTATAAGCTGGATTGCTCCTGCTATTGAGTATCATAACCACAACAACTATACTGAGTGTAATGCTCGCAACGTAAAAGTACCCGAAAAATTCATTGAATCTCAGGACCAGAACGACAAATATAGCCAGTTGCATAAGCACTGGAACGAGAAGCAGCATGGTTCTTGGGATGAATAGTTTTTTCAGCATAATCGTGATCTTCTCCGTTTGTGTTGTTACTCATATTATACTAATTAACGAATAAAACTTCTACTTTATTATTGGATTGGTGAAACCATTGGCGGCTAAATCTTAAAGTATCCCAGCAAGGTTTGACTATCCCTATCGGACAAATTGTATTTTATCGTCAACACTTCTTCAGGCAACAAATCCTCTGCAATCTCAAAATTCAGTTTCGATTGGGTTACGTCTTTCTTGTGCCCTTGTCCAATCAATTTATCTTCTCTATATAAGAAAATGCTGAAGCTTTCCAGTCCCTCCAGGAATGGATGGATCTCTGGCTTCAATGTAAGATTGCCTGAGTCGTCAACCGCAAATCCAGGTGCGTTAGGAAAAAACGAAGGTTTGGGATATGGGTTGAACGTCCTGTCGTAGGTTCTTTTTGCCATGGCATTCTTGTGGTATTCCTTTACCTGTTCAAGATCCTTTTGATTCTCAAGCAAGTGAGCTATTACAGAGGAACACACCTTGATATTATGAAGCATGCCTTTGTGAGCTGTCGGCATATTGGACTGTCTGGTAACCTCTACGGAATGTCCCGGGGTGCCATCCGCATAGATAGCCATGCAAATTCTTATCCACGGAGCCACCCATGAGACATCACCCTCATCTGTGGATGCCCCGTAAAATCCCTGTTTGTCAGGGAGTTCTTCTATGTTCATCAAAATACCTTCTCTCTTTCCAAATTCCGAAACCGAGTCTTGATCTTCTTGTGAATAATTTGGCGGTCCGAAATGCTGTATGTAGCTCTGGGCAATTTCCGCATAGGGTCTATTCAATACGGTGTTGGCAAAGGACTCTATATATTCGATTTCATAGGTGCACCCGGTAGCCAGAGCAGCACCTTTAGCCGCATTGTCTATTTTATTGCTGATCTGCTTTAGATTATTCAAATCCTGGGCTCTTGCTATATAATGACTTTCTGCAAAATCAGGGACAATATTTGCCGCTTCGCCACCATGTGTGATGATATAGTGTATTCTCGCATCCTGTGTGATATGTTCCCGCAAGTAGTTTGCCGCAACATTCATTATCTCTACGGCGTCCAAAGCACTTATGCCCAATTCAGGCTCTGCACCCGCATGGGATGTCTTGCCAAAAAACCGATACTTCTTTCCTATGATTGCATTGTGGGTGGCGTACAGCACGCCATTGAACTCCAACGGATGAAACCCCATGAAAAAATCAACACCATCAAAGATTCCTTGTTTGACCATAAAGGGTTTGCTTCCATAGCTTTCTTCCGAGGGGGTTCCGAACACCTTTATTGTTGCATTGATTCCCGTTTCTTCCAAGTATGCCTTGATTATGCCGGCTGTTGTGATGGCTCCCGCAGCAAACAGATTGTGTCCGCAACCATGACCTGGGTCACCCTTTTTCTCTGTAGATAGACTGGGTAAAGCATCATATTCACACAATAGTCCAATTACTGGTCCTGATTCAACGCCATTTTTCCATTGCGCCACAAAGCTGGTGGGATAACCACCTACACCTCTTTTTACCTGAAAGTCCATTGATTCCAGTTTATCTGAAAGATATTTCGCCGAACGGTATTCTTGTCGACTTAGTTCCGCATATTTCCATATTTTAATTCCTACTTCTTTTAAAAGGTCTAGTCTTTCTGAAGCTAGTTGGTCGATGACTTCAGCTATTCTGGCATTCGATTTCATCTTAACCTCCATCTCATATATTTAGGCTCCATTACTTCTTTTTAAGTATTATAACATATCTGATGATTTGTTTTGATTATTCTCTGTATAAAAAGATACAGTCCATAAATGAACTGTATCTTTTGCGGTTTCATTCTTTTATCTGCCCTGCGACAATATCTGACATAGAATCAAATACTTGTCAAATTATGACAGATTCTCTATTACAACACTCATAGACGGTCCACCACCGACACATAATGAGGCAACACCGTATCTTCCGTTTCTTCTTTTCAGTTCGTGGATCAGTGTCTGTACTAGTCTTGCACCTGTAGCGCCCACAGGATGGCCCAAACCGATACCTGACCCGTTTGCATTGACTTTATTGATATCAAGCTTCAAAACTTTATTGACGGCTAAAAACTGTGCCGCAAATGCTTCATTTATTTCATAGTAGTCGATGTCATCGGCCGTCAATCCCGCCAATTCGATTGATTTAGGAATTGAGTAAGCAGGTCCTATTCCCATGATCCTTGGTTCAACACCTGAATTGGCAGTTGCAAGGACTCTTGCCAACGGCTTCAATCCAAGCTCTTTTGCTTTCTCCATAGTTGTCAGAACAAGGGCTGCTGCCGCATCATTAATGCTTGATGCATTGCCGGCAGTAATGGTTCCGTTCTTGTCAAATGCCGGTCTCATAGCCGCTAGTGTTTCCAATGTCACATCTTCTCTTGGATGCTCATCCTGGTCAACAACAGTTACGCCTTTTCTTGTCTTGATTTCCATCGGTACAATCTCATCGACGAAGTATCCGTTTTTCTTTGCGGCTACTGCTCTCTGGTGGCTCATCAAAGCCAATTCGTCCTGCTCTTCTCTGGATATGCCGTATTCTGTTGCGAGATTTTCTGCTGTTATTCCCATATGGTAGCCTTCCATGGCACAAATCAGCCCGTCATGCAGCATGCTGTCTTTTAATTGTCCATCTCCCATACGGTAGCCTTCTCTAGCATTCAGCAACAGATAAGGGGCATTTGTCATACTTTCCATTCCCAATGCAACGGCAACAGATGCTTTGCCCAATGCGACTGACTGATAAATTAGTTCAAATGCCTTCATACCTGAAGCACATTGCTGGTCTAGCGTATAAGCCCAACCGGTTGTCGGCATACCTGTCTTTAGCTGGACCTGTCTTGCCGGATTTCCTTTTTGTCCGTTTTTATAGATGCATCCTGCAGCCAATTCTTCAACGAGTTTTGGATCCACACCAGCTTTTTTCAACGCACCATTAACCGCAGCCACACCAAGGTCTACACCACTGAAACTCTTTAAAGAGCCCATAAAGTCGCCAATAGGTGTCCTGGCTGCTCCTACAATTACCACATCATGCACTTTCATATATTATTCTCTCCTTATTAATGTATTTCTGATTATTATATCATAGGTAGGAATGAAGTTGTATTTTTTTTGGTTGGTTTTTATATTCTTAAGAGAAAAAAAACCCTTCTATCTTGAAAGATATAAGAGCGTTCTTATAAATGTTGTTATGCAATTTAGTGTTTCAAGCGGGAAAAGACGCAAAAGAACGCCATTAAATGAAATCAAGGCGAGAAAAATCAATATTGCCCTTGTCATCTGTTATTCTTGCATCGGCACGGACGCATTCGATTTTCCCGATAAACATTTCATGTGATCCTGTTACAATAGAATCCACAATTGTACATTCAATGTTTACAGGACAATCAAGCAGTATGGGTGCATTCACCTTTTGTCCATCCTGAAGCTTAACGTTCATTGCTGCCAGTTTGTCCCCGTCCCGTTTGCTATGGCTTCCAAGATAATCAAAGGTTTCCTTATAACTTTTCTCCACAAGGTTAACCACGAAACATCCTGATTCCTTTATCATTTTATAGGAATACCTTGTAGGGACAATACCAACCATAACCATAGGCGGATCATAACTGCAATTGCCGCAATAGCCTACCGCTAGCGCATTATTCTCTCCATCCAGACCCCTGCATGAAACGAGAACTTTCGGAGCAGGCTGCAAGCATGATCTCATTTTTGCCTCTTTCTTTTCCACGACCGCGTTAGTTATACTCATAAAAAACCTCCTCATAATTCATCTTATATCCATAATCCTAATAATTGTAATACTATTACGGACATATGTCAATAACACGCCTTGCCGATTTATGAAATACTTTGATTTATAGCGCTTTCAAAGCTTAAATTAACAATACCACAGAAAGATACATCGTATCAATCTGTGGTATCAGTTTTGTCTAATCACTCAAAGATTGATACAATTTGGCGATATTCGATTAACGCCAAAAGGTATCGATTAACGCCAAAAAGTATGGATTAACGCTATAATATACCCTATAGAATGGACAGTGAAAAGTATAGAAACCCTTATTGTGGACACGCCAACTCATTGTTATATTTCCTTAAACAGGTGCGGTATCACATTAGTCTTATACAATTTAATAAATCGGACTATTAAAGGGGATATCTCTCGATTTCTATCCCCGTCTAACGCTCCTACAAATCTCACTGAAATTGTATAGTACCGTTTCCGCTCGGGTAATGATTCAAATTTCTACAACTTTTAATTTCACAATATTTTCAAGCAACTTATATACTTATCGCCAATATTATGCTCGTCACCAATATTTAGAAACTACTTAGGTTACTAACTTCATGGTTAATCAATTGTATTAGAAGGGAGCACGATTAAAGCATTAATTACCTGTATTGCTCTTACTTGAGCTCTAGTGTAACTTCTAACAGCTTTTGAAATTCCATATATAGAATTATTTTTACTTAACACATCTTCGGCTTTTTTGTATTCCTCTTCAGCTATATTTATCAAATTGAATAAAGCTTGTAAGCATAATCGTATTCTTTTAGATTTGCATGCTTCTCCTTAGCGCATTTTATATTTTCCAGTGCCTTTATCTTTGTGTATTCCAGGACAGATTCAGGAGATGAATCCAGCTTGATTTCCCAAAAAGCATTGGTTTCATTGTAAATTGGAATTGCGGAACTTGGCATCATTGGCGCTAATCCCCTCTTAGCTGGGACATTTTTTATATACTATCTTTACTTTTATATACAGTAGATATATAGTGAATTTATGAAACATTAGAAGCAGTAATGTATAAAAAAGGATTAGAAATGAAGGAGTTGATGAACTTGAAGTTTTGCAAATCCAGCATTTTGACGTGTCTAATAGTCGGATTGTGTTTAGCTAGCGTAGCGTGCAGTAAACCAACCTCGCTATCCTCTCCACCTTCACCAACATCGGATCTGGCCAGTGCGTACTTAGGACAAGAACCACCCGGAATGATATCTACGCCATTTGCGTCCGAACTACTCCTATCACCTTCTGGGGAGACACATTCCGTATGTCAGTTCTCACCAGATGGCACAGAGGTCTATTGGTCTTCGATAGAATCGGACGGTTTGACCTACCATTTGTACTACATGAACCTGGAAAACGGTGCTTGGACAAAACCTGCAGCTGCACCCTTCTCAGAAATTGGCGATTCTCCTACCTTTTCAGCGGATGGTAAGAAGCTGTACTTCTCCCTGATGGTGGATGGAAAAGAGAATATCCATGTCGTTGAAAGAATCAATGGTACTTGGTCAACGCCGACGGCTTTGCCAGACGCGGTTAATTCGTTGAAGGTCCACTGGACGATGTCGCTTACATCCAACGGAGACCTGTACTTCTCGGGGCGTGAGCTTGAAAAGTCAGATGCAACCATCAACGATATCTACTGTGCCGAGCAGGTAAACGGGCAGTTCACTAGGGTTACGAAACTTGACGAACTTGTTAACAGTCCCAGCCGTGAGTTTTGCCCGTTCATAAAAAGAGACGGTTCGTACCTTATCTTCGCTCGCACAGCGTCATTTACGGATCGGCCGAACCTCTTCGTGAGTTTTAGGAGCATAGATGGGTCCTGGGGTACTCCTGTCGAACTACCTTCGTCAGTCAACACATACGGTTCAGAGCTTTGTCCATGGGTATCGGACGATGATAAGTATCTATTCTTCACCCGAAACAATCAAATCTACTGGGTGGATGCAAAGGTGATAGAGTCTGTACGACCTAAGTAGTTGATCGTCAATCGAAACTGTTGAACCGGGCAAATTACAAAAGTTGACTATAGAAGCGGCGGGCTTTGTGTCTGCCGTTTTTCATTTCTCCGGTAAACCCAATGGATAAACCTCGGGACTTTGAGGACTTACAAAAGTAGATGCCAGCCTCCGAGCAATAGGGTCGGTTCTTCTTACTTTACTTCGCTCATCTTTTGTCTATACTGATTCTATACATGAATTCTTCTATGATTGGAGCTGATTTTTCAAGCCTTGCTTCATAACGAATTTTATAATAATCATCATTGCCTTCATACTTTTCTCTTAGATCCTTTTCAATTTTATAAAGTTGCTCACAAAAATTAAACCCGATAACAGCTCTGGAATTTGTTAGGGCTTCGACTCAAAAGGACTTAAATTAAGTTCTGTTTTTCACAATGACTAATTTATCTTCTCATAACAGACAAGTCAACTAGCGCTTTCCATTAACGCCAAAAGGTGCACCCGAATTTTTCTTCGGTGCATTTTATTATTAACGGTGCATTTTCAGTGCAAATAATATAGCTTAACTGTAGAATTTTCTCTGTTTTAATCCTACACACTGTCTCAAAAAACACGAAAACCCGTTGAAATCAACGAGTTTCGATTGTATCAAACATTGTGTTCTTATTTGGTGCCGAAGGCAGGACTCGAACCTGTACGAGCTTGCGCTCACTAGAACCTGAATCTAGCGCGTCTGCCAGTTCCGCCACTTCGGCATGTTGGAGCTTTTGCTCCGAACATTATCATACCACATTATTTTTTCTTAAGCAATAAGGGTTTTAAATCAAATGAAATAATTTTTTTCTTAGTGAAGTAACATCTTTAATATGATATAGTTATGGCATATAGACAAATATTCAGCATTAGATTTTAGGAGGTTACTTTATGGCACTTAAAACCGGACAAGAATACATGGACGCTTTAAAGCAATTGAAACCAATTGTTTATTATGAAGGACAAAAGATTGACAGCGTGGTGGGACACCCATTAATCCAACCTCATATCAATGCAGCAGCGATGACCTATGACATGGCCCACGATCCCGTATTTGAGGAACTACTGACGACCGTCTCGCATCTGACAGGCAATAAAATCAACCGCTTCACACATATTCACCAAAGTACGGATGATCTGATCAAGAAGGTTAAAATGCTGAGAGCGATTTCTCAGAAAACCGGTTCCTGCTACCAGAGATGTGTCGGATTTGATGCATTGAATGCGCTATACTCCACAACCTATGATATGGATGCGAAGCTGGGAACTGATTATTTCAAACGATTCTCCAAATACCTGGAATATATTCAAGAGAATGACCTGATGGTAGCCGGCGCTATGACTGACCCAAAAGGAGACAGATCTTTACCACCGGGTAAGCAGGAAGATCCGGATATGTTTGTGCATGTAGTGGAGCAAAATGAAAAAGGGATCGTCATTAAAGGCGCAAAAATGCATATGACCGGTATGGTCAACTCTTTTGAAATGCTCGTCATGCCAACGACAGCGTTATCTCCGGAAGATAAGGACTACGCGGTGGCTTGTGCCATACCTGTTGATGCGGAAGGCGTCATTCATATATTCGGTCGCCAGTCAAATGATAAAAGAAAATGGGACCAGATCGACCAGGGGAATGCCAAATTCGGAGTGGTCGGGGGTGAATGCATCACCATCCTTGAGAATGTGTTTGTTCCTTGGGAAAGGGTGTTCATGTTCGGCGAGACCCAGTTTGCCGGCCTGATGGTTGAACGCTTCGCTTCTTACCACAGACAGAACTACGGCGGATGCAAGGGTGGTGTCAGCGATATCATAATCGGTGCGACCGCTGCAATTGCTGAATACAATGGCGCAGCCGGTGCCAGCCATGTCAAGGATAAGATCACTGAAATGGTTCACTTGACCGAGACCCTTTACTGCTGCGCTTTGGCTTGCTCATGCGATGGCCATCAGCTGCCTTCCGGCGCTTATTACGTAAATCCATTATTGGCTAACGTAGACAAACAGAATGTCACCCGATTCATCTATGAGATCTGCAGGCTCAGCCATGATATTGCCGGTGGATTTATCGCCACAATGCCATCTGAGAAAGATCTTAATGATCCTGAAATCGGAAAATACATGCAGAAGTATCTAAAAGGCAACGGCAAGTTCACAACTGATGAAAGATACAGGATGGCCCGATTGATAGAAAATATGACAGGCGGCACCGCATTGGTTGAGAGCATGCATGGTGCGGGATCTCCACAGGCGCAAAGGGTTGTCATGGCAAGACAGGCCAATGTTGAATACAAAAAAACCCTGGCTAAAAGGCTTGCCGGCATAGAAAGCGAGGAATAAGATGTTTGATCTAACTGGAAAAACGGCAATCGTAACCGGTGCCACCAAAGGCTTGGGTTACGCCACTGCTCACAGCCTAGCTGATAGTGGCGCTAATGTTGTCATTGTCAGTCGAAGCGAGGGTGACTGCATAAAAGTCGCTGAGGAAATAAAAAGCAAGGGTGTCAAGTCCATGGCTTATGCCTGTGACATCACCCAGAAGAAAATGATAGATGCACTGGTTGAGAATACAATTAAACAGTTTGGTTTTATCGACATATTGGTCAATAATGCTGGCGTTGCCATCACCAAACCGGCAGAAGAGCTGACAGAGGATGACTGGGACTTTGTTGTCGACACAAATCTAAAGGGTGTTTTTCTAACTGCTCAGGCAGTCGGTAAAAGAATGATCAAGCAAAAGCACGGCCGTATCATCAATATCGCCTCTATGCTCGGTCTGGTAGGAGATAAAAATGTACTTCCCTATCTCTGCAGCAAGGGAGGCGTCGTTCAGCTGACAAGAGGCCTCGCGTTGGAGTGGGCAAAATACGGTATCCGAGTCAACGGTATCGCTCCGGGTTATGTGATTACACCGATCAACGAAAATGTATTGAATGAAGAGAAGGTTCGGAAGTATCTTCTGGACAAAACACCTATGAGAAGATTTGGAACAGCGGAGGAAATAGCCAGTGCTGTTGTCTATCTTGCCTCGGATGAAGCAAGCTATATCACCGGAACGATTCTGACAGTGGATGGCGGATGGACGGCCCAATAGCCATGGCGGATTCGAATAAGTTGTATATTAGAGTGAAGCTGTGCGGAAACTGCAACCCATACTATGATGTCAAGCTGATACTTAAAAGAATCAAACAATCATTAAATAATGTTGAGTTTGTCTACAAGGATGACCAACACTTCGATCTTTATCTAATCATCAATAGCTGTCTGACTGCCTGTGTCGAAAAAACAATCATCGAAAAGCCGGTAATCTTGGTAAATGGTTACGTGGTAAACGGTGTGGAGTGTGAAGGCGATACACTTAGCAGTTGCTTAATCGAAACTTTAAAAAACCACCTGTCGAAATGACGGGTGGTTTTTTGGCTTATCCAGCGACGACCTACTTTCCCAGGCAGTCACCCACCAAGTATCATCAGCGCAGAAGGGCTTAACTGCTGTGTTCGGGATGGGAACAGGTGTGGCCCC
>JAUYTY010000163.1 GCA_030694905.1 Eubacteriales bacterium | reverse complement strand
GGAATCCTATATACGGTCTAAAAACTACTCGCTTCTTATCACCGCAACTGATTTCAATATAGATACAGGTATCAGGCACATACAAATATTAAATGAAAAGGCCATAGACGGTCTGATTTTTCTTGCCGGCGCCATGAATGAAGAACTGATCCAAGCCCTGAACTCATTTCATAAGCCTGTTGTCGTGATCGGATCCGACATTGACAGCGATACAATACCGGTGATAGAAATCGACAATAAAAAGGCCGCCTATGACGCGACAACTTATCTCATTTCATTAGGGCATAAAAACATAGCCATGATTCGCGGACCATTAAGTGATCGTTACGCAGGCAGAGAGAGGTTTGTTGGATATCAGGAAGCATTGGCAGAGAAGGGATTGTATCATTCAGAGCTGGTTGTTGAGGGCAAGTATTCCTTTGATCATGGCTATCAGGCAATGAAGAGTTTGCTTACAGATAAATCATTGCCAACTGCTGTTTTCTGCGCCAATGATCTGATGGCCATAGGGGCTATGAAATGTGCTTTTGACGCGGGTTTGAGGGTTCCAGCCGATATCTCTTTTATCGGTTTTGATGACGTGGAGATTGCCAAGATGTACAATCCCACTCTGACCACAATCCGCCAACCATTTGAAGAAAAAGGTCTGCAGGCCATTGAAAGATTGATTGACATGATTAAACTGCAAAACGATAAAAAAGAGTCGTCGCTTGCCGAGATTGTTGTTCTTCCACACGAGTTGGTTGTGAGGCAAAGCACTATGAAAATAAAGGATCGCTCCAAGGAGGTCGTATGAGTTCGGTTATCTGTATTGGCGAGATGCTAATAGATTTTATCGGATCAAAAAAAGAAAGCAATCTGGCGGGACAGGAGTCCTTCATTATGAAACCCGGAGGCGCGCCAGCCAATGTGGCTTGTGTCATCGGTGCGTTGGGGGGGAGTTGTTATTTTTATGGCTCGGTAGGAAAGGACGGCTTCGGTGATTTCCTGGAAGCAACTTTAAAACAATACAATGTTCAGACACAGTGGCTTAAGAGATCGGATATGCCGACAACACTGGCATTTGTCTCCATTGACAGCAATGGAGAGAGAGACTTCATCTTCTACAGGGGAGCGGATGCGGATGTATCAATGACAGATATCAAGACCTTAAAAGACGCAAATATCCGATTGGTTCATTTTGGAGCCGCCACAGGATTTCTTGATGGCAACCTCAGAATCACCTACATCGAACTGCTTCACAAGGCACGGATGGCGGGATATTTCATCTCATTCGATCCAAACTACCGAGATGCCTTCTGGTCTGAAAAGTCTGACGTCTTCAGAGCAGCCTGCGACGAATTCCTTCAATTGGCCGATCTTGTCAAATTAAGCGAAGAAGAGGCATTTCTCATATCAAAGGCCAGCAGTGAAATGGAAATGGTTTCCTATTTTCGTCAGAATTATAAAGGCACCTTTGCCGTAACGCTAGGAAGCAGAGGAGCGCTGGTTTTCAATGATGAATGGGAAATGACAATACCTGCGCCAAAGGTTAAAGTAATTGACACAACAGGCGCTGGAGATGCGTTTGTAGGCGCACTGCTGTTAGAACTGAGCAAAAAAGAGCAACCCCAAAACACAGTGCGGTCACTGTTGGACATGAAACAATATGTCGAAAGCGCCAATCAAGTGGCTTCAGACATTTGTACGGAATTAGGTGCCTTGACGGCACTCAAAAAAAGAATAGATATTGAATAGAGGCTTGAGGAGGTAATGGTATATGGCAAATTTAAAGCTAAGCAATGTAAACAAGATTTATCCCAACGGATTTCAGGCTGTTAAAGACTTCGAACTGGAAATTCCAGATAAGGAGTTCATGGTTTTTGTCGGACCTTCAGGGTGCGGGAAAACAACAACTCTCAGAATGATAGCGGGGCTTGAGGATGCAACCACTGGGGACATCTATATTGGTGACAAACTGGTTAATGATGTATCCCCAAAAGATAGAAATATAGCAATGGTATTTCAGAATTATGCGCTTTATCCCCATATGACTGTCTTTGACAATATGGCATTTGGATTGAAATTAAAGAAAACACCGAAAGATGAAATCAAAGAAAGGATTATGAAGGCAGCTAAAATACTAGGCATAGAGACACTGCTGGATCGCAAGCCCAAGCAGCTTTCAGGGGGACAGAGACAGCGTGTTGCGCTTGGAAGAGCAATCGTCCGCAAGCCTGAAGTATTCCTGATGGATGAACCATTGTCAAATCTGGATGCCAAACTTAGAGTGCAGATGAGGACTGAGCTAATCAAGCTTCATAACGACTTGGAAACGACATTTATCTATGTGACCCATGATCAGACCGAAGCAATGACAATGGGAACCAGAATTTGCGTCATAAACGAAGGGGCGATACAACAGGTAGCTGAACCAAGAACTATCTACAACTATCCTGTCAATATGTTTGTTGCAGGGTTTATTGGCGCACCTCAGATGAACTTCTTTGACGGTGAAATCCTCGACACACCTGAAATAAAAGTTGAGGGATGCACCATGCCTTTGAATTCAGTCCTGGTTGATCGTGTCAAAAAGGACAACCGATACAATCAAAAGGTAAAAATTGGCATAAGACCAGAAGATATTCGTTTTGGCAGTGGGGAAATGGGTATCAGAGGTGTAGTCGAGGTGACAGAACTCCTTGGCAGCGACCTGAATATTTATTTCAAAATCAACGGCAACCAATACATCATGAAAACAGACTCTTCAAAGACCTTTGATTTTGGGGATAAGATTTGTGTTGTGTTCGATCCTGAGAAAATTCATCTATTTGATTTGGAAACAGAAAAATCACTTTATTATTAAATAACTTGAATTAATTATATAGAGAGGGGGAAAGCTAAATGTGGAGATTGACAAAAGATTCCTATGACCCTTCCAGGCAAATGGTAGAGGAGAGCTTGTTTACAATAGGAAACGGCTATGTTGGCTTGCGTGGATGTTTTGAAGAAGGCTATCCGCAAGGCGACAGCATCCGAGGAACATACATCAATGGGCTATATGATCGTGTGCCGATGATCCATGCCGAAATGGCATATGGCTTTCCGGTCATACAGGACAAGCAGCCTAGGATTGTTGACACACAAACCTGTGAGGTGTACTTGGACGGAGAGAAGGCTCAACTGACTACCGGAAAGTACGAAGGCTACTACAGATGGCTGGACTACCAACAGGGAGAATCAGAGCGAGGCTATGCTTACAAGACAGAATCCGGTAAAACAGCAAAGCTGAGATTCAACCGAATGGCGTCCTTGAAACATCTGAATTTTGTAATTTATCGCATTGAGGTAGATTATGACGGTGTTATCGAACTGAAAAGTGTCCTTTATGGAGACGTTGAAAACTATACCACACCCGGAGACCCAAGAATCGGTCAAGGCCACACAAAATTGATGGTCCCTGTGTCCATGGAACCTGCTGGCGAGTATGTTCATTGCGTGTTAAGAACCAAAACCACCGGCGTTGACCAGGCGACTGTCATCAGGCATCTCGTGGAGTCGGAACATGAGTATAAAATCACATCTGCCGTTAAGAATAATCGGATTGAAACGATTATAAAGGGAACAGGCAAGCTTGTGCTAGAGAAAATAGTGGCTTTTGCGGATGGTGTACGGTTTGAGAGTCCTTTAGATCTGGCTGAAGAGCTTTCTCTATCATACAGGGATTGGCGATACAAGGACTTCAAGAAAGATCAGATCAGAGTTCTCGACCAGTACTGGACAGAGTCAGATATTGTCATAGAAGGAAACCCGGAAGATCAGATGGCATTGCGATTCAAGCTGTTTCATTTGCTTCAATCTGTTGGCAAAGACAGTTTTTCCAATATTTCGGCCAAGGGCTTGTCCGGGGAAGGATACGAAGGACATTATTTCTGGGATACCGAGATTTATGTTCTGCCTGTTCTGATGTTCAATCAGCATGAGAAAGCAAAGGAATTATTGTCTTATAGATATCGAATATTGCCTGAAGCCAGAGATAGGGCAAAAATGCTGGGGCATCTAAAGGGTGCTTCCTATCCATGGAGAACCATATCCGGTATTGAATGCTCAGGCTATTTCCCTGCCGGAACTGCCCAATACCACATAAATGCCGACATCGCCTACGCATTCATACAGTACCACCTGTATACCGGCGACTGGTCATTTATGGTGGCAAAAGGTGCTGAAGTCATTCTGGAGACAGCCAGGACATGGTTAGAAATCGGACACCATTACAAGGGAACTTTTCAGATTCATGGTGTGACGGGTCCGGATGAGTACACCGCTATCGTCAATAACAACTACTATACAAACGCAATGGCCAAGTATCATCTTTATTGGGCCAATAAAATATATGAGGAGTCAGTTAGTCTGACTGATTCAACATTAAAAGCATCAGCCCTGGAAATGCTGGAACGAATTGGTTTTAAAAATGAAGAGGCACAAGCCATGGCATTAGCCTCAGAAAAAATGATGCTGCCATTTGACGAGGAATTAAATCTTTACGCCCAGGATGATTCCTTTTTAAGCAAACCGGTCTGGCCTTTCGAAAATGAATCCTTTTCAAAACGACCGCTTCTATTGCACTACCATCCCTTGACCATCTATCGCCATCAGGTGCTGAAGCAAGCAGATACAGTCCTAGCCCACTTCATGCTGGAGGATTATGCGGACAAGGCGCATATCAAGAATGCCTACGACCACTACGAAAAGCTGACCACCCATGATTCGTCACTATCCAGCTGCGTCTATGGCATCATGGCATCAAAATGCGGGATGGACGATAAGGCCTATGACTATTTCATAAAAACAATCAATCTGGACCTCGAAGATACCCATAAGAACACCAAGGATGGGCTTCACATGGCCAATATCGCCGGAACGGCCCTAAGCGTTGTGGCGGGATTTGCAGGATTTCGCATCAAGGAAAAAGGCTTGTCCTTCGATCCCACTTGCCCTAGCAGATGGACCGGCTATAAGTTCAAGATCCATTACCAAGGCAGATGGTTGAACATCAAGGTTGACCGGTTTATGACGATCACATTGATCTCGGGCGACCCAATTCCGGTTCAAATAAGTGAAAAAACATATCATCTTTCGGAAAATAAGCCAATCAGGACAATTCTAAAGAACTACAAAGGCGTCGTTTTTGATTTGGACGGCGTGCTGACAGAGACCAGCAAGGCACATTTTGAAGCCTGGTGCAGATTGGCTGAAAAATTGGGATATAAGCTGTCACCAGATATTGAGGACCAGGTGAGAGGCATATCACGACTTGCTTCAATGGAGATAGTTTTGAAAGCCGGTGGCATAGAGAAAAACTACACCATAGAAGAAAAGACAAAACTAGCCAATGAAAAAAACGAAATGTATATAAAACTGGTCAAATCCTACGGTCCCGATGACCTATCGGAAGGCGCCATAGAGCTTTTAGATTATTTCAAACAGAATGGCTGCAAGATTGCCTTGGCATCAGCCAGCAACAACGCCCCGTTTTTATTGAAGGCCATGGGAATTGACAGCTATTTTGATACAATCGCAGATCCTAAAACCATAAAAAGGGGAAAGCCTGCGCCGGACATATTCCGTAAGGCTTGCGAGCAATTG
>JAUYTY010000162.1 GCA_030694905.1 Eubacteriales bacterium | reverse complement strand
ACCAGATATTACTTTCATTGCATTAATAAGATTTTCAGCCTCACTCTCTGTCAATACAGCGGTGGGTTCATCAAAGACCAAGAGCTTAATATTCTTTTTATCTATCTCTCTTGCTATTTCAACCAATTGCATGTATCCTACCGGCAGGCTTGATACATAGGCATTTTCATCAATTCCTATATTCAATGTGTCCAAAGCTTTACGAGAATCTTTAGACATCGCATCACCATCAAGAAATTCCAGTGCCCTGCTGTTAAAAACTGAGCTGATAATATTTCTACGCGTTATCTCTCTGTTCAATTTGATGTTTTCTGCAATGGTAAATCCGGGAATCAGCATAAACTCTTGGTGCACCATGCCAATACCGTGTTCCATAGCTTCCTTAGGAGAAATGATGTTTACAATTTCACCGTTTAGTCTGACCTCTCCCTTAAACCCTCCTGTGCTGTGTATGACAGGCATACCAAAAAGTATGTTCATCAATGTTGATTTTCCTGCGCCATTTTCTCCTAAAAGGGCGTGTATCTCGCCAGGTTTAACTTTTAAATCAATGTTGTTCAAAACAATATTGCCCGAATAATCTTTGGTGATGCCATTCATTTCAAGTACATAATCATTATTCATATAATCTCATCACTGCCCTTCTAATAAAATATAAGGTTGCCGTGAGGCAACCTTACAACAAATCTCTTTGTTAATATGTCACAAAGTCCAACATGATCATGAAGTAGTTGTCGTAAATTTTACCACCATCATTCAGTTCTGTCATGCTTATAGCAGTTCCAGTGTAATCTTCAAAAGCTGCTTTCAGCTGGTCAAGATCCACTTTGCCACTTGTATTGCCTTTTGCCCACTCGATTGCATAAGCAGCGCCACCTTCAGTGAACATCATAGAGATAGGAACTGGCCAGTTTGACAATCTTCCTGTTCCGCCTTTTGCTGCAATGGCATCTTTTGTCAGTTGAATGATATAAGGCATATCACCTTTCTTGTCATCAGGAATTGAAAGACCAAGTGCTGATGGGAAACCATGTGTTGGTGATGGACAGCAAGGAATTGGGTAAATTGCGCCACCTGCAACAACTTGTGTGATCAATGGAACTTGCATTCCACAGTTAGTTGCGAAGAAAGCAGTATCTACTCCATATTCAGCGATTTTTCTAGGAACATCTTCCAGAATAAACTGTTGCGCTCCTGTAAGACCAGAATCTCCAGTTGGGTCTGGTGCAGTGGCATCAACAAATTCAACACCTAACAATTCACAAGTTTCTTTAAAAATATCTCTTCTTGCAGCAAGCAATGCATAAGACATGTGTCTTGGGAAGGAATAATGCACAAATGTTTTCGCGCCAAGTGCCACAGCTTGTTCGATAATCGTAACACCAGTTGACAACTCATCAATTGCAACTACTATATCAGCAACAGGAGCAATTACACTTGGGTCTTCTCCCGGTACGCCTGCGATAATCAACAAATCATCTCTGATCTCTCTTGCCCTTGCAATACCAGCGGCAACGCCTGGAACCGCTTGTACGATAACCAAAGCTTTAACTTTTGGATCGGAAGCCAAAGATACAATGTTTGAAATAGTAGTTTCCTGCTCATCCATAAACTTGTCTGGATAAGTCATATGAACGATCATTCCCTCGCCATACTTTGCGAGTACATTTTGCGCTGCTCTGTACTCTTCTTCATTTTGAGATACAGTACCTGTCAAGATTCCAATTTTGAAATCATCTGCTGCTGCTGCTGTTGTCGGTGCAGCTGTTGTCGGTGCAGGTGTTGAGCCCCCACAAGCGGCTAGTCCCAGCACTAAAACCAGTACCAGTAGTAATGAAATAACTCTTTTTACCATAATAAACTCCTCTTTAAATTAGTTTTCCTGACAATCTATCACTGTCAGGTTTTGTGAATAAATCCCCTGTCAGAATTAAGCATTATCAAAACTTTAAATAATGCATATTAATTCTAACTCACTATATTCTATTTGATTTAGAAATCGTTGTCAATTAACAAGTTGTTAATTAAATGTCATAACTAAAATTAGGCCTCTTTCTATTCATGTTTCCTGCAAATTCTAATAAAATTCCCAGATTTATACAATTCTAACTTAATATTTGCATTTTCAAACACAGCGAAAAAATCATTTCCAGTCAAATTTTCTTCCAGAAGAATCATTATATATTCATTTAGATTCTCACGCCTGGTAATTTCTTTGTAGGAAATATCGCAGTCCGAATTATATGGTAAATCTGCATGTCTATTCTCATAACACCAATCAGTTTGCCCCATATCAAGCGTTTTGCTTCTGCCAGTCATGTCAAATCCTACAGTCGTAAAGGGTCTCCCGTGTCCCAACCAGGATTTAGGGCTGCAATCTGTATTGTCTTCAAACAAAAATGTAATGCTCGAATGCGCTTTGGGCCTATAAAGATTTATGATCAGATCTAGTTGAATTTTTGTATATTCATGACAATCATCAATAATAACATGTGTATATGGTTCTCCTGTTCCAGTTCTTACTGATTCCATCGCCATGATATTAGCTTCCATATAATCGATCTTTCCTTTTGATTTGCAGCTTTCTGTAAAATAAATCATCAGTTCGAATATAGCTTTTCTGCTTTTTGAATTCTTGTTGAGCTTGTAAGGTCTTTCTCCGTCAAAATCCTGCAAGCCTATGCGATCAGCGTTCTGATATTGTTGTATATCACAATATCCACATGCTCTTATCCATTCAATTTCATCCAGCAAAAACTGTTTAAACTTCTTATCCAAATATATGACCTCTGGGTATTCCATCATTAGCGTGTCGATGCCTTCATATAGAATATCAAGAAAGTAGTTCTTTTCATCACATATCTCAAAGTCCAGACAATTGGATACGCAGTGCTCCTTATAGTATTGATAGACCACTTCATCGATAGAAGATATGCGGATATTGCTCTGTCTTGCTTTTATCAGATCCATTAGTGTCTTGCCTTTCTCCTGCTCAACTCTTTTTAGAAGATAAGAGCTGTGTTCAACAAAAGATTTGCTGTTGTTGACAAATAGAATCCTATCGTCAGAATCCAGGCAATAATTCTCCAAGAGGAAAGCGGCTCTTTTCACTCCTGTAGATGTCTTTCCACTTCCCTTTACACCTGTTACCAGCATAGCGCCGTGAGGTCTGGTTTTGGCTATATGATCGCGATCGACATTTATTATCATACTACTCTCCTATTCTTTGATATAGCATTGAACTGAACACTCACTGACTGTTGGATATAGTTTAACTATCAATTATTGTATCACAATTATTAATAAAAATGATACAAAAATAAGCGCCATCCAGTGATGTCTCCAGTAAGATATTGTATTGATATTAATGCATCATTCGCTAAAACACTCATTTATTATTCTTAAGAAATGGAGAGGATTTGATTATCGTTATATTACCTTTTGCGATTGTTAAGGCGGTACAAAACCATATCAGGACCATCTTCAGATTCCGGATAGATTTGATCAAGAAATCCTTGATATTCAAAGTCAAAAAATAACAGTAATGAAATCGAAGGATTATGATCTTTGTGAGTGATCGCTTCTATCTTTTCAATACCTAAACTTGTAAAAGCGTAATCAGTTACCATCGAGACAGCCTCCCGCATATAACCAAATCCTTGATATTCTGATAGGAGTTCGTACCCGATTTCCGCGGAGTTGACATTCTCATTCATATTCCAAAGACATACGGTTCCAATAATCTCTTTTGTCTCTACTAGACAGATGCCCCAAAAGCAAACGCTGCCGGTGGCAATATCATTTGAAACCGCATCGATAAACCGTTCTGCCCGCTCTATGTCCTCATATAGCTTCATATTGACAAAACGCATATTAAAACTATCAGATCTTAATTTCAAAACAAATGATGCGTCAGATCTATCAAGTGGTCTGAGTAAAATACGTCCTTTAGTCAACACTGTCGTTTCAAGTTTGGGATTTATCATAGTTTTCACTTTCTTATTTTGATTTGGTATAAATTCTCTAATGAAGATTATACCATAGTAGGTTGTCTTTTTATTGATTTAAGTATATAATTTTCAAAACATATCATGAGGTAATCAGTATGAGCAATTATAGCAAAGGAGTTATTCTGGTTCTGATATCTACCATCAGCTTTGGACTGATGCCGGTATTTGTTGTTTTTGCCTATTCAAGCGGTATTGAAACCAGCACATTGCTCCTATTGAGATTTATTTTCTCAACCGTCTTCTTTTTTTTCTATGTCTTCAAAAAATACAAAAAAATACAAATTGATCCCAAGGCTCTTTTTTCATTCTTTGTACTGGGTGGTATTTGCTATACGATGCAATCGAGGTTTTATTTTTCCTCATTGAGATATATTTCTCCAGCATTGGCAACTCTTTTTTTATATACTTATCCTGCTCTTGTAAGTATTTTTTCGGCTGTTTTAGATAAAGAGCGTTTGACAGGAAAAGTGATTCTATCATTGTTGATTTCACTTTCAGGCATACTATTGATAGTCGGAACTTCATGGGGCAAGATCAACATCATTGGTATCCTTTTCGCATCCGGTGCATCTTTTGTTTATTCTTTCTATATTGTTTACAGCAACAGGGTCATTAAAAAAACACCCGCTATTGTAGCGAGCGCTTATATTGCGTTGTTTTCTGCTATTGGCACCTTCGTCCTTGGTTCCATGAC
>JAUYTY010000140.1 GCA_030694905.1 Eubacteriales bacterium | reverse complement strand
TTTAGAACCATCAATGAAATGGTTGGCAGGGTTGATAAGCTGACAGTCAATAAAAATATTGATCATTGGAAAGCAAAAATGCTGGATCTTTCAAATATATTATATAGACCGGACGTTCCCAGAAGAATCACGCCATACTGCTCGCAAAGTCAGGACCACGGCTTGGAAGGATCAATGGACTACAAGCTTATCCAGCAGAGTCAGAGCTTCTTCAAAGACAGGAAAAAGGTATCAGGGTCATTTGAAATCAAGAATCTTCATAGAACAGTCGGAACCATGCTGAGTGGTGAAATCGCCAAAACATTTCCGAATGAAAAATTCGAGGATGACATGATCAATTTCAAGTTTTTCGGTTCAGCGGGACAAAGCTTTGGAGCATTTGGCATTAAAGGCTTGACCTTGGAGCTGGAGGGAGACGCCAATGATTATGTAGGAAAAGGGCTTTCAGGCGCTAAAATTATTATAAGGAAACCAAGAGAGGCTGAATACGGAAAGAGCATCATAGCAGGCAATACCATTCTTTACGGCGCAACCCAAGGGAAGGTCTATATAAACGGTATAGTTGGAGAGAGGTTCTGTGTCAGAAACAGTGGCGCGGAGGCAGTCGTCGAGGGTGTTGGAAATCATGGCTGTGAATACATGACAGATGGATTTGTGGTAATACTTGGAGATGTGGGGCGCAATTTCGCTGCTGGTATGAGTGGTGGTACTGCAGTTATACTGGACATAAACAAAGATCTGGACAGAATGTGCAATCACGAACTGGTACTGATTGAAAAACCATCGGTGGAAAATATGAAAAAAGTTAAGAAAATGATAGCGGAGCATTATCAGTATACAGAAAGCATTGTTGCAAAAGAGATACTCGATGATTGGACATATTATAAGAATAAATTTACTAGAGTTATCCCCGAAACCTACAAGGAGATAACTGAAAAAAACAATCAAGAGACTAAGGTTTCTTGAGGAGGTGGATTATGAGCAGTAAACTAACCGGTTTTATGGAAATAGATAGAAAAAATTTCAATCACAGATCAATAAGTGACAGAGTGAAGGACTTCAATTCGGTTTATATACCGCTGACTGAGAGTGAAATGATGGTGCAGGCAAATAGATGCATGGATTGTGGAACATCATTTTGCAACTGGGGCTGCCCCTTGGGGAATCTTATACCTGAGTGGAATGATCTGGTCTATATAGGTGATTGGGAAGGCGCCTATCATAAGTTGGCGTTGACTGCCAATTTTCCCGAATTCACGGGTAGAGTATGCCCGTCATTGTGTGAGGCAGCGTGTGTATTAGGTGTCAACAGAGAGGCAGTTTCAATCAGGGAAATAGAGCAATCGATTGTGGAGATGGCCTTTAGGAATGGATGGATACAACCAAGAACACCAAAAATCAGGACAAATAAAAGAATTGCCATAATAGGCGGAGGTCCTGCTGGACTGGCTGCAGCCGATGATTTAAACGCATTAGGTCACCGGGTAACGGTATATGAAAGAGAATCGAGAGTTGGCGGATTGATGCGATACGGCATACCAAACTATAAGTTGGACAAAAATATTATTGAAAGAAGAGTAGACCTGATGAAAGCGGCAGGTATAATTTTCGTCAATGGGATGGAAATTGGCAGAGATAAGAAACTGGAGTCGCTCTCTAAGGAATATGACGTGATAGTAATGGCATGCGGTACATGGGTACCAAGGGATTTGAGCATACCCGGCAGAGATTTAAGAGGGATTTATTTTGCCGTTGATTATCTGTCTCAACAAACTAAGAAACACTTTGGTGAAAAATTTGAAGGTGAGGATATAGATGCAAAGGATAAAGTTGTTTTGGTGATTGGCGGTGGGGATACCGGAGCAGATTGTGTCGGTACCGCCAACAGACAGGGGGCTAAGAAAGTATATCAATTTGAGATACTGCCTAAACCCCTGACATGTCGGGACGAATCCATGCCCTGGCCGACTTACCCCAAGTTATTTAAAAACACAACCGCTCATGAGGAAGGCTGTATCAATGAGTGGGAAGTGTCAACAAAAGAATTCTTAGGAAAAGACGGGCAGTTATCTGGAATCCGTGGCATAAAAGTTGAATGGCTCAAAAATAAGGATGATAGGTATCATTTATATGAACTGGAGGCTACCGAATTTGAGATGGATGTCGATATGGTACTGATAGCGGCAGGTTTTTTACATACCGAACACGATAGGTTCATTGAGGAATCGGAAATAAGTCTTGATAAATCTGGTAATGTCTTCACGGACATTAACCATATGACAAGCGCAAAAAAGGTCTTCGCCGCTGGAGATATGAGAACAGGACAATCCCTTGTGGTGAAAGCAATTCTAGATGGTAAGCAGGCGGCTGTTAATGTCGATAGATTTCTTATGCAATGTGAGTGATTGCATGTAAAACATGATAGACTTATCATGTATGAAATAATCCGGAGAGATCCGGTTTTTTCATTTCTTTAATTATCTCATAAGATAATGTATACTGAAAGAATCAAGTTATATGGGGTTCGTAAATGCATTATGGCGATATTATAAAACTTCAGCAACTACCTGGTGTAGGTAGAAAATCCATACTTAAACTAATTCAGGATTTCAAGGGCAGTGAATCGTTATCTCTTGATTTTAAGGATTATGTTAATATCCTCAGTGAAAAAATGAACAGAAAACTTCCATCAACCGACCTGGAAAAAATACAGATCAAAACGGAAAAAATCCTTGAAAACTGTTATAATGGAAATATAGGGATAATAACCTGCTTTGATGATGGTTTCCCAAAGAGCTTCAAGCATATAGGTGTTGACTCACCTGTGTTGATATACTATAAAGGCAATAAATCATTGCTTGATTATCATTCCAATATAGCGGTCATTGGAACGCGAAACCCTTCAGTAGAAGGTTTTGAAAAAGCTAAAGCATACTCAAGTTTGATAGCAGATAAAGGATTCGTTATCGTTTCAGGATTGGCAAAAGGATGTGATACGGCCGCCCATTTGGGAGCACTTAAAGACAAAGGCAGATCCATAGCCGTGATTCCATCAGGAATAGGCTGCATCTATCCCAAATCGAACAACAGGCTTCATGATGATATTATCAGCAATAATGGATGTATCGTTTCGGAGTATGAGCCTTATGCTCTACCGCAGAGATATACCTTTGTTGAGAGAGATAGGCTTCAAGCGGCACTGTCCGCAGGCTTGCTGATTATCGAAAGCGCTTTAGCAGGTGGAACGAACCATACGTATAGGTACGGCATCAGTTACAACAAACAAATAGCTGTGTCTGAGCATGCTTCATTAAATGGTTATCAAATGTCACTTAACAGAGAAATAATAAGAGACGGTAATGGAGCTGTGATTAAATCAGAGCTGGATATTGAAGCTTGGCTTGATATGTTTAAAACAGGAGGTCTGGGATGAAACTGATCATTAATAAACATACTGGAAGAGGATTATTGAGAAATAATATACGGGACAAAAGAATGAGTGATTTCACTCAAGACAGCGATGACGATTGTCCATTCTGTCCATGTCAACAAAACACCGAGAATTGTCTAAGATATGAGGAGATCATCGATGGATGCTGGGTAACCAGGTCAATCGACAATAAGTTTCCGGCTTTGTTATGTGATGAAGAAAAACATGTCAATGGAGAAATAGATTACGGAAAACATGAAGTCATGATTGAAACCTGTGATCACAATAAAAGCTTTTTTGACTTTTCAATCGAGGAATTTGTTTGTGTTATAAAAATGTATAAAGCCCGTTTCATAGCACTCAACAACGAAGATAAAATAGAAAGTGTCGTCATATACAAAAATCACCTAAAAAGTGCAGGCGCGTCTAAAAAGCATTCTCACAGCCAGATCCTATCCATGTCCTTCATACCACCCGAGCTGTTGCTTGAATTGG
This sequence comes from Eubacteriales bacterium, assembly GCA_030694905.1. Lineage (GTDB taxonomy): Bacteria > Bacillota > Clostridia > Tissierellales > Dethiosulfatibacteraceae > 38-11. Next base: position 3,174 of record JAUYTY010000140.1, on the reverse strand, counting down.
AAGCGTCCAATGGCAGCAGCAACATATCTGATGACAATATTGTATTTAATAATCAGAATTTTATCGTGTATATACCTGAGGATGCTTTTCTATCAGGTGAAATCATTATCCAACATAAAACCAGTGACCGATTTGAAAAAACGGTTGAAAACGAGATTGAGGATATGGCTGAGGTGCTTAAATATGTCTTCGTGAAGGTAGAGTATGTACATGGACGGATACCTTTTAATATCTATATTCACTCCGTACCCAAAAACATTGAGAAGATAGATTTTAGGTGGCATATTCATGTAATACCTAGAAGAGGGAATTTTGGAGGATTTGAATTGAGCACAGGGCTATACATCAATTCCTTGAATATTGATGAAATGCTGGAAAAATTCAGAGAGTAACAGAAATAAAATATCGGAAAATATAACTCGTTAATATTAACAAAAAGGTTGACACACCATGTCTGTATGGGTATAATAAAGCTTGTTACTGATGAGCGGGCGTGGCGGAATTGGCAGACGCGCTAGACTTAGGATCTAGTGTCTACGACGTGGGAGTTCGAGTCTCTTCGCCCGCACCATGTAAACAATCAAGGCAGTTTTCGCACTGCCTTTTTTGTTGTGGAAAACCGTCTAGTGTTTAGCATTCAACAAAAAAAGTTGCGTTCCTGTTGATGGAAGCAACCTTTAAGCTGTCTATCGTTGGCGCTTGCTGTTTTATCGTCTGGTACACATCTGGTACACCTCGGTACACATAGAGAGTGTCGTGGCAATCATTTTTTGATATTATCGATTGTTAAGATGTTGCTATTTCTTTGGTTCGATTCCTTCTGCCAATAGTATCTCGGCAATCAAACGAGCTGCAAATTCAGGTGGTTGCCTGCACATTTTAGCGCCATCATCGTTGATGAATTGGACACGTTCCTCAGGTATCATGGTATTGTAATCACGTCCCATGATGGCAGGTCTTACGCAGTTGCACATGGTGCTACCCCATCTTTCCTTGAACTCTTCACAAAAATTCCAGACTAGGGTTCGACGTCTCAAAAGCTCTTCGGCCGCCTCAGGTGTTTTATAGCTTGGATCCGAAAGCTTTTCTCTACCTAAAGCCATCCCTAGAGCCATCAGTCCGCCTGTTACCGCACCGCAGGTTTCACCCCTTAACATAATGCCCGGGAAGAAACTGGCAGCTTTAGTCAGTTCTTTTATGCCGTCAAAATCGAACTCCTCCGCCAAAGCAGCGATTGTTCCCTGAGCGCAATTAACCGACATCTCTTCGTAATCTCCGGCTTTTCGAGAGACCTCTTCAATAAAATCTTGCTTGGTATTGTCCGCAACCATATCATTACCTCTTTCATTTAGAATAAACAGAGCCTATAACTCAGTTCAATGACAATATTATTCTAACATCAATGAAAATTCAAAACAACTATTTATTATAGTGAAGGATGGAAATCAACAGGGTTCTTGGATTCAGTTGGCGTTTCATACGCCATCTGAACCTTAGAAACCGTTATCCAGGGACTCTACAGTGCTTATCTCCCACTTATAGAAGTGGGAGCCTTAGTACTGTCAGTCATCGGATAGAAGTGGGAGTCTTAGCACTGTTAGTCATCGGATAAATTGGACAGCCACATCTATTCCGTTATGGAACAAGCAAGTCACATATTGAGTCTAAATCATAAGGAGGTGTTTTAAATGCGCAGAATCATTTTAGCTTTGATAATCACAAGCCTTATTGCTGGCAGTGCTACCGGCTGTAAAACTGTAACGGAAACGAATAAGGATTTTGACATGGATCTGATCAGCAGTGAGGTAACGCTTCGCAGTGTGGACTTTGCCTTTGATATATTGAAGGAGCTGAATAAGGAAGACCAAAATAAGAACATCTTCATATCCCCCTTGAGTATATCGACAGCTCTGACCATGACGTATAACGGAGCGGTGGGTGAAACCAAGGCTCAAATGGAAAAGGGACTTAGGTTTGAAGGATTGGATCAGAACAACATCAACACAACCTATCAACATCTGATGGCATATCTTTCACAAGTGGACAAAGAAGTTGATTTGACTATAAGCAATTCAATCTGGTATAGGCAAGGAGAGGCAATAAAACAAGACTTCATTGACATTAACAAGCAATTCTTTTATGCAGAGGTTATGGAAATGGATTTTGCAGATCCGAAATCAGCTGATACCATAAACACATGGATAAAAACATCGACAAAAGATAAAATAGATAAAATGCTAGATCCTCCCATACCTGCTGATGTGGTGATGTATCTGATCAATGCGGTGTACTTCAAAGGTGACTGGTCAACTCAATTCAACAAAGAGGACACAGTCAACACTTTCTTTAATGGTTTGAATAAAAATATTCAGTCAGTGGACATGATGAGCAGAAAAGGGCCGATTGATTATGGAGTCGGAGAAGACTACCAGGTTGTAAGATTGCCTTACGGAGATGGCAAGGTCTCCATGTATGTGATTTTGCCTGAACTGAAACAAGAAATCAATTCATTTTTGTCGTTGATGGGCCGGAATAAGTATATGGAAATCAAAGCATCAATAGAATTGACTGAAGAAGTGACGCTCAATCTTCCAAAATTCAAAATGGAATACGGAATCAAAGAGATAAACGAACAGTTGATTGCAATGGGAATGGAATATCCTTTTTCACCGATGGCAGACTTTTCAGATATCCGGGAGGGACTGTTCATTAGCAGAGTACTACACAAGGCAGTGGTTGAAGTGAATGAGGAAGGCAGCAAGGCAGCAGGTGTGACGGTTGTAGAGATGAAAGAAAGCGCTGTGATGGATCCGATTGTTTTTACAGCAGACAGACCCTTTTTGTTTATGATAACGGAAGATGAGACAGACACCATATTGTTTCTGGGCAAATTTGTTAACGCAGAGTAAATGAATTCACTTGCTTCGCACTACAATGTACGCACCTATAAGCACAGCAGCACCGCCCATAATCTGATAGAGCGTCAAGAAGTCCTTGAGGAAAATAACGGAAAACAACACCGTAAAGACAGATTCTGTCAAACTGATAATGGAGGTTTTGGTTGGGCCCAGGTACTCCATACCTTTGAGAAAAGCCGACATGGCGATTACTGTTGAAACTAGCGCAAGTCCTGCGATAGGGAGCCAGGCAGATGCACTAAATGAAAAGTTGAAT
>JAUYTY010000139.1 GCA_030694905.1 Eubacteriales bacterium | reverse complement strand
TAAGTGCAAAAAATTCTTTGTTTATAAAAAAAACGATGTCATTTATCATCAGCAAACCTATACTGATTTTTTGTATCTGGTTAAATCAGGACGGGTAAGGCTTTCTATTTACAGCAAAGATGGCAGAGAGAAGTCTCTATTCATAGCTGATAAAAATTGTTTATTCGGAGAGTTATCGGTATTTGACAATTTGCCTAACCATGCGACAGCAATGGCGGTTGCGGACTCGGAAGTTTATCATATTCCCAAGACGTTGTTCATAGAGTGTTTAAAGGTTGATCATGATTTATCCTTAAAAACGATAGAAATAATGGCGAGAAAAAACAGATTATTGGCTGCGCAAATAGAAGACTTATCTTTTAATGATGCTTATACGAGAGTAGCAATAGCACTGATTAAATTATCGTTGTCATATAGCTCGGACTGTTCTGATGGGAATAAGCTGGAAATCAAGTTCACACATCAGGAAATGGCTAACTTGCTTGGATTAAGTAGAGTCAGTGTATCTAAGATCATGAGTGATTTCATTAAACTGTCCATATTGGAAAAAAATGATGGGTATATTGTACTGAAAGATGTTAAAAAGCTTAAGGATTGGATAGGCTAATTGATGAGAATATCCCAAGAATGGAGTTGTTGGCTGTTATGAGTATCAATAATAAGATTAATGCTGCTTTTATCAATTGTACAAATGAACCATATAATCGCAGTAGGCACCTGATTGATTGCGATTTTTCTACTTTAGGGTGGGCGGCGCCATTTTATCCTGATAACAGTGTACCCGAACACGTGTTGCAAGCAACCGTAAAAGGATTGCACGAGCATGGCTCAAGCTATCTGTTGCCGGAAGGTGATTTTAAACTCAGGGAAGCGATATCATCAAGGTTGAAAAGATACAACCATATTGACATCGATCCCCTCAAAGAAATACTCGTGACACCAGGATCCAATGCAGGTTTGTATTATGCCGTGAAACCGTTCATTACACCAGGTGCTAATGATGAGGTGCTTATTCCTGATCCAAGCTATGCGGGAAACTTTGTGATTGTCAGATTGAATGGAGGTATCCCTATCAGTGTTCCCCTTCACGCAAGTGATGGTTTCAAACTAGATACTGAAGCGTTTGAAAAGAGGATAACAGAAAAGACAAAAGTGATAATACTATCTTATCCTAATAATCCCACTACGACAGTGTATTCCAGAGAGAGTATTCTGGCGCTATGCAGATTGTGTGTGGAAAAGGATTTGATAATGGTGGTGGATCATTCCTTTGAAGATGTTATTTTTGATAATAGAGAATTACTGACTATTGCTTCTGTGGAAGGTATGTGGGAACGAACGGTAACAATTTTCTCATTATCTAAGGGCTTTGGATTAAGTGGTTATAGGATAGGTTACATGGTTGCTTGTCAAGAATTGATGTCAATTTACCACAGATTCGCTGTGAATATTTTAGGTCCGGTCAATACTGCCGCATCCTATGGCGCAATTGCAGCGCTCAATGACTACTCATTCGTTGAGTCTTACAAAAAAATATTTGAAAAGCGAAGAGAAATTGCCTTCAGAATTATTGGAGAGATACCGGGTGTCAGCTGCTTGTTTCCGGAATCCGGTTATATGCTTTGGGTCAATATTTCCAGGCTTGGAACCTCCGATGAAATTGTCAAATACCTTATAGAAGACGCAAGGGTCATAGTTAATCCCGGAACAGAGTACGGCCCAAATGGTGAAGGCTATATTAGAATAATATACGGCGTGTTTAAAGATGATTACAAAATATATGCAGTCTTGGAGAGAGTGAAGGAATCATTAAAGAAGTTATCCTTAAAAAAAGGCATTAAATAGGCTAATCATTAATATCAGTAGCCATACTGATATTTTTTTGTGTTCAGGTAAACACCGGGCATTATGTGGTGAAAATAAAAACTTAAATTGTTTACCAGTTTACAACAAAAAAAAATGATATGATATATAATTTTGGTGATTGTAAGATGTGATAAAAATAAAAAATAATCGTGGGTAAAAAATATGAAAATGAATGACAGGGCAAAAATAATCATAGCCGCGTTTCTCATGGCAACCTTATTTGGATTTTCTTTTCTGGCCTCAAAAATAGGGTTGAATACATTAAAGGAAAATCCAATTGACTTGATTGCCTACCGGTTCTTGTTTGCAGCTATAATCCTATATGGTTTAAAAAGCTTTGGGGTTATTAAAATAGACTTGCGAGGAAAAGATCTCAGACCGATACTGTTCATGTCCATGTTTTATCCTGTTTTGTCATTTACCTTTGAAATCACGGGAATCAATATGACCTCTTCCGCAGAATCAGGAATCATTATATCTTTCTACCCCATATTGACCACCATTCTTGGTATGATTGTTTTGAAAGAGTTTCCTCAAAAGAACAAGTTTTTCTTCATTTTTCTATCCATGTTTGGTGTCTTTTTTATCAATGTCATGCAAAAGGAAGCTGAATACAGCATCGCAGGTTATATCATATTGATGTTTTCAGTTTTATTCACTTCAATTCAAGCTGTTCTAACACGAAGAGCTTCCCTTAGGTTCAAGCCGCAAGAAATCACCTATATCATGATTATCACAGGGGCCATAGTCTTCAACACCGTGTCGCTGATAACACATTTGGCAAACAATAGTTTAACCCATTATTTCACAGCTTTGGTAAACATAGAACTTTTGGCCGCCATATCATATCTGGCAATTGGAAGCTCGATTATTGGTTTTTTTTCATTGAACTACTTGTATTCTAAGCTTGAAGTATCCAGAATATCAGTGTTGGCAAATATTGCCACAATCATATCAATATTTGCCGGTGTGCTGATTTTGAATGAAGTGCTGCATTGGTACCATTATATAGGTGCGGCGATGATTTTACTGGGAGCTTATGGCGCCAATTACGCGCCTAATCAAGCAGCGAAAATCATCAGACAAGTGTAATATGCTTTACAGAAATGCGATTTAGGTTATGTTATCCTTAAAGTGTCTATACTTTTGTAAAATAATGATAATCAAATAAGAATGTGTGGTGGTAATTTATATGGCAAAAGATTTTTATGAAAATTATATTAAAAACAGGACTCGAACAAAATCAGAAGAAAAGCCAGATTATCTTGCTGTATCCAAAGAAGAAATCGCCCAATCGATAGCTGATTCGATTATGAGCAAAATCAATTACAATACCCCATCAACCGATCCTGTCCTTTATGACTTGGTTATAACCGATGGGATGGTTATTGTACCGGGAATCGGAGTAACTCACAGCAATATTGGCATCAGGAATGGCAAAATAGCATCCATCACCAATATGAAGATTCATGGGAGCAATACAGTCAATGCCAAAAATATGTATGTATGCCCTGGGATCATTGATCCTCACATTCATTTGGGATTGTTCAGTCCCTTTGAGGTTGAAGTGGAAACTGAAACCAAAGCTGCTATAGCCGGAGGCGTCACTACAGCAGGTTGTTTTTTTGGCAGTCAGGTATCACATCTGGAATCTTTCCCGGAATTGGAGAGTAAAATTCAGAAGCTTTCCCATATTGACATCATACCTCATCTGGTTATAGGAAGCCAAACTCAAAAACGGGAGTTGAAAGCCTATGTCGAACAATTGGGTATTACCTCATTCAAGCTCTATATGAACGGCATTCCGGGTATTATTGAAGATATTGGAGATGGTTTCATGCTGGATGTTTTTGATGAAATCAAGAAAATATCAAAACCATGCATGGTTTGTGTTCATACAGAGAACCGTGAGGTTGTCAGAAGGGCAACCTCGAATATTCAAGATGCTCTGAGTGAAAGCGCTACCATTAAAGACTGGACGGAAACACATCCTGACATGGCTGAAGAAGAGGCTGTAAACAGGCTATCCTATTTTGCGAAAAAAATGGGCGTACACGTTTATATTGTCCACCTCTCCTCGAAAGGAGCGGTTAAAAACCTCAAGGCAATCAAAGCCGATAATCCATATGTGCATGTCGAAACCACATCACCTTATTTATCTATAAATCATTCGACCACTAGCAGCAGCCTGATTAAAATGGAACCGCCCTTTAGGGGGACAGATGATATGGAAGCGTTGTGGGAAGGCGTAAGGAACGGTGTTATTGACACGATAGGAACCGACAATGTCACAATGACTACAACTGAAAAAAATGCTCAAGCGGATAATTTATGGCATGTCATGCCTGGATATCCAGCCATTGAGACACATCTAACTGTTTTATTGCATGAGGGCGTGCACATTCGTAAGATTCCTATAGAAAAGATTATCGAAAAAATTACCAAAAATCCCGCTGAAATGTTTGGTGTCTATCCGCAAAAGGGCTCGATGCTAACAGGGAGCGACGCTGACATAACGATTATTGACATGGACAAGTCTAAAAAAGTTACAGCCAAGGATTTACATAGCCGATCGGATTTTTCATTATATGAAGGCAAGGTATTGCATGGATGGCCGGTGGTTACAATCAAATCAGGCAAAATCGTCTATCAGGATGAAAGACTCACAGGAGAAAAAGCGCAATGCAATTATTTAAAACGATAAATCAAATAATTCAAAGAAGCGAGGGATAATTATGGGTGAAATTAAAGAAATCAGACTGCATGGTCGTGGAGGCCTAGGCACTGTAAAAGCTGCAGAAACTATGGTTTACGCAGCAGTGATGGATGGTATTTATGCCAATTCAATACCATTTTTTGGGTTCGAAAGGCAAGGCGCGCCAGTTACAGCTTTTTTGAGAATATCGGATCAGCCAATCAGACCCAAGAATCGAGTGTACCATCCCCATGCGGTTGTCGTGATTGATCCGACACTAATGAAGGCAGTCGATGTATTCGAGGGTATCAGAGAATCATCAATATTCGTCATTAATACAACCTTTAACGCTGAAAAACTTGATGTGGACGCACGAGTGAAGACTTTAGTGACCATTGACGCAAACAAAATAGCCATGGAAGTGTTGAACAGTCAAATCACCAATACAGTCATGCTGGGTGCC
>JAUYTY010000137.1 GCA_030694905.1 Eubacteriales bacterium | reverse complement strand
TGACTTTGTTATGAAAGAAGGTATCATTTACAAGAAATAAATTACCTAACATAAACGAAATCCAAATCTTTGATTTGGCCATGGAGCTGACTAATGTAACCGGCTAATATCAACAAGACACCTGAAAAGGTGTTTTTTTGATTTTTTGGCTGGAAGGGAGTCGAGTCTAACAAGTCTGATGATAAGTATCTCGAGAAAATTTCGGAAGGTATACAGTATTCCTATATAATGACAAAAATTTATCAACCACGTCTTGACAGCAAAGTAGCTTTGCACTTTATAGTATTTATAAGGGGTTATATCATAAGTATAATCTAAAATGATTATTAGGGAGATGAAAGCATGAAAAATACAAAAAAAATAAGCAAATTGTTAATCGTTTGTATTATCTTGGGGTTGATCACGGCTTGTACACAAACCAGCAATCCTGTTACAAGCAGTACTGAGGAAACTACTAAAGGAATTTACACTCCAAATACTTATTCAGCAACAGCTAAAGGCTATGGGGGCGATGTTACTGTAAAAATTGAAGTTGATGAAAATAAAATTCTTTCAGTGACCGCGCAAGGAGAAAAAGAAACCGCTGGTATTGGTAGTAAAGCTATTGAAGAATTACCTGTTAAGATTTTTGAAAAACAAAATGCTGATGTAGATGTAATAGCAGGCGCGACTATTTCCAGTAATGCTTTACTATCTGCAGCGCGAGCCGCTATAAATGAAGCGATGGGTATTGAAAGCACTCAAGGTAAAATGAAGCCTGGTATCTATGCTGCTTCTGCAATAGGATTTAGATTATTCGAAGAAGTTGAAGTAAATGTCACTGTAGATGAAACATCAATTCTTGGGATAGAAGTTAGCACTGATAATGCAGAAACAAAACCTATACTGCAATCTGTCATTGATAAAATGATACCGCGTATGATAGAAGAACAATCTATTAATGTTGATGCTATAACAGGCGCGACAGTTTCCAGCAAAGCTGTTACAACAGCTGTTACAGAGGCATTAAATGCCGCTTATATGGCTGGTGGTTCATCACTTGACTCAATTAGTGTTTTTCAGAAGGATTCTATAAAAGTAACTGGTAAAGTTGAAACTATAAATACAAAGGCTCTTGTTATAGGATTAGGTGGTTCCGGAACTACAGCCGCTATGAGAATAGCTGAAAAAATGTATGAATTTGATCATGATTCAGTAGATGTTTTGGCTATTGATAAAGCAGGCAAATTTGGCGGTACTTCCTCAGTAGCAAGTGAAATGTTTGCTGTCAATGCTCCTAAATTCCAAGAAGAATTTAATGAGGGCAAAGATTATGTCAATAAGGAAGAACTACGTAGCGCATGGCTAAAATATACTGATGGCGATGCTAAAACAGAGATGGTCGATTTGTTGTTAGACAATTCTGGAATAGTTGTTGATTGGTTGATGTATGATCATGGTTACAAATTCTCTACGCCTAAACGCGGTTTTACTGAAGCGGATATTTATGAAGTAAAATATCAATACCTGCCAAACGATACCGGTACCAAAGAGTATGCTAAAACATATTCTTATTTCGAAGGAATTATGGAAGACTATACTGAACTTGGCGGGAAATATCTGCTTGAGACAGAAGCATATGAATTGATTTATGACATCCCGAGCAAAACCGTAAAAGGTGTGAAAGCTCGTAGTTATGACGGTACAGAATATGAGATATACGCAGAAGCCATTGTGCTAGCGACAGGTGGTTTTGCAGGCAATGGAGAAATGGAGACAAAATATTTCAGCAATGAATATTACCCATTAAAAGGCGAGTGGAAGCAATACGGGATGCAACAAAATGATGGAAAAATGATCGAAAACGCAATTAACATAGGAGCAAACACTTACAATATTGGCATGCCTCCTATGGTCCATGTAGCAGGAACACCTTCTTTCTTGACAGGGTATCCTAGGTATGAACTTCCTGGAGTCATTGGTCGTATGACAGGAAGAACATCTATTTGGACACCTGGAGATATACCACTCAATATGGTAATCGCTAAGAATTCATTGGCAATCAATCGGGAAGGCAAAAGGTTTACCTCTGAAATGGGTATTGGAATGTTGGATCCGTGGAAGTCTGGAGCAAATTATTTTAGCATCTGGTCAAATGATCAAGTGCAGAAAATAAAAGTTGAAGGTTTTAGCGTTGCTTCGGAAGGTCCAGGAACCAGTTATCTAGGGCATCAAACTGCAATTCCTGCTAATATTCCGTTGCCAGAAACAGATGAAGTTATGCAATCAGCTATTGATGCGGGGTTTGTTTATAAAGCAGATACTTTAGCAGAATTGGCAAAATTAATTAATGTAGATCCTACTACGTTAGAAGAAACAGTCAATACCTACAACGGTTATTGCCAAAGCGGTCAGGATTTGGATTACAAAAAGCCTGCTGAATTTTTAGTAGAAATAGGTACGGGACCTTACTATGCGGTTGTAGGAACTCCGTATTGCTACAGCACCTGCGGTGGACTGGATATCAATGAAAACTTCAATGTGCTTATGACAGATGGCCAAACGCCAATCAATAATCTATATGCCGTAGGGACAGATTCCATGGGAGTGCTTTTTAGTGAAAAGAAACCATATGTAACATTTGGCGGAGCGGCTCAAGGGTGGGCATTCACTTCTGGTTACTTAGCCGGGGGAATAATAGCTGAAAGAATATTAGAAAATTAAATGTAACATAATAAAATTAAGGCTCGAAATTTTCGAGCCTTTTTTTATTACAAACCTAGAAAAGCGTGGTATAATTCTTATATACAAAACTTGAGGTGAGAAGTGTGAATTACCTTATTGGAGAAATTTCAAGGTTCTTGGGTGTGACGACAGAATCATTAAGGAATTATCAAAAGCTAGAAATAATTGAATCTATCAAAGATTTAAACACGACATATAAACATTTTGATTCTATATCGGTTTGTAAGCTGCTGGCATTGAGGAAGTTGCGTAATGCTGGATATTGTCTAGCGGATATTTCACATTCGATGAAGGATTTTTCTCTCCAGGAATATCATGATACCTTTAACAATAATGTGCAGTTATTGAAA
>JAUYTY010000126.1 GCA_030694905.1 Eubacteriales bacterium | reverse complement strand
CCTTAGAAACCGTTATCCAGGGACTCTACAGTGCTTATCTCCCACTTATAGAAGTGGGAGTCTTAGCACTGTTAGTCATCGGATAGAAGTGGGAGTCTTAGCACTGTTAGTCATCGGATAGAAGTGGGAGTCTTAGCACTGTTAGTCATCGGATGAATTCAACAATTCTCTCATTAAAGATGCGTCAAGATTTCCACCTGTTATGACGATTGCAACCTGTTTTCCGTTAAAATATTCGGGATTTTCCATCAATGCCGCTACGCCAATAGCCCCGGAAGGCTCTGTCACGACCTTTTCTTCTGTCAGAAGATAACCGGTAGCGCGTCTGATGGTTGTCTCCTTGACTACCAATATATCATCTATGCACGCTTTCGCCATTTTGAAAGGAATTTCTGTCACACCTCCGATTAAAGCATCACAAATGCTGTCTTCAGAAGGAAACTCCTCATATAATGTGTTATCCTCCAAAGACTTTACCATAGCAGGGCATGCCGCAGTCTGGACGCCGACTATCCTGACATCCGGTCGCATGTGTTTGGCGGCGATACTAACACCCGTAATCAGACCACCACCGCCTATGGGAACCAGAATGATGTCTATTTCGGGGTTTTGCCTCATGATCTCCAATCCAACCGTTCCTTGGCCTGCAATCAGTTGTTCATCAGAGCATGAATCGATGTAAGTCATATCAAATTTCTTGATTTCGTCCATCGCAATGGCATGTGCCTCATCGTAATTCCTTCCAACCTGAACCACTTCAGCGCCATAATGTCTGATCCTATCAACCTTTGCCTTTGGAGCTGTTTCAGGTACAAAGACCTTTGCAATCCTTATGCCTAACAAATAGGCTGCGTAGCTCACACCGGCTCCATGATTGCCGGAGGAAACCGCCACCACGCCTTTGATTTTTTCTTCATCCGTCAGGGATGATAGCTTGCTCAGAGCACCTCTGACCTTAAAGGCCTTTTGTTTCTGCTGACTTTCAAGTTTAAGAAACACATTTGTACTATCATCGCTCAATCCCATCGAATAATCCAAAGGTGTTTCAGATATGTATTTTCCTATCCTTTCTTTTGCCTTAACGACATCTTCGTATCCTACCATGTCTGCCTCCCTGCACAATATTGTGCATTTAATTATATCAAAGTATTGCCGATACAACAATAAGACCGTCAAAATACTTAATGTCGCTCAGTAAACTCACTCTAGTCATCAAATCATATAGATGATAAAATAGGTAATCAAGGCCTTATTGAAAAGTGAGGCAAAAGGCTTAAAATGGGTGGGATTCCATGCAACAACAATTGATTGTCTTCGGTGTTATTTTAGGATCTTTATTTTTGTTTGTCAATGGCAGTATCAGATATGATTTCGTCGCGCTTATAGCTTTGTTGATATTGGCATTGACAGGAATTGTGCCTGCAGGTAACGCTTTCTTGGGATTTGGCCATCCTGCCGTCATTACTGTGGCAGCTATTTTAGTTGTCAGCAGCGCACTTTTAAAAACAGGTGCTCTTGACCAATTGGTCAGATTCCTCAATAAGGGCGGTAGAAGTGTCAGCGTTAAAATTGCAGCCTTGATGATAATGACCGCTGTATTATCAAGTTTTATGAACAATGTCGGCGCTTTGGCTCTTATTATGCCTATAGCAATCAAAGTAGGGAAACACCATAAGATATCCGCTTCCTACTTGTTGATGCCTGTAGCATTTGCTTCATTGCTTGGAGGGCTTGTAACCGAAATCGGAACACCTCCCAATCTGATCATTTCCACTTACAGAGGAAATGCAGGACTGGAAAGCTTCTCTTTCTTTGATTTTGCACCGGTCGGAATTGGAGTGACCGGTGTCGGAATTATATTTATTTCATTTATAGGATGGCATTTGATACCAAAAAGGAAAAGTGATGAGGCCCAAACAGATTTTTTTGAAGTAGATGATTATATGTCTGAGGTCTACATACCGGAAGGCAATAAGAATATCAGCAAAAGCATTCGCGAGTTGCTTTTTCAGTTGAATCTTGATATCAACATCGTCAGTATCATAAGAGGCAAAAAAACCATAATAGCGCCAAATGCAAGCGATCGGATCGAGGAATGTGATTTGCTGGTTATCAGAGCAGACCATGTCGAACTCTCCAAACTAATAGAGAAATCCGGCTTTATCCTTAAAGGCTCTAAGGTTATATATGATGAAAGTGGCAAAATGCTAAGTGATGAAGAACATGCCATCGTTGAAATTGTTCTAAGAGATGACTCACCAGCTATCGGTCGGAACATTGTTGAATTGGATCTGCGCAGAATATACTCCGCAAACCTGGTAGCCGTTTCAAGAAAGGGAATATCGTCGTATTATCGTTTGAAATCCCATCGCTTCCGTCCAGGTGATATTCTTTTGATACAATGTTCCAAAGCCACGCTACAAGATACTGTATCAAAACTGCGAGGTCTCCCTTTGGCTGAGAGAGGGGTGGATCTGTCATCCAGCAATCTTGCTTTAAAGCGAAATCTGACTATAGGTTTGTTTTTATTATCAATTATAGCAACTACTGCTGGCCTGGTCAGTGTGCAAATTTCATTTGTATCCTGCGCCATTTTGATGGTATTGATCAATGTCATCACGCCTAGAGAATTCTACGAAGCCATCGAATGGCCTATCGTTATAATGCTTGGAGCGCTACTCCCCGTCGGCGAAGCCCTACAAACAACTGGTGGTGCCGATACCATAGCAGGTTTGATGATCAGCGCCATGCACCTACTGAGTCCGTCCTTAATGGTTGTGCTATTGATGGTCATTACCATGCTGTTGACAAATCTGATCAACAATGCCGCCGCTGCGGTCTTGATGGCGCCTATAGCTATCAGTCTTTCAGTCCGAATGGGCGTATCCGTCGATCCCTTGCTGATGGCAGTGGCAGTCTCCGCTTCATCTGCTTTTATGACGCCAATAGGACATCAATCCTGCACCTTGGTAATGGGACCTGGAGGCTATAGATTTGGTGACTATTGGCGTATGGGATTACCTGTTTCGATTCTGGTCTTGATTACAGGAACCCCATTATTGCTTTTTTTCTGGCCTTTATAGATCACTTGGATTTTTCGGTACAACCGATGAACATATAACCAAAATATTTGACACAAAGGAGCAACGAATGGAGTTAAAAAAAGTGAAAGGCAATACCTATTATATCAGCCCTGACTTTATCGATCTTGGGCTTTATCGCCTCAACAAAGAGCAATGCCTGCTGATCGACTCAGGTTTTCATAAAACAGTTAAGAATGAAATAATTCCATTCATGGAAATGAACAATATGACTGTCAAAGGTGTCCTATGCACACATGGCCATATTGACCATGCCGGGGGAAATAATCTTTTAAAAATGACATATAATGCACAGATAGCTGCTCCATATGTTGAAAACATGCTTGGAGAAAATTCCTATAACATGTATGTTCTGTCTGACAATCTGCGGTTCAGGGTTTTTGGCGATACCATACCCGATTTCAGCTATAAGACAGATATTGTCATTAATCCCGACTATAATGATTTCTATTTTCTCGGGGTTGATTTTAAAGTTATTAAAATCTATGGTCACAGTCCTTATCAGATTGGATACATAACACCTGACAACGTCGCCTATCTAGGAGATGTTCTTTTGAGCGAAAGAATGATCCGGATGACAAAACTGCCTTACATCTTCGATGTCGGAAACGACTTGGCATCCAAAGAAAATCTAAAAACGCTTGAATGTGATCAATATATTCTGTCTCACAAAGGTGTCTATGACAACATTGACAGTCTAATTGATCAGAATATAGACCATATCAACTCTCGCATTGAAATCCTGGTTGATATTCTGAGGCAACCTAAATGCTTCGAAGACTACACGGCTGATATCGTCAAAACGCTTGGAATAAATGCCGATTTGAGAAAGATAGTATATCTACAGCGCACTGTCAGAAGTTATCTTTCATATTTTCAAGAAAACAATCTGGTGGATGCTTATCTAGATAAAAACAGAATCCTTTTTATAAAAAAATAACCTGATAGGCTCTCAGGTTATTTCAGATAGTTAACTATTTCATATAATTGACTATGTTGGCATTCTCATCAATTTTGCCTCGTAGCTTGTCAGTCTTACAGCTTGCGACCACAGCTATTCCCGGTCCATGTCCTGACAGGATGCAATCACTATGAACCACTACACCAATTGAAACAGAACCCTTCAGATACTGTCTGCCATAGGTATTGTCACAATCTTTCAGCATGACAAAATCACCAAACCGCAGTTTCCCCAAACCATACGCATTAAAAGACTCCTGATCTCCGGTCATAATGTCATAGTCTCCAGAAACAGCAGTGGCACCTCCTATGCCTGAACCCATCAGATGAGCTGGTACTTCTGTCACAACAGGCATGTACAGATTGCCATCTTTTTCTTCCATAGGCATTCTTTCGATAAGATTCGGATCAATGTTCATAAATTTTATCTCTTCATAGTTTTCAAATTGCAATCCCAATCCATGGCATTTGACCAATATACTATCATTAATCGCCATGCTTTCCATATCTTCAGGATTGAAATGAATAATCACATGTTCTATCCCGCCGTGCATTCCTGTAACATATCCCTTAGCACCTTTTGCTTCGCCTGTCATGACTTTTGCCTCATTACCGATACCGGCCAGAAGCATCAAGGCATTGTTCTCTATCTCACTGTCGTTCTTGATACTGACACCCGGTTCCACATGATCACCGACCAGATTCATGCAATTATCGCCAACCTTCACATTGTAGCAAATTCCTCCAACTGAAGGCAAAATTTCACCCAGCCCTTCTCTATTGACTCTATACGGTGTTCTGGATGTGGGACTGTGGATTTTCCCCTGAGCAGATTGAATGACCAGTCTTTCTTTATTGGATTTCAACATAAAACCTCCTTATCAACTCGGATATAATGGATATGCAGCCAAGCTGCATCGTTAACAGACCTGATAATTATTCTATTATAGTTTGTTGATGAAGACAATAGCTCAGCGCTTATTTTTTTTGAAACTCATAAGGGCTTCTTCGACAATACTGAAGGATTTTGATGTATATATCACGAGTTGCTTGAAGTCCTTGTTTTTTCTAAAAATCGAATAATTGATCAGGTTTGGCATAATCAGGCAAATCAATCCTCTACCCAAAAACCCATAAAATGACGGATTGAAGAAGCTGGTTACATAAAAAGTCAATGCGACTTCAAACAATACTATCAATACCCTGTTAAGCTGCTGGATCAAGTATTTGCTGCGCGACTTTTTAAGATAGTAAAGATGGACAAATCTGATTCTACCAGCCCATATAAAAAAATGCCCGCAAACAGTACCAATCATAATTCCTGACAATCCCAAGACAGGTGCCAACGAGATAGATACGATCACGCTCACAAGTGCTGATGCAGCCATATACCATTTATCAACCTCATATTGACCAAAAGCATCCCTGTAATAACCGATAATGATGCTGTTCCACTCAATATAGGCATTCGCCGACAACATAGCGACAAACAACGCGGAAAGCAGATAAGACTCATTCAACCAGATTCTGATGAAGGGTTGAAACAAAACGAAAAATGATACTGACACAAAAGATGCTGTTAAAAATCCCAACAAGTCAAGTGCATTAAATATGGAAATTTTCTTTTCTTCAGGCTCGTCGCTATAGACCAGATTACCTATGCTGGCTTGCAATGGTTGGAAAAATCGATCACTTAGAACGCGAACATGACTTTTGATTAAAATATAGTTGGAATACAGTCCAACCATTCCTATTCCCAAAAAAATGGAGATAATGATGTTTGACATGCCTGAGTATATAATATTGGAAACCCTATGCACCATGAAGTATCTGATGTCTTTAAAGAAATTCCTTCTCCTGTAATCTTCCGCTGATAAAGTGACGCCTGTGGTATAGGGATAGTCAAGATATGACTGCTTTGATATATATATGTTTGATAGGAGGTTGCTTATAAACGGAGTAATAAGGTATAGAATGTAATTTCTAAAATAGATAATGACGATAATCCTGATTAGATTTACAGCTATTGACGCTATGGTATCTATTTTGATAAAGACGTACTCTTTTTGGTCTGTCTTATAAAGCACCCTTCTATAAGCAAAGAAAAATGAACTGATCGTAGCAAAGAGTTGGATCAAATATATAATCTGAATATAGCGCCACTGCACACCATGTTGAGTGATAATTGCCCCAAGAAAGAAAAAAAGAATAAGTCCGATGGTGAATATTGCGATGCCAATGATACGATAAATGAACTTATACATGGTCATAAGCTTAGCAATCTCTTCTTTGTTACCCTTGGCCATTTCATTATATAGATTGTATGTGATTACAGCTCCCGCACCTAGCTCCGCCAAAGACAGGATTGAAAAAATATTGGAAAACAATCCCTCATACCCTAAGAATTCGATGCTGAAATATGCCAAAAACAGTCTTCTGCTGATCAACCCTGTCAACACAATAAAGAAATATGAGACTATAGAATAGGTGCTGTTTTTTACAACATTTCTTGTTCTCATGTTTATGTCCCACCTTTCGACTATTATCGGATAGATCATACAATAAAAACAAATTTTTAATATTCTCTTTTCTAATGATGGTATAATAGAGATGCAATAAAACTAAACCATCATCAAATAATGGAGGTCTTATGAACCATTTGAAAAGGATATTTATCTCGATGTTATTGATAGCATTCCTCGCATTTGTTGGTTTCTTTATTTACACTTTGGATTATTACAGAGCGGATGATGTCGCTCTAAGCGCTTTGGTCGCCAGTCAAAACACTTTAATTGAAGTGGAGAATAGCCTTGTGACGTTTAAGCCTGAAGAATCCTCAGGTGTTGGAATTATCTTTTATCCGGGTGGAAAGGTTGAACACATAGCCTATGCCCCTCTCTGCAGTGAACTGGCTCAGAACAATAGCCACGTTTTTCTGGTCAAAATGCCCTTTAATCTTGCAGTATTTGACATCAACCGGGCGGATGTCATCATAGACGCCAATCCGGAAATCACACGCTGGTATATAGCCGGCCATTCCCTAGGCGGAGCGATGGCAAGCCAATACACATCTGAAAACAGCCAAAGAATTGAAGGTGTCATACTTCTTGGCGCTTATGCATCCGGTGACTTAAGTAAAACAGATAGCCAAATGCTAAGTGTATACGGATCTGAAGATAAAATTCTCAACCAGGATAGTTTTACCAAGACCCAAACAAATAATCCCCCACGCACCATCTATCACGAAATAGCAGGAGGAAATCATGCTTACTTTGGTAGTTACGGTGAGCAAAAAGGCGATGGTTCAGCGTTAATAAACCCTGAAAAACAAAGATCGGAAACAGTTAAGACAATTATGGCGTTCATCGATCCATAATGCTTCGCAATCGATAGACAGAATCAATGGCGTAATGAATGTCATCTTCTGACATAAAATGACCAAGTCCAAACCGCAGTGTACCTCTAGGGAACGTCCCTAATGTCTGATGGGCAGAGGGAGCGCAATGCAGGCCACTTCTGGTTGTTATGCCAAAAGCTTCGCGCAGGCTCTGTGCCATGATGCCGTTATCAGCACTTCTAAAATCAATTGAGACAATGCCAGTCCGATTCATGATGTTTTTTCGTCCAATCAGGTCAATATGGTCCATATTTAGTAAAGCCTCAATAAACACGCCTGTCAGAGCCATCTCCTTCTCTCTGATAGCTTCCGTTGTTTCTCGAATAATATATTTGAGTGACTCATTCAACCCAAATATTCCAGGAATATTTAGCGTTCCGGATTCAAATTTGTCCGGCATTAAATCAGGTTGAACTTCTATATCCGAGAGGCTTCCAGTCCCACCCTCCATTAAAGTTTCCATTTCTCTTGCCAGCTTGTCACTTATGACGAATCCACCTATCCCCTGAGGGCCTAAAAGACTCTTGTGTCCTGTAAAAGCTAAAGCATCGATACCCATGCTTAAAAATTCAATATCAAAAAGCCCTGCGGTTTGAGCGGTGTCAACAATAAATGCCAGTCCGTTCTGTCTACAAAGCTTTCCAACACTTTCAATATCGAGTATAGTACCGCAAACATTGGATGCGTGAGTCATGATGATGCCTTTGGTGTTTGGAAGAATGTGTTTCCCAATCTCATTGACATCTAGAACACCTTCCCTGTCGCAAGCTAATTTGTCATATGCAATACCTTTGCTGCGCAGTCCATTCAGTGGTCTCATAACTGCATTATGTTCCATGGAGGATATTAAAATATGATCCCCGCTCCTGAAAATCCCCTTGATCAAGACATTCAGACTCTCAGTCACATTTTTTGTAAAAACAACATTTTCAGGCTTGTCATATTGAAATAACGAACATAAAAGTTCTCTTGTTTCATATGCAACGCTTTCAGCCTCATAAGAGGATCCATGACTACTCCTGTTCAAATTCGTTCCAACGTTTTTCAGATAATCAAACACCTTTTCCGCCACACCAGGAGCCTTAGGAAAAGATGTGGCGCCATTGTCCATATATAATTGCCTCATATTGTCACCCCAGTCTCCCCAAAATATCCAGCTTTCATAGTATCGCAGCTCGGTAATCATCACAGGCGATCTTTTTAAGTATATCTACTTGCTCTCCTCTACCCATGGCAATCATTGTATCACCCTGTTTCAAGACTTCATCTGATTTGGGATTGAACCTCAGTTTTTTATCCCCAAACCCTTTAATCGCCAGAATAATCAGACCTGTTTTTTCCGGTATTTTAGCTTCTTTGAGACTAAGCCCCACTAAGTCCGAATTGGAACATATTGTTACTTCCTCCAAATCGAGTATAACATCATCCGCTTGAGTAATAATGTCTAGGAATGAAATAACAGAAGGTCTGATCAACATAGCCGCAATTCTTCTGCCTCCAATTTCATTGGGTGATATCGTATTGTTTGCACCGGCTTTTTTCAATTTATTGTGGGCATTTTTTTCAATTGCCTTCGCGATGATATAAATATCTTCATTCAACTGCCTTGCGGTCAAGACTGTAAAGACGTTATCAGCGTCATTGGCCAGACTGCAGACAATTCCCTTAGCCTGATTTATTCCCGCCTTTATCAGCGCATCTTCACTGGTAGCATCATCCTTGATGACAAGAACATCTTCCTCTCTCAGTTCTTCAACCCTGCTCTCCGTCTTCTCCAATACAACAAAAGGCAGGTTGTTGATCTGAAACTGTTCTATGACAGTCTGTCCTACTTCCCCAGCACCACATACGATATAATGGTTTTTTAATGCTTTGATTTTGGCTTCCATTCTTCTTCTCCTCCAAGCGTCTTTCAATTCACCTTCAAAAAACAAAGTGACAATACTTGTAAATCCATAACCAACCACACTCAATCCGGAAAATATGATGAAAATCGTAAACAACTTTGCTTGGCTGGTCATCAGCCCAACTTCACCATAACCTACAGTTGA
>JAUYTY010000100.1 GCA_030694905.1 Eubacteriales bacterium | reverse complement strand
CTGCCGGAACGGGGAAGACTTACCTGGCGGTTGCTATGGCCGTCGATGCTTTCAGGAAAAAGGAAGTGGACAGGATCATATTGACAAGGCCTGCTGTAGAAGCAGGCGAGAAGCTGGGTTTTTTACCCGGGGACCTTCAGGAGAAGGTTGATCCTTACTTGAGACCGCTGTATGATGCCATGTTTGAAATTATGGGTGCAGAGAACTATCTGAGATATCTGGAAAAGGGATTGATTGAAGTAGCACCCCTTGCATATATGAGAGGAAGAACCATAGATTCGGCCTTCATCATATTGGATGAGGCTCAAAACACAACCAAAGAGCAAATGAAGATGTTTCTGACCAGGCTAGGATATGGCTCCAGAGCTGTTGTCACAGGGGATGTGACGCAGATAGATTTGCCTATTGGAAAGAAATCAGGATTGAAGGAAGTGGAAATAATACTAAAAAATGTTGAGGGTATTGGATTTGTATACTTTGATAAAAAGGATGTCGTGCGACACAAGCTGGTCCAGGATATCATTAAAGCATATGAGATATATGAGAATAAAGGGGTGAGCGGTAAAGATGGAGATACTGATTGATGTAAGAAAAGAAGGGTTTGTTTTAGAGGAACCGATAGTGGAACTGATTGATCGGGTGGCTGATCAGACTCTGGAGCATCTTGATAAGGGAAAGAATTTCGAGATCAGCCTATCATTTGTTACAAATGAGGAGATAAGAGAACTGAATCAAACCTATCTAGGAAATGATTACGTTACGGATGTTCTTTCCTTCCCAATGGAGGACGAATTCGGGTCTCAGTATGATAATGCTGTATTGGGAGATGTTGTCATCTCGATAGACAAAATCAGGGAACAAGCCGAGGAATTCAATCATTCCTTTGAAAGGGAGCTTGCCTATCTCTTAGTGCATTCGCTATTGCATCTGTTCGGCTTTGACCACATAGACGAGCAGGACAAGATCAACATGCGGAATGAGGAAAAATCCATCATGGACAAATTAAAGATATATAAATAAAACATAACAGGAGAATCTATGCTAAAAAAAATAATTTTGGCTTTGATTATTGTCGCTTTGCTGTCATCATGCAACAATGACCAAAACGAAGAGACAACCAAGACTGAACTGCCTACAGAGACTCAAACAGAAGCAACAACAACGCAACCTACCGAGACAGAGCCGGAGATAATCGTCAAGGAAGGCATCCCATCTCCCATCAGCGGCCTTTACTATCCCCAGGAACTGACAGAATTGAGACCGGTAGCCATCGTGTTTGATAATCACCCATCTTCCAGATGGCAGGCAGGTATCACCAAAGCTGAAATAGTGTATGAATGTGAGGTTGAAGGACCTTATACCAGATATCTGGCTGTTTTTTTGACTGAGTCACCTGAGCATATCGGACCGGTTAGAAGCGCCAGGCCTTATTTTCTGACATTCGCCTTGGAATTTGATGCCATCTTTGTCCATGTGGGCGGAAGCAATGAGGCATTGATAAGTATCAGAGATTACCAGATGGCCAACATCAGCGGTATGACAAGCGGAGAGTTTTGGCGATACTATGATACAGGCAAACAGGCTCCCAACAATATGTACACAGCTATGAAAAATCTGAGGGATGCTCAGAGCTATATGAATTACCGGCAGGAAGGAAGCTACGAGTCCTGGAATTTCTCTGAAGACCCATATCCGTTATCTGATATATACGAAAGTAAAAGTGTGAGCTCTTTTTCAATCACCTACAATGAAAATTACCATGTCCGTTATGATCTGAAAGAGGATACAGGCAAATACAATCGTTATGTCAATGACAAGCTGCAGATAGATGAGTATTATGAGGATGAGGTAGTGGCAACCAACATCATTGTTCAGAAGCTAAGAAAAGCTGTTCTAGACAATGAAGGCAGACTGGCGTTGTATAATATTTCTGATGGCGAGGGTTACTACATCAGCAATGGCGAAATGATTGAAATAAGCTGGGAAAAAACCAGCATCAGAAGCCGAACCATTTACAGCGATAAAGATGGAAACGAGATATTGCTTAATCCGGGTCAGACCTGGATTCAGGTGATATCACAAAATAGCATTCTAGAATTTGAGGAGAATTTGGATGGATGATAAAAAATTGATTGAACTGGCCTTGGCAGCGAGAGAAAATGCATATGTGCCTTATTCCAAGTTTAAAGTCGGGGCAGTGGTTTTAACGAAGGATGGTCAGATTTTCAAGGGCTGCAATATAGAGTCGGCCTCATTCACACCGACCATTTGCGCTGAAAGGACAGCATTGTCAAAGGCTGTATCTGAAGGACACCGAAATATTGACACAATAGTCGTTGTCGGAAGCCTGGACAGGATTTCTTTTCCATGTGGCGTATGCCGTCAGTTCATCAGAGAGTTTGGCAGGGATATAAGAATAATATCAGCCACAAGCACAGATAATTATAAGGTTTTTACGATAGAAGATTTATTGCCGAATAGTTTCGGCCCGGAGGATTTAGAACATGACAATATTTAAGTCAGGATTTGTAACCGTTGTAGGTCGGCCAAATGTGGGCAAATCAACACTGATCAACTATATGGTCGGAGAAAAAATACTAATTATGTCTGATAAGCCGCAAACAACAAGGAACAAGATTAAAGCGGTTGTTACCGATGCGGAATCACAGATTGTTTTTATAGACACACCAGGCATACATAAGGCTAAAAACAAATTGGGAAACTTTATGGCTTCGGAAATCAATGAGGCTATGGGAGAGATGGACGTTCTTATTTTCATGACAGATGAGAAGAATAAATTGGGACCTGGAGACAAATATGTCATCGAACATATCAAAGACTTTAAGATGCCTAAAATAGCCCTGATCAACAAATCCGACATTTACAAGGACAATCTGTCTGTAGAGGCGGAGATAGCTGAACTGGGTTTGTTTGATAAGGTATTGCGCATTTCGGCAACGGCAGGGATGAATGTTCAAGAGGTAGTTGCTTTCATTAAGGACAATATTGAGGAGGGTCCGCAGTATTTCCCTGAAGACTATATAACGGACCGACCCGAATGGTTCGTCATCTCTGAGCTGATAAGGGAAAAAGCCCTTCAATTTCTGCAGGATGAGATTCCACACGGCGTTGGCGTGTTAATTGAAAAAATTGAACAACGCGAAAACAAAGACATGATGGATGTCTATGCAGTCATCATGTGCGAGAAAAAATCCCACAAAGGCATGATTATCGGCAAGGAAGGCTCAAAGTTGAGGGAAATAGGAGAAAATGCCAGATTGGATATTGAAAGATTGCTTGGGACCAAAGTTTATCTGAAGCTTTGGGTGAAGATCAGCAAGAACTGGCGGGATGACGAAAGGATACTGAGAGAATTGGGATATAAGAGCTGGTGATTTATGAGCTTTCAAGATGAGATTATTGTATTGAAAGAGGTCCAGTATAAGGACTATGACAAAATTCTTCAGTGCTTCAGTAAAAAAAACGGAAAAATACAGGTGATGGCCAGAAGCGCCAGAAGAGCCAACAATGAAAACATGTCCATTGCGCAGATAATGAATCATTCTCTGGTTAATATCTACTTAAACAAGGACATGTATATTCTAACAAACGGTTCAGTTATAAATCATTTTTACGAGATGCGCAATAATTACGAAAGCTACGTTTATGGCAATTACGTTCTGGAGATCCTAAATCATGTGTTACAGGAGAATGAAAATTACAGCAAAATTTTTGATATGTCTGTGAAAATACTTCTGATGCTAGAGCATCATCCTGAAAAAATGAACTACTTCATTGCCGCTTACGAGATTAAACTGATCAGCATTTTAGGCTATAAGCCTGAACTGGATAGCTGCAGCCATTGTGGCGGTAACGAAAAGGCATTTCTATTTTCCATTGAGGAGGGTGGCATTGTCTGCAAAAAATGCACGGCATTGCAGTCAGGCTTGAGTGTCGCTCCAGATGATATAGCAGCCATCAGGCGTCTGATAGGCACTAGGTTTGATGATATCAAGGATTTGAACCATATCAGCAACAGGGCTCTATCCATCATAAATGCCTATTTCAATCATTATATCGGGAAGGATAACTTTAAATCGTTGAAATTGATCCGATGACTAACAGTGCT
>JAUYTY010000097.1 GCA_030694905.1 Eubacteriales bacterium | reverse complement strand
ATTCATCAATTTCAAAGCTTGAAATAAACCCAATGTAATGGCTTTCTGGTGTTTGCATGAAATTTTCCACTGTTGCCGAGTACTGAGGAACAAGGTCATTAAGCGAAACTTGCACTTGTCCCAGATAGTCAATTATAAATTCATTAGCAACCTGCAAAGGATCTAAAAGCCATTGCTTTTGTCCATTTTCAACTTCAGTTTGCAGTTTAACATAAAATTCTGCTATCATAGTATCTGTTTCCGGCGTTACATGATACGCAGTACCGCTGCCGTCCATCCAGCGCTCCACGCACCAAATTCCTTGTTCTCCTTGATTAACTGGTTGTGATAAAAACAATTGAGATGTTTCCCCCGTTGACAATGGGAATTTTACTACAATATGGTTACCGCTGTAAGTTTCTCTTGGCAACAATCCTTCATTTTCTAGAAAAACTCTTAGGGCTGTTTCTTGCTCTGCAAGATTGGAAAGACGCGTCTCACCATGCCAAATATGTCCTAAAAACTGGGGCTTCGCGTTTTTATATGAAAAAACCAAAACCGGTTTACCCATACTGCTATCTTCAGTGATCCAACCGTCTATCTCATTCATTCCTCCAGCAAACATCACATTCTGAATATTGTCTGGTTTCAATCTATATTCAATGGCCCATAGTTCTACCGGGACATCATATATATCTTCAAATGTGGCC
This sequence comes from Eubacteriales bacterium, assembly GCA_030694905.1. Taxonomy (GTDB): domain Bacteria; phylum Bacillota; class Clostridia; order Tissierellales; family Dethiosulfatibacteraceae; genus 38-11. The sequence continues at coordinate 19,000 of JAUYTY010000097.1, read as the reverse complement.
AATTTATTGAGAGATGTTATTTTATGCTCTACCACTTTAAAAGCTTGATAGTCAGCATTTTCATATCCTTTAATAATTTCTCCAACATATTGTTCAGCATGATCCTCCACTGTTAGAGCGGATTGTTTCGGATTGGACAAAAGACCAATTGAAACAATAGCGACGCCTATCAAGCCCATAACAATTACCCAAAACACGGGCTTTTTGTAATTGATCACATTTTTAATACGTCCTTTTGTGTCTCCTTCTCCAAAAGCAAGAGGAGTAGCTCCCAAAAATCTTTTGCCTGTGGCCAGTGCCAATAAAGATGTCGAGTAATCCCTCTTAACACCGTCTCCCAGTTGTCTTATGACTGACTCATCACATGACATTTCCATATCCCTTCCACTGACATAGAAAGCTATCCATACCAAGGGATTAAACCAATGAACGCACAAGGTCAAAAAACCGATTATTTTAACGACATGGTCAAATCGCTTGATATGTGTTCTTTCATGCATAATAATATACTCTTTTTCTGATGATGCCAAAGTTATCGGCAAATATATCTTAGGGTTGACAATGCCCAACACAAACGGCGTTTCAATACAAGATGATATGTATACATTGTTTCTGTCATGTACTGCGTTTTCAAGCTTTCTACTCAATCTTACATAGGCTATCAGACTGTAGATCAGAAGCGTTAAAACTCCTGCTATCCATAAGGCTGACCCTATGGAAATCCAAACTTGCATAGGATTAACACTTTCATATATTGCTCCTGCTGGAAAAGATGTGTTTACAAAATTGTCAATTTGAGATATGCCAGTGTTTATTTGTGGCACCTGGTTGTAGAGAATGTCACGTGATACAGGATCTGGGTTGACAGGAATGATACTTAGAATGCTTTCAAATGAAAAAGGAATCATCAGTCTAAGCAATGCGATAGCCCATAGTGAATATGAAAATATCTTGGGGGCTTTGTTCAGGATAATCCTCGCTCCCAGTATGAACAATATGACTATACCGCCTATAAAACTCATGTTAAGAACTTGTAACAATAGATTTTCAAACATTTTAACTCTCCTTATAAGCGTCAATCATTCGCTGTATTTCTTCAATTTCTTTTTTGCTCAATTTTTTACGATTGGTAAAGGCTGTAAGAAATTTCGGAAGTGAACCTCCAAAAGTTTCCTCGAGAAAAACCTCACCTTGTCCTGATAAAAAATCTTCCTTTGTCATCAATGCCATGACTGTTCCGTTATCATTCTTAAATATCTGTCTATCACAGAGTCTTTTAAGCATTGTATAGGTTGTTGTTCTTTTCCAGTCAAATGATTTGGCACATAATTCTGCCAACTCTCCAGATTTTATCGGTTCGTTTTCCCAAATCAAATCTGCAAATTTTTGTTCCATTTCTCCTAATTTATACTTTTCCATTTAATATACCTCCTGTCTACTATCATTAGACAATTACAGTCTAACGGCATTAGACTTAAATGTCAAGCATATTTTTTGATATCTATAGTGCCCAATCCCTTTTCCATAAACGACACATAATAATTCAGATATTCAGTTATCTTAGTCGTATTCTCAAATTCGACTTGAATTCCTGAACGCAGCAAGAATTCATTAAAATGGCTAATCATGTATACCAGAATCTTGATAACAAACTCTTCTGGCATATCATCACGTAGAATCTTATCTTTAATATTTTGCTTAACCAATTCACTGAAATACTCATTGGTCGCATGACCGATTTCAGCATCAATTTTTTTTCTGATTTCCTGATTGGTTTCATTGGCCACCTTGCTGCTAAACATCGCATATAGGGGGTAGGCCGAAGCAAACCTTACTGAAGCCTCCATCTGAGTCCTCAGCAATTCAAAAATAGACAACTCCGTTCCAACAGTTAGATCTGTATCAGCCGTAGAATGAAGAAATTTCATTTTCTCAAACGATACCTTTTGAATCAACAAGAGATACAAATCCGCTTTGTTCTTGAAATAATGGTAAAATGTTCCTTTGCTGGTTTCTGAATTTTCGATAATTGTGTTGACTGAAGCTCTGTTATAATCATATTTCCCAAATTCTTCTATTGCCGCTTGGATAATATCATCTCTTTTCATGTATTCAACTCCTCTGTCAAATATCAAACGATGTGATTAAGAATATGCCGTTGCAACAATTTATATCTTGTAGCACCGGTTGAATGTCCATAGGGTATTGTATGTATTTTATCTGCATTGTAGTCTTTGCTTTGTACTGAATATCTCACAATCTGATCATGCAATGCCAATAATGGAAATAGATTTTTTTGATCTCTATGCTTGAAATCCTTATCAAAATTCAATGTATTTATAACTCGTTCCGAATTGGATTTGCCATATTCGGACATTACATTCCCGTAGGCTGAATCAACTAGTGCATCACCGATTCTAGCACCTGCCATTAAAGGCACATAGACATCAGCTGTGCCAAAATATGTGAAATGAAGATTGGTGACAAATCCGCCAAGGCTGGTTCCTGTAACAATAACTTTAATGTCACTTGTCTGACGCAGATTCTTAATTATTTGTTCCACCATCATCATGGATGTGGCAAGCATCGCCGTGTAATTTGACAGATCGCTGATGCTATCCATAAATTCCTTGTTGTTGTGGTTGAATAAAGCTTGTATTCCTATCAGGTTGGCTTTTATGTCACTTTTATCTTTTGTCAATATCCGTTTAAAACTGAAGTCATAAGATCCCTCTGCCGCTCCGTGGTGGTAGATTATTGTCGGATATTCTGAACCTTTCCATTGTTCTACATGAATGCCTGCTTCATTGATACATCCGTCGTATTCTACCTTTATGCGATGATGTCCCTCTTTAGTAATGGATGGGATTTCAAGCTTCAGGACTTCAATCCAATCCTTAACTTTTTTACTGGACACGTTTTTTGAAAAGTATTTCTTTTTTACAGTTTTACCGGCAATACCCATGCTAAAATTATCAACGAATTTGTGAATGTTCATTTAGATTCTCCTTTTTAAATGATTAGACCTTATGGTCTAGACTATATGGTCTATTATAGAGTGAACTTATGGCGTTGTCAATAGAACTGCTATAAATATATTTTATTAACACTAAAATTCTAATTCTATACACATTTATCCGATGACTAACAGTACTAAGACTCCCACTTCTATAAGTGGGAGATGAGCACTGTAGAGTCCCTGGATAATGGTTTCTAAGGTTCAGATGGCGTTTCAAACACCAACTGAACCAAGAACCCTGTTGATTCAAAGAAGACCAAAAAGACGCTGCTGAAAAATTAGGAAAATTGATAGTTCTGTTAGAAAAAACACCAAAAAAAGAGAAAGCACAGATATAATGAATCTGTGCTTTTCGCTTATTGCTGGTGCCGAAGGTCGGACTCGAACCGACACGTAGTTGCCTACACTGGATTTTGAGTCCAGCGCGTCTGCCAATTCCACCACTCCGGCGTAACTTGCAATTTAGATAATATCATATTAACAAGTGTAAATCAACTTTAATTTTATGTTTTACTCAAGTTTTTTATTCGTCTTTTATTCGTCAACTTCAATATCCCAATAAGGGTATTCCATATGCTTGGCCGTCTCCTCAGCAGCAGTCTGTCCAACCAGCTTACCTACCACGTACAGTGACATATCAATTCCAGCTGCTATGCCTGCGGCAGTTATTACATTGCCGTTATCAACGAATCGTTCTCTCTTGATGCGAACGCTAGGGTCCAAACTAGCTAAAAGATCCAGACACTGGTGATGTGTTGTTGCCTTCAAACCTGACAATAAACCGGCTTTAGCAAGGAGCAAAGATCCCGTGCACACTGACAGCAATAGGTTGGTTTCCTTTGATTTCTCTAAAATCCAGTCTATATAATACTTTTCATTCAGTAGGGCTCTTGTTCCAAATCCTCCGGGGATAACCAGAATGTCTAAATGCGGACAGTCATTCATCGCATAATGAGGATTTATACTGAGGCCATTTATAGCAAGTACAGGACTTGTGTCCTTAGCAATGGTGAACACATTGAAGCTGCCTACACCTTCTCTTTGTCCAGTAACAGAAAAAACCTCGAAAGGTCCTGCAAAATCTAGTGTTTCCACATCTTTAAACAATAATATGCCAACATTTCTCTTTTTCATCATACCTCCAGATTCCTAATAATTTAAATTAATCATGTTATGCTAAATAAGCTGCTTCAATATGGTTTCTATTTCGCCGGGTGAAACCGGTCTACCCAAGTAGTAGCCTTGTGCCATATCGCATCCATTCTTCCTAACGAATCTTAACTGGTCCTCAGTTTCCACTCCTTCAGCAATTACGTTCAAGCCCAGATCATGCGCCATATCAACAATCGATTTGAACATAGATTCCTCTGCATCTTCAGATAAGATGTGTTTGATGAAATCCCTGTCTATTTTTATAGAATCCAATGGTAGCTTTTGCAGGTAGGTTAAGGAAGAATATCCGGATCCAAAATCATCAAGTGATATTTTTATGCCAAGTTTTTTTAGATTGTTAAGCTCAATTATCGCTTTTTCAAAATCATTTATGACTGCTGTCTCTGTTATTTCAAATTCTATTTTGCTGAAAACCGAGTCGCATATTCCATAAGTATTCTTGATAATAGAAGTCAGATTTTCACCAGTCAAAACCTTACCTGATAAATTCATTGCTATCTTATAATTGTCGAATCCAATAGAATCCCATTGATTCAATTGGTCACACACTGATTGAAATACCCATTCGCTGATGCTGTGTATAAGGCCTGTCTCCTCTGCCAATGGTATGAAATCACCTGGAGAAATAGTGTTTCCATCAACATCTTTCCATCTGATCAGTGCCTCAACGCCTACAAATCTATGGTCAGCTATATTGTAAATTGGCTGATAATCAAGATAAAATTCCTTCTTCTTTATGGCATTACGTAATTTGCTGATTTTCAGCATACGCTGCCATGTTTTTTCGATCATACTAGGATGATAGATGGCATAACCGTCCTTGTCGGATTCTTTGATGTGTGTCATGGCTGTGTCTGCATTTTTAGAGATTTCATCGAAGCTATGACCGTGTTCCGGAAAAAAAGCTAACCCTGCGCTTATAGAAATGAATATATCATGGTCATTGATTAACCAGGGTTTTCTAACATCACTCAATATTTTATCCAACAAATGAAGAACCTCTTCTTTATTATGGCTATCAGTTATTATAATCGAAAATTCATCACCGCCAGTTCTGGCCAAAACATGATTTGGTTTGATTGTATCCGATAAAATATCTTTTACATGTAAAATGAGCTGGTCACCTATTTTATGTCCCATTGTATCGTTTATATGCTTGAAATTATCTATGTCAATCAGCACAAAAGCAAACTCTTCGCCTTTGTTCCGATAATAATCAATTTTTTCTATGCCAATTTCTTCAATCATAAAACGATTTGGAAGTTCAGTCAGTTGATCGTAATAAGCCAACCTATTCACTTTTTCTTCCATCTGTTTTCTATCGGTGATATCTGTATGGGATCCGGTAATTCTCATTGGTTTGCCATCTTTGTCGCGCATGGCCTTCCCTTTGCTCAAAATCCAACGGTATTCACCATTTTTACATCTCAGCCTATAGGTGTTTTCATAGAATATCTTATCTGAATCCAAGAAATTTCTTATATATTTCTCCGTCTTCAACCAGTCTTCAGGGTGATAGATGCTTTTCCATGATTCAAAACTGTCCGTCAGTTCACCATCTTCATATCCGAAATTTGGCTTTGATTTTATTGTAAACACATACGTATCATTAATGAGGTCCCAGTCCCATATACCATCATTAGAGCCTTCAACAACCAAACGATAGCGTTGTTCACTATCTGCAAGCGATTGGCTATTTTTCTCCAGCTTCATGTAGCTTTCGTTAATTTCATTAGCTGATTGCTCAATCATGACAAGCTTGCTTCGAATGATCAAATAGAAGACAATTCCTGTAACAAAAACGTACAGCCATCCCTTGTAGGTTTGAATCTTCAAAATGACCTGCATATCATCAATCAGGTATTCTAAAATAGTATCAGAAAACAGAATCCACGCAAACCCGATGATAATATACACAAGCAGAAATTTTAGGGACTCCTTATTTGTACTGATTTTGAACAATTTGTCAGCTGTCTTATTTGATTTATCCTGGTTATTGTTATTCATAACTTTCTCCAGTTTTTTGCGCGACTAATGAGTACATTATAACATACTTCTGAATGTTTGTTCAGTTCTGTTTATTATTTCATCCTGCAACGCCCTGTCTAGATTGTTGAAGTGGTCACTATAGCCTGCTACTCTTACAATCAGGTTGGTATAATCCTCAGGATTTTTCTGGGCTTCAATCAATAGTTTCTGGTCAAAGACATTAAACTGTATATGGTGTCCTTGCATTTCAAAATAGGCTCTGATGTAAGCACTTAAATGTTCAAGGCCCTTTTCCATGGTTACAATAGAAGGTGAGAACCTTTGATTCAAAAGTGTTCCACCTGTTATCCTGTGGTTCATCTTTGCGGCAGACTTGATGACAGCTGTCGGGCCATTGATATCAGCGCCTTTTTCAGGAGATATCCCATCAGGCAAAGGCTGGTAGGCAAGCCGTCCATTTACAGTCGCCCCCGTCACCGATCCAAAATAGACATGACAGGTTGTCGGCAACATATCTATTCTATAAGTCCCGCCATAAACGGTCGGTCTGTTATTGATAACATCATAGAATACATTGAAAGCCAAAATCATAAGATCATCCGCATAATCATCGTCGTTTCCATATTTTGGTGTATCCTTGCTGACAATTTTTCTTATCAGGTCGTAACCTTTGAAGTTTTTGCTGGCAGCGGTCAACAATTCATCCATAGCAAACCGCTTCTTGTCAAATACGTTAAACTTGATGGCTGAAAGACTATCAGCAACATTGCCTATGCCAACACCTTGTATGTATCGCGTATTATATCTTGCACCACCTGCATTGTAGTCTTTTCCACGCTTTATGCAATCTTCTGTGATCACTGACAAAAATGTAGCTGGCATATGTTCGCCAAAAAGCCTTTCAATCATGTTATTTCCCTTTATTTTGATATCAATAAAGTGTTTCATCTGCAGTTTAAAGGCAATCACGACATCTTCAAAGGTATTGAACTCTCTTCCATAAGGCAATCTTAGCCCGAGTTGCTTTTGGGTCTGTTGGTCAAATCCATCATTCAATGCCAGTTCCAAAACTTTAGGCATATTGAAGTATCCGGTCAGGATATATGCCTCTCTTCCATGGGCTCCGGTTTCAACACAACCGCTAGCGCCTCCAAACATGGCATCCTCTAATGATTTGCCCGCATTGATAAGCTCTTGCATCAATTCCTCAGTGTTGTAGAAGGCCGGTTGACCCCAGCCTTTTCCAGATATTTCCACGGCTCTTAGCAAGAATTCCTTAGGGGTTTTCTTGCTAATCTGAACATTGGAACTCGGTTGAAGCAGTTTCATCTCATCCATGACATCCAATATGATATAAGACAGTTGATTGACACCGTCCTCTCCTGTGTATGGATCCAGTCCGCCCGTATTGATGTTTGCAAAATCTGTATAAGTCGCACTTTCCTTTAGTGTTATCCCTACTTTTGGAGGTGCGGGCTGATTGTTGAATTTAATCCAGAGGCATTCCAATATCTCTTGAGCAGCCTCCCTGTTCAATGTTCCTTCTGAAATCCCTTTTTTATAAAATGGGTACAAGTATTGGTCTAGCCTCCCTGGAGAAAAAGCATCCCAGGTGTTTAACTCTGTTGTGACACCGATATGGACAAACCAATACATCTGAACTGCCTGAGCAAAAGTCTCAGGCTTGTTGGCCGGCACAACGTCACAATTTGAGGCTATCCAAAGCAGCTCTTTTTTGCGTAAAGGTTCGATTTCACTTTCAGCTTTTGCCCTCGCTAAATCCGCATATCTCTTACCGTATGCTATAATGGCTTCACAAGAAATCATCATGGCTTCCAATTGGGTCCTTTTGTTTAAAGCTTCCGGATCATTGAGAAAATCCAATTGGCTAATGGCTTCTTCAATGTCCTTTTTGAAATCAAGAAATCCTTTCTTATAAAACTTATCGTCAGCCACAGTGTGTCCAGGTGCTCTCTGTTCCATGAATTCCGTGAATATTCCTGCTTCGTAGCAGTCTTTCCAATCGTTGGTCATATTCTTCAGTATTTTGAATCTCATAGATTTATCGTGCCAGTAAGGTATGATTTCCTCTTGATGTCTTCTTTTATCTTCAGGACTTACCTTAAAGGATATGTACTGTCTCTTATCCATCACATCAAGATCCTCAACCGTATGGCAACACAATTCAGGAAATGTTGGGGCCGTTTGACAATCATCACCTTTTTCACCAACAATCAACTCATCTTCTCCCAGGTAAAGCGACCTTTTTTCAAGATAATTCTTAAATGACAGCGCCCTCAAAACCGGTGTTTCGACAACTCCCATATGACGTTTGTAAGTATCAGTGAGTATCGATGCCCGTTCCAAACTGATTTTGGGTTGTGATGTGATGCTGATTTCTCTCAGTTTTCTGGTTCTCTTTGTACTGCCTCTCATTTCTTCTTTCTCCATTTTATCCACCAATTTGAGTTTTATATCCATTCTTATCAAAAATATTTTTTATCTTTTCCAGATTATCTTGCGACGGCGTTTTAAAAGAGTCGTATCTATAAACCAATCCGAGTTTGGGATATTTGTGTTGGCCTATGCTGTGATAGGGCAAAATGCTTATATGGCTTATGCATGCCTTATCTGCTATCTTCAGTATACCATTAATATCCTGATCTGTGTCATTAATTCCTTCCAAAATGGGCAATCTCAAAATTATGTCAACCTTTTCTTTGCTTAGTCTCATGAGATTGTCAATGATTGGTTTGTTGGATACACCTGTATAACGCTGGTGCTTTACATCATCAGACATCTTGATATCATAAAGGAAAAGATCAGTCAAGCCTATAATTCTTTCAAAACAATCATATGGGGTATAGCCACTAGTATCGATAGCAATGTGGATGTCATGCTCTTTCAACGATTTCATAGACTCATGCAAAAAGTCAATCTGGGCAAGCGGCTCCCCACCCGAGAAGGTAACGCCTCCTCCTGATTGTTGAAAGATGATTTTGTCTTTTAAAACTTCCTTTACCAAATCATCGACGGTGAAGTCCTTCCCCACTAATTGCCTAGCCGAGTTTTGGCAATAAAGGCTGCAGTCACCGCAATGCTCGCACTGCTCATAATTGGTTATGATAAGGCCGCTGTCAAACGTTATAGCATGGCATGGACATACTTCAATACATTTCATGCAAAACACGCAACTGGATTTGTCCCACATGATTTCTTTCTGGTGTTTCAGGCTTTCAGGGTTATGGCACCACTCGCATCTCAGCGGGCAACCTTTTAGAAACACCGTTGTTCTGATATTCGGGCCGTCATGTACAGAAAACCTTTGAATATTAAGTATTGTACCCTTCATATAAACCTCATTGCATTAGTCTTATACATACTTGTGTTTGATTAGTCTGTTGTGATATGTCAATATTTTTGATATATTTAAATAGTTAATCATTTAGTATTTTTAGTATTTTATGGAGGTAATTATGTTCAGATTTCAGAATGTCACGTATAAAGATATCATAAATATCAAATCGCTGACAATACCCAGTAAAAAAATAGTCTGCATAACTGGTGAAAGTGGCGGTGGAAAGACCACCCTGCTGAAGCTTTTGAATAAAATGATCAGTCCTGATTCCGGAGAAATTTTTTACCTGGACGAGCCCCTTGAAGAGCTTGATGCAATAAGTCTTAGGAGAAAGGTAATCATGCTCCCCCAGAATCCTGCAATATACAATGGTACTGTCAAGGATAATTTGCTGATAGGGCTGAAATTTTCAGAAAAAGCCATGGAAAGCGACGATAAGCTTTTTATATCACTCCAATCAGCCCGACTCAACAAAAAATTGGACGACTCGGTTGACAATCTCTCCGGAGGGGAAAAACAACGGTTGGCATTAGCCAGAGTACTGTTGTTGAATCCTGATGTTTTTCTTCTGGATGAACCTTCCGCTTCTCTCGATGAAGAAACTGAGAAGATTATTATTGAAAACCTTGTTGCTCAATGTAAACAGAATGCCAAGTCAATCATTATGGTTACCCATTCCAACAAGATAGCAACCACCTATTCGGATCTGATCATAAGAATAGACAAGGGAAAAGTCGTCAATGAGGAGGCTATGATATGAATACCAATGTAATCGAGCTTCATATATGGCAACTGGTCGCTGCATATGTTTTTATTCTCATTCTGTTGGCAATTGTAAAAATCAGGGGTATCAAGCGTGAGAAAGAAATTCTTATATCTTCTGTCAGAATGACCCTTCAACTAATCCTCACAGGTTATATATTAATGTACTTGTTTGAAAATGAAAGTTGGCTTTTGACTCTACTGGTTTTATTGGTTATGGAAATATTTGCAATCAACAATATCTATAGGCGTGTGAATGTTAGAATCTCTAATCAGCTCAAGAAAATCATAGCATTATCTATGGTTACAGGTACAGTAACCTGCCTACTGTATTTCATTATCATTGTTATAGGCTTGAGACCTTGGTTCAGCCCAAGATACTTCATTCCAATATCCGGTATGCTGATTGGTAATTCAATGACTGGAATTTCTTTGGGTGTCAGCCGGTTGGTAAACGATATTAACAATCAGAAGCATTTGGTGGAATCATCTTTGATGCTAGGTGCTACGCCCAAAATAGCATCTAAGGAAATAGTCGATAATGCATTTGATTCAGCCATACTACCTACGATCAACTCAATGGTAGGTATGGGCATCGTATTTCTTCCCGGTATGATGACCGGTCAGATATTGTCGGGGGTGTCTCCCGTTACCGCCATTGAATATCAGATTGCCATAATGCTCGGAATACTAGGCAGCGTCGCGCTAACAGTGATTCTCTTTCTTCAGTTAGGTTACAAAACCTTTTTCAATAAAAAATCACAGTTGGTTTTTGAATCAACCGAATCCAAGCAGTGATATATCAAAAGCAGATCTAAGATCTGCTTTTGATATATCTTATTGATCCATAACTTAATCATAATCTCATCAATAGGGTTGCGATGCTGAAATATGTCACTAAGGCAACAGCGTCCACTATGGTTGTAACTAGTGGACTGGCCATTATTGCAGGGTCCAGCTTCATTTTTTTTGCTATGATTGGAAGAACCCCTCCTACCAGTTTAGCTGTTATAACAGTTATAAACAGGCTTACACATACAGTAATTGCAACATAAAGATCCGTTCTTTCAAGGTAATAAATTCTTATGAAATTGACACCAGCCAGGACAAAACCAACTACGATACTGACCCTGAACTCCTTCCAAAGCACTTTCCATACGTCTTTCAGGCGTATCTCATCCAGTGCCAGTCCCCGAATCACCAGTGTAGCCGATTGTGAGCCGGAATTACCACCCGTATTCATGAGCATTGGAATAAAAGCAACCAGTATGACGACAGATTGCAATATGTCATTATATTGTTTGATGATATTGCCGGTGATTGTCGCAGAAATCATCAACACCAGAAGCCAGCCCACCCTATGTTTAGCTGATGTAAATATGCCCGTTTTTAGATATTCTTCATCCGAAGGGTGCATAGCAGCCATTTTTTGAAAGTCTTCTGTGTTTTCCTGATCTATTATGTCAACCACATCATCGATAGTGATGATACCTACCAGCCTTTCTTCGTTGTCTACAACGGGAACAACAAGCAAATCATACTTTTTGATGATACTGGCGATTTCCTCCTGGTCCATGTGGGTATTGATGGATATGATATTGGTCTGCATAATGTCTTTGATGACCGTAACTTCATCATTGATAATCAGTTTTCTAAGTGATACAATGCCCTCCAACTTACGGTTTTCATCTATTACATAAGAAGTGTTGATAGTCTCTTTATCGACCCCAACTTTTTTGATATTGGCCAAGGCTTCTCTGACAGTCATTTCCTTTTTCAGGTCGACATATTCGATAGTCATGATACTCCCTGCTGAGTTCTCAGGGTATTTCAGAAAATGATTGATCAGATCCCGCTTGTCCTTACTCGTGTTCTTAAGTATCTTCTTGACAATATTTGCCGGCATTTCTTCTAATAGATCAACCGTGTCATCCAGAAACAACTCATCCACGATTGTTTGTATTTCCTTGTCAGCTATGGCCTCAATTAAATACTCCTGTAGCTCTGATGAAATATATGAAAAAACATCAACTGCCATTTCTTTTGGCAGCAATCGAAACATCACCAAAAGCTTTTCAGAATCAAGCTCCTCAAAAACCTCAGCAATATCCACCGCATTCATATCCAGAATCTCACTTCTGGCCTGGGTGAATTTGCCTTTTTCTATTAATTCAACTGCTTTTCTAATCATTATAGCCCTCCTTTAAGAGCTATAACCCCATATCAAATAGTGGTTTAGCTCTTGAATCGAATTATTTTTTGATTTTGTAGCTATGTAACTTAAAGGGTCCGAATCCATTGCTTTACCACCTGCCTTATTTTTATATTAAAAAAGAGTCTTCAACAAATAAAAGACTCTTAACAAGCACAAAAAAATCAGCCATGACATCTTTTACTCGTTGAGTTTTAGCTCTATATAGCGTAAGTTTTAAAAACAGCTCCGTTAAGCTATACCTTAATCCGATAAAGCCTGTTGACCCATTGGCATCTCTCGATGTTTCCGGGCAGAAGCGTATTTCTATATAGTAGCCTCACCTAACAAAGATTTTCAGTTCTAAGTAATTATAAACCAATAATCCTATTATTTCAAGGGCTAATTGATATTAATTTTCAATGATTTTCTTCATTAGTTTTGAAAGAACCAGTTTTGAAAATCAATTTTAGGTATTTGAAAGCTATCGGTCATTTGCTTGAAGTAGGGTACCTTCTCAGTCAATCTGACAGTGATGATTTCATCTTCCTCTTTCTCAACTGAAGCGTTGATATTTTTTACTTCCTTAAGACTTTTGCCACAGACGGCTTTAAAAAACTCTTCTTTTACCTTGTACATTTTAAACTTCCTTTCCTTCATCAATCTTTAATCAATCGATAGCTATTTGGTATTCGCAAAATCATATTTGATTAATCACAATTATTTAGACTGATTATTTTAATTTTTGTTCCCGATCTAAAAAATAGAGACCTTCATTCCAAAGAAGGTCCCTCCAATAATTTATAATCGTTTTCAGAATACTCATACTCCATGATATCACCCGGTTGACAGTTGAGCACCCTGCAAATCTCGTTTAGCGTTGAAAATCTGATAGCCTTGACTTTGCCTGTTTTTAAGTTTGATAAATTTACAATAGTTATACCTACCTGCTCCGCGAGTTCTCCAAGTTGCATTTTCCGATCCGCCAACACCCTATCTAATCTTATAATTATTGCCACAACCTCACCTCCGCTTAAAGTGTCGAATCATACTCTTCCTGAAGATAACTGCCATACTTGAAAACCCCTGACAGTATTAAAAGAATTAAACCTGTGATTATCATCGCATTGTCTACGCCTACCACTACATCCAAACTATAAATTTTAAATGTGTCTATAATAGCCATAGCGAAATAAGCATTGGTCAACTGATAGACAAAAGATCCGATAATCAACAACCATCCGATGGTTGACAGTCTCTTGGCATTTTCCTTTTCAAAAGGGCTGTCGCTTTCAATCGTTGCAAGTATTTGGCTCATTTTTCTACTTAATATAGCAAAACCTACACTATTTACCGTTGCCATCAATAGTATCGCATCAATAATAGGTTTGACTGATATATCCACTGACATATTTTCCGGAACACGATATCTCAATATTCCATCTAAGGTCAGATCAAAACTACCTCGTTGAAATTGAGAGCTCATCAGGGATTCATCAGGTAAAAATTGTATTGCTGCAAGTATCAACGGTAAAATCACCAGTGAAACTACTGATATCCAAAATGTGATTTTGAAAATAATCTTGACTACCCGCGCCATTTTTTTTATTTTTTGATTACTCTTTCTTTGATCCATAAAATCATCTCCCTTTGTAAGTGTCAAAATGATAATAGCACACAAAAAATCGAATGTCAATAATTATTTAACGTTAAACATTAAATAATTATTGACATTCGTATATATTTGGTTAATTGCGGTTAATAGTAAGATGAGATGCAAAGCGAGTTAGATAGTCCAAATCAGACTTTCAATCCAGCTCCACAAAATGGGATAATAAATTTTTCATTGGATTTATTGTCTGATTTATTATTATATTCAAAAAAAGCTGCAAATGTCGCTGCCGTCGTAGGTTCGACATAAAAACCTTTCTTTGCCAGATATTTTCTTGTATCTAAAATCTTGTTCTCTGGTGCTAATATGACCTCTCCTCCTGTCGCCCTGATTGCTTCCAATATCTGCTTGCCTCTCTTTGGTTCAGCAATAGCGATCCCTTCAGCTATAGTCCCGATATTGTCTGCAGCATCCACAAGCATCTTATCCTGTTTAAACGCCTTATAGATTGGTGCGCAATTTTCCGACTGAACTGCTATTAATCTAGGTATTCTATCTATAAGATCCATTGTAAATAGCTCTTTTAGCCCATAATATGCTCCCAGCAGCAATGTTCCATTTCCTGTCGGGATAATCAATGCATCTGGCATGTTACCATCGAGTTGTTCAAAAATCTCATAAACAAATGTTTTTGTGCCTTCATAAAAAAAAGGATTATATACATGGCTCGCATAAAACCCATCGCCTTCCTCCACAGCTTCAAGGGCAGCTTTTGCGGTGTCCTCACGTGATCCTTCTATCAAATGAACATTCGCACCATGATAGGCTATCTGGTTGACTTTTTTTGCTGTAGTATTCTCAGGAACATAAATATCACAGGCAATGCCTGCTCTGCCAGCATAAGCTGCGATTGATGTACCGGCATTGCCACTGCTATCCTGTATAATTTTTTTGATGCCAAGCTCTTTTGCTTTGGATATCAATACCGCCGCTCCCCTATCTTTGAATGACAGGGTCGGCATCATATAATCCATCTTAACCATCAGATTGGGTAAATCTTTATCGAGCATAACCAATGGGCTTAGTCCCTCACCCATGGAAATATCCTTCCAAAAACAAAATTTCTCATCAAAAGGCATGGACTTCAGATATCTGAAGATACTCCATTCTGATGTCATTATGTCACTTTTTGAGAATCTAAAATTGGTTTTTTTGATATCAAGCAATCCACCGCACCTGCACCTGAATATGTGGGTGTCGGGATTATATAGTTGTCCACAAGTGTTGCATATGTATTTGAATTGCATGAACCCCCCTAATCATATATAAACTCTGTACATCTTTTAATTCAATTTTTCTAAAGGATTCTCTTCAACTTCTCCTGATTGATTGGTTATCTCAAATCCTGAACCTGACACATGCTTCATAATAATTGTTTTAAGATTATTCACAAAAGCATTTTCGTCTGTTTTTTTGATGGCACTAATATATATCGGTTTAGAAACCACACATTTCACATGTGCCGGCTTAACCCATTCTCCATTTTTCCCAAAAGCCTTATATGTACCATCGATTGAAACTGGAACGATCGGCACACCACTTCTCGTGGCAAGCTTTAACCATCCCCGATTGAATTCATTGGGAACCGCGCTGGCACTTAATTTCCCCTCTGGAAACACCACCATTGAATGGCCTTTTTGGAGCAGCTGAATTGATTCATTGATGCAAGACAGCGATTGCCTCAGATCTTTCCTGTCCATAAAGACACTGTTCATTTCTCTCATCCATGTGCTTATTACCGGTGCTTTGGATGCTTCAACAATAGAGACAAAACCCTTGGGTTTATCAATAAAGCCATGAATCACCAAGCCATCAAAGTGCCCTTGGTGGTTGCTGACAAAAAGTACCGCTCCTTCTTCCGGAACATTTTCGAGTCCACTTATTGTTATTTTTGATCCTGACAAATAAAACAGAACCCTGCAAATTCTTGATGACATTTTATCGGCAAGATTTTCTTTTTTGTCAATAGATCCAATTCGACCGTAAAATCTTACCAGCCACAGCATCGGATAAGTCACTATGAGGTAAACCCATCCCATAGAATACCAGTATGTTTTTCTAAGCATAATCATTCTCCGAATTATTTTATATTATTAACCTAACTCTGATTTTAGCACATATTTGATATTTTGTTTGATTTTTTTCAACCCTCTTGTCTAAACATTCTTATATGCATGTCACATTCATCTATCATACACATTTCATTTGCATTGTGCATGCAAGTAATCACACCACAGGGTTGAAACTTCCTTTTAGGTCTGTTGGGTTTACCAACACTGTGTGTCTTCAATTTAAAAACAAAAAACTCTTTTTCTTTATCAAATGCCGCTAAAGCGTCCCTGTAATTATCGAAAACCGGAATATTATCAGGTGTTTTCTCTAATGCAGGCAGTTCCCAATAGTCCAGAATTGAATTGATCGCATCCACTCTGCGATGATTGTCGGAATGGTAGTTGTACCCTGATGAGAGAAGGTTGATAATCTCTTCATCAGATGCATCTACATCACGGAATGTCTTTTCATAAATCATTCCAGTCACAGGACCATCCACATTGCCTTCTGAATAATAAGTAAATCCCAATCCAAATCCATCAGATTGTCTGATTAGAACTTCCAATTCGTATTTTTCCATAGTAGCCTCCTTCACTTGTATTGTTTTATAGTATTATTGTACCAAAATTAAACCCACATAACAACGTAATAAACCCATCTATCATGTTCCACAGAAGGTTACATAAGGCTTATCGGATGGTGATGGCGGCTTGGTGTATGGCAACTGGTCAATCGTATGCGCATAAGGCTTTTCTAAAATATTAAATAATGCATTGAGAATACTATAATCATTCTTTTCTTCAATCGCTTTCAATGCTTCTTCTACACGATGGTTTCTAGGTATAACCGCAGGGTTTGAATCCTTCATCAGTTGGATTGACTGACTCTTTGATTGACTTTGTCTAGTCAACCTATCTCGCCATATGATATACCAATCTACAAATTCCTTATTTTGTTCCATTTCACCTTGAGGTTTACGCATTTGTGTTAATTCTAAGAAGGTATTGGTATAATCCGCATTATTTTTTTGCATAATTTGTAGAAGATGATCGAACAACTCTTTATCCTTCTCTTCTTCATTGAAAATCCCTAGTTTTGAACGCATGCCATTCGTCCAGCAAGTCTGGTAAAGCGATGAGAATTCAGCTAATTCTGTTTCAGCAATTTCTATTGCTTTCGGCGGCTCCTTGTGTAGAAGAATCAATAAGGTCTCTGCAAATCTGGCAAGGTTCCACACAGCTATCTTAGGTTGATTGCCATATGCATAACGTCCATTATTATCGATTGAGCTAAAAACTGCATTTGAACTATATGTATCTATAAAAGCACATGGTCCGTAGTCAATGGTCTCGCCGCTGATTGTCATGTTATCTGTGTTCATCACGCCATGAACAAATCCAACTAACTGCCATTTGGCTATTAGTTGTGCCTGCCTTCTAACCGTTGCTTTCAGAAGTTGCCTATAAGGATTTATAAAACTTTTCGATCCTGGATAGTGTCTATTGATAGTATAATCTGCAAGTCTTTTCAGATCCTCCACTGATCCCTTCTGAGATACGTATTCAAAGGTTCCTACTCTTATGTGGCTTGCTGCCACACGCGTCAGAACAGCTCCTGAGAGCCTTTTCTCTCTTGATACGGATTCTCCTGTGGTCGATACGGCTAGGCTTCTTGTAGTTGGTATTCCCAAGCTATGCATTGCTTCGCTTATGATGTACTCTCTAACCATCGGCCCCAATGCCGCACGGCCATCACCCCTTCTGGAATATGGCGTGATGCCAGAGCCTTTAAGCTGGATATCAAACCGTTGGCCATTCGGAGTTACATGCTCTCCAAGGAGTATCGCTCTGCCATCACCAAGAAATGTGAAGTAACCGAACTGATGTCCTGCATAGGCCTGAGCAATGGGTTGAGCACCTTCTGGAACATGGTTTCCGGAGAATATTTCCGCTTCTATCTCGCCATTTATGATATCGCTTCTTAAACCTAATGATTCTGCAAGATTTTTGTTGAATAAAACCAGTTCGGGTGATCGTGCTTTTGTCGGCAATACTTGTGTATATAGCATCCCGGGTAGATCGAGATAACTGTTGTCAAATCTCCAACCGAGTGTTGGTTTGTTTTTTTCAAAATTATTTTTATCTGACATTGATCATTCTCCTTTTATCCAAGTCCTAAAAATTCTTTCCATTTGGGAAAATCCCTTTTCCCCTGTTGATATCCCATGAGATAGCTTTCAGATAATCTCACATAATTCAGTTCTTTGTTGGAAACCGGCATCTCATCAGGATAAACAAGGAATGCTTTGCCTTGTCTTTCCAGTTCTTCCAGTTTCTCCAACGTTTCATTGTATACAATATGTCGTCTGAGCATAGCCTCAACAGCATAAGGATATTTTCTATAATATGCCTTTATAAAGCTTTTAGATCTGACGGGACTTTTCCTATATCCCTTCTCTTGACTCAATACAACAAAAAATTTCTTGAAACCGTCTTTTTGTGCAACATCAAGGGCAATCCCGCCATTTACGCCACCGTCTATGTAATAATCGCCACGATAATAGGTCGGAGGCATAAAAATAGGCAAAGATGACGAGGAACGTACGATTTTCATCAGTTCCTGCATGCTTTGCATATCATTTTTGGTGTAGTACACCATTTTGCCCACGTCCCGCTTATAAGCACCTATTCTTAGCTGTGCAGGATTAGCAGAAAAAGTCTGCCAGTCAAATGGCAATGAGGTGACAAGAGCCAAATCCACAAAGGATCTTTTGGTGCGAATGAT
>JAUYTY010000092.1 GCA_030694905.1 Eubacteriales bacterium | reverse complement strand
GAGAGTTCCTGTTGAAAAGATTATTGTCTATTCCTCCGATACAGATTTGACGCCATTCGATTCGGGAGCTTATGCATCAAGCACCACCTTCATATCCGGACATAGTGTCAGAATAGCGGCGGAAAATATGATCACTGAGATAAAGAGAGCTGCCATGATACATTTCAATACGGATGTGGTGGATTTTGACGGCACGCTAATCCGTTGGGAAAAGGGTAATATATCATTGCCTGAATTGGCGCAGATCCTCTATTACTCCGAAAACCAGGAACAACTTGTGTCATCGGGATCCTATGTTTCCAACACCTCGGCACCTCCCTACATGGTAGGAGGGGCGGAGGTTGAAATCGATAAAAGAACAGGCAAGGTCAAACTGTTGAATTTTGTCGCGGCGGTGGATTGCGGAACCACCATCAACCCAAATCTGGCCAAGATACAAGTTGAGGGTGCTTTGTTGCAGGGCATTGGCATGACACTGTATGAAGAGGCAAAATATACGCCACAAGGTCAACTGATCAACAATAATTTTCTGAAATACAAGGTACCTACCAGAATGGAGGTTGGGAAGATTCACGTGGAATTTGTTGAAAGCTATGATCCTATGGGACCTTATGGCGCTAAATCAGTGGGAGAAGTGGGTATCAACACACCACCGGCAGCCATCACCAATGCTATTAAGAACGCATTGGGCATTAGAATCAGAAAATTGCCTGTCAAGAGTGAAACAGTATGGGCAATGCTTAAAGAGAAAAGGCAGGACTGATATGGATTTGAAGAATAAATATAAAAGAAGAGTGGAATTGGCAGCGGGAAGAGACAAGGTCGAACTGCTGATGAAGAACTGCAAAATAGTCAATGTTTTCAGTCACAGCATCGTTGAAGGACATCTGGCAATTGATTCAGGAAAGATAATAGGTATCGGGGATTATGAGGCAGAAAGAACCATTGACATGCATGGCAGATATGTGGCACCGGGTCTGATAGACAGCCATGAGCACATGGAATCTTCTCTTGTGACCCCTGAACAGCTGGCTAGGGTTATAGTACCCAAGGGGACGACAACCATAGTAGCGGATCCCCATGAGATCGCAAATGTTTGCGGCCTGGAAGGAATCCAGTTCATGATAGACGCCACCCGCAACATACCCCTAAATGTGTTTTTTATGATGCCGTCCTGTGTCCCTTCCACTAAATTCGAGCATTCCGGGGCTGAATTGAAAGCAAATGATATTGAAGCGCTAATGGGTGAGAATATTGTGCTTGGGTTGGGTGAACTGATGGATTACCCAGGTGCCATAGCAGGAGATGAGGCGATTATTGACAAGGTGCTGCTGGCGGACCGGAAGATAATTGACGGACATAGCCCCCTCGTTACGGGAAAGGATCTGAATGCATATGTCATCAATGGGGTGAAGACTGACCATGAGTGCACCAATCTGAGGGAAATGGCAGAGAAACTATCTCTGGGAATGTACATTGCTATAAGAGAGGGGTCGGCCTCAAGAGATTTGGAGACACTCATTGCAGGGGTCAGTGAAAAAACAGAGAGACGCATCACCTTCTGCATTGATGACAAGCATCCGGGAGAAATACTCTCGGAAGGCCATATTGATTATAATGTCAGAAAGGCCATATCAATGGGCATTGAGCCTATCAGCGCCATTCAGATGGCCACGCTCAACACAGCCGAGTGTTATCATCTGAGGGATATCGGTGCCATAGCACCGGGATATGACGCTGATCTGATCATTATGAATGATTTAAAGAAATTTGACATTGTACAGGTCTATAAAAAAGGTGAGCTGGTGGCTGAAAACGGGAAAGCATTGTTTCAGGTTGAGAAACCTGATATTTCAGCTGTGATAGATACGGTCACCATAGGTGACATAACCGCAGCTGATTTGGAGATTAGAATGCGTTCAGACATCGCCAGAGTGATCAGGATGAATCCAAAGTCACTGCATACCGAGTCTGTCGTCAGAAAGGTCAGCCTTGACGGAGAGAATCGGTTCATTGCCAATAAATATATTGATATCGTCAAAATGGCTGTCATTGAAAGACATGGCAAAAGCGGGACAATAGGACTAGGTTTGATTGAAAATTTCAAGCTGAAGGGTGGTGCCATAGCCACTACCATTGCCCATGATTCCCACAATCTGATTGTACTGGGAGACAATGATGGGGATATGCTAAAGGCTATCGATAAGATAAAAGAAATACAAGGCGGAATAGTGGTGGTAGTCGGTGGAAAAGTCAGAGACTATCTGCCGCTGCCTGTTGCAGGCTTGATGTCTGATGCTCCTATGGAGACTGTTGCCAAAAAAATATCTGATATAACCAGAATCATATACAAAGAGCTGGGTGCAAACCGGGATGCAGATCCTCTGATGACTCTGAGTTTTTTGGCTTTGCCTGTGATTCCTGAGGTTAAAGTCACTGACATGGGACTGTTTGATGTAAGCACCATGAGCTTTGTGGATATTAATGTAGAATAGCAGGATAGGGAGGCAGAATGAAAATTGTAATAGCATCGGACTCTTACAAAGGAAGCTGCACAACACTTCAGGTTGCAGACGCCATTGAAAGAGGAATAAGGAATGTTATGCCGGATTGCGAGGTAGTGAAAATCCCTGTGGCCGATGGTGGCGAGGGTACTGTTGATGCTTTGGTTATCGGCATGGGAGGAAAATATGAATATGTTGAGGTTAAGGGACCTCTTGGGGATGCTGTAAAAGCGAAGTTTGGCATACTCGATAACGATTTGGCTGTTCTTGAGATGGCTGAAGCATCCGGTCTTACTTTGGTGGATAAGGATAAGAGGAATCCCTTGCACACAACCACATTTGGTACCGGTCAAATGATCAGGGAAGCGATGAAAAAGGGTTGCAGAAAAATATATGTGGGCATAGGCGGTAGCGCAACCAATGATGGTGGTGTTGGAATGGCTCAGGCTTTGGGCGTTTCATTCAAGGATAGAGATGGAAATGAAATAGGATTTGGTGGAGAGGCATTATGCAGGATCATGGAAATCGATTTGACGAATCTGGATGAACGATTGGCGGAAACTGAGATAATTGTATTGTCAGATGTGTCCAATCCCTTGTGCGGAGAAAATGGCGCATCTTATGTTTATGGACCTCAGAAAGGTGCTACGCCTGATATGGTAAAAGAACTAGATAGATGTCTGATGCATTATTCGGATAAGGTGGAAGAAAAGCTGGGAATGGAGTTGGCACATATTCCCGGTGCCGGTGCGGCAGGAGGATTAGGTGCGGGACTAATGGCATTTTGCAATGCCAAACTGTTCAATGGTGTCGATAAGCTTCTGGAGCTGGTTCATATTGAGCGGCATTTTTGGGATGCTGATCTTGTTATAACAGGTGAAGGAAAAATGGATACACAGACTGCTTTTGGCAAAGCGCCGGCCGGTGTGGCAAAAATCGCCAAGATATACAAGCTGCCTGTAATTGCTATTGTTGGCAGTATCGGCGAGGGTGCTTCCAAGGTTTACGAGCATGGTATCGATGCTATTTTTGATATCGTGTCCTCGCCAATGTCGCTGGATGAAGCTATGGAGAATGTGGAAGCGCTGATCGGGCAGACAACAGAAAACATCATAAGGCTAGTGATGCTGGGAGGTAAAAGATGAGGATAGTAATACTTGACGGGTATACGCTGAACCCTGGTGATTTGACATGGGATGGGTTTAAAGAAATTGCCGATATAGTTGTCCACGACCGAGTGTCCTATACATTGGACGGACAGAGTCAGGTAGTTGAAAAGGTGGGAAACGCTGAAATTGTGCTGACCAATAAAACACCGATTACCAGAGAGGCGCTGGAG
>JAUYTY010000091.1 GCA_030694905.1 Eubacteriales bacterium | reverse complement strand
TATCGCTTGTGCAGCACCAGTGTGATCGCTGCTGTCAATGTCGTCTTACCGTGGTCTACGTGTCCTATCGTTCCTATGTTTACGTGGGGCTTGTTTCTTTCAAACTTAGCTTTTGCCATGTTCGTTCCTCCTTCAAAATATATTTAATCTTAATGTCGTATATTGGAGCCCATGACCAGACTCGAACTGGTGACCTCTTCCTTACCATGGAAACGCTCTACCGCCTGAGCTACATGGGCACTATATTAATAACGTTATCATTTTACTATTATCGGATTTTTATGTCAACAACAAATACTCAATATTGTATTTATTTTGCCAATTAAATCGAATACTGCGGATCAAACCACCAACACCACACGGAACACTTCGCACACCACTTTCATATCCTCAGTAAAACTCAAACCTTCTGCTTTCATATCTTCTGTAAAAAAACGGATATGGGCGTTTCGCCAATATGCCAAACTCTTGTCCCCCTCGCCTTCAATATGTGCAAACTCTTCGCTCACATCCTTGAAAGCTACCACATCAACATTGACTGTTTCTATGATGCATTTGGGATTTCCTTCGTAATCTGTTATTATATTGAGCTCTCCTGGTTTAGGCATTGGTTCTGTTCCGTCCTCATACCAATAGTATAGAGATGTGGTTGCTTGCTTTATGCCTCTTGCCGTGAGGTCAGCCAGCTCATCCGCATCCTTTTGGTTGTTGCAGAAGTACCAAGCTTTCTTAAAGTTTTCCCGTTCACCCTTTTCTCTGGCGATGTTGTATTGGTTCAGCAATTCTTCGGGGGCAATGGATTTAGATTTAGACTTATTTGATTGATCAGTTGTCATGGCTTTACTCCTATAATGGTTTAAGGCAATAAAAAATTATATCACAACCGTAAAAAGTCGGACACCATTATTTTAATTCTTCTATATCCAATACGCCATACTTATCTAAATCGTCTACGATTTGTGTAAAGACTAATTCTCTGAATTGATTCAAATCAACCCATTTGTAATCCATATGCTCCATTGAAAGCGTCACTTCCTCATCAGACGGTTCGCAAAGATAAACCAATATTACCACCTTGCCCATAGCAGGATTTGTGTGATCCGTGGCGTATAGAAGCCTGACAATCGAGCAGTCGATTGAAATCTCTTCTTTAACTTCCCTGATCAACCCTTCTTCCAATGTTTCATTGAATCGAAGTCTTCCACCAACAAGTTCCCAGACTCCCGGTGCGATTTTTTCATTCAGACTTCTTTTTATGATGAGAATTTTCTTATTCTTAACAATCAACGCTTTTAGCACGATGCTTAGATTCTTCATAAGTCCACAGAAACTGTCAAAGCAACAACAACAACCTCGATGGTGTCCCCAGCGCCAAACCCCGGTACCTCAAGACCGCGAACACCCAAGCCACCTTTAACAACTTCAATCTCACCTGTTCCAACTGGAATTGCTTTCATGACAGAAGCCTTGTCAATCTTGTCCGGATTGGAGCATCCTATTTTGACGTGCACATGCATCTTCAAGGGGTTTAATCCCAGCACATCTTCGATTCCACACAAACAGCTTCTTGATGTTGCATCCTTTATTGCCTTTATGGCCGCTTTGGTAATGTCCCCACCGTGCAGGTCAGCTCCCATTCCTAATTCGACAATATATCTCTTTAGCATAATCTTTCCCTCTCACTCCCACAAAAGCTCTGGTTTTTCTAAAATATCGCAAATCGTATTGAGGAACATGGCAGCAGGATAACCATCAATGATTCGATGGTCAACAGTGATGCTCAGAAAAATTTTCAACCGGTCCGCAATATCTCCGTTGATTCTCTCAAGTCGCGGCACTATAGTTCCTATTGTCAGTATACCTACTTGGGGATAATTGATGATAGCTGTTGCCACCTCAATTTTTAACATACCGACATTTGTAACTGTAAAAGTTCCTCCCGTTATGTCATCCATGTCAAACATGCCTGTCTTAACTTTTTCTGTAGCCTCTTTTGTCATTTTGCATATATCCCAGATTGACAGTTGATCAACATTGCGTATCACAGGTGTTATTAGGCCATTTGGCAAAGCTACAGCCATGTTTATATTGATATCTTCGAAAATTCTAATCATTTCATTCTCAAATGTGGCGTTCAAATTCGGATGTTCTTTCAATGATAAAGCCGTCGCTTTAAGCACCAAGTCATTAATGGAAGGAATCAAAATATCTTCTGCGATTTTTTCCTTCTTTTTCTGTTCATGTAGTTTAATCAATTCAGTTACATCTGCTGTACGGGATTCCATAATTACAGCATTCTCCCTTGCACTGCGAACCATATGCTCCGCTATGGTTTTACGGATTCCACGCAATTTCACTTCTTTATATTTTTCTTTTTTAACATCCACTGCTGATCTCCTTTATATATGATCTTAAAAACGCCAGGACTCCCCTTCAATGTCTATAAGAGAGTCCTGGATAGTAAAAATTTTGGTTATTCTAAAACCTTTTTAATACCGTTGATTATGTCTTCTTCGCTGACTATCCATTGCTTTTCAAGAACTGGTGTGAAAGGAATCGGTCTATTGGGTCCACACACACGTAATGGAGCGGCTTTCAGATCATGCATAGCGCGTTCCGCAATCTGGAGACCGACTTCAGCCAATGCATTACCAAAAACAGGTGCCTCACTCACAAGAACAACTCTACCCGTCTTCTTGACTGATGAAATAATTGTATCGCTGTCCAATGGTTTCAAAGATCGCGGATCCACAACCTCAACACTAATTCCCTCTTTGGCTAGCTTTTCGGCCGCCGCCAAAGATTTATGCACCATCATCTGGGTCGCTATGACAGTCACATCGTTGCCCTCTCTTTTAACATCAGCTGAACAAAAAGGAACAACATAATCTTCATCAGGTACTGGACCTTTCACGCCATAGAGCATTTTATGCTCAAAAAACACAACAGGATCACTTCCGCGAATCGCATATTTGAGCATTCCCTTATAATCATGTGGAGTGCTTGGTATGGCTATTTTTAATCCGGGTATATTCATTAAAAGGGCTTCAGTACATTGAGAATGTTGTGCTGCTGCAGTCAATCCAGCGCCATTTGGCACTCGAAGCACCAAACCGCATACATCTCCTTTTGGTAGCATTCCACCCATATAGCGAGATTTACTCACCTGATTTAGCAGATAATCCATGGCGACACCAATAAAGTCAGAAAACATAATCTCCGGAACCATTTTTAATCCCATGTAAGCACCACCTGCTGCCAATCCCATAATACCTGTTTCTGAAATAGGCGTGTCCATAACTCTATCTGGAAACTTTTTCTTAAGTCCTGCGGTCACACCGAAGCAACCACCGAAATCACCGATATCTTCTCCAAAAACATATACTTCCGGGTTTAAGGCCATCTCTTCTGCCAATGCCTCATTTATGGCTTGGGCTACTGTTATTTCTCTCATGATCAGTCCCTCCCTTCATACTCATAAAACACATCCCCATATCCTTCGGAGCCTTCAGGATAAGGACTTTCTTCAGCGAATTTTTGCGCAGCATCAACAATAGCCATTTGTTCAGCTTTAATGTCTTTCATTTGTTTCTCATTGATTACACTTCGGTCCAGCAATATTTTCTCCAATCGTAGAATAGGATCTTTTTTCATCCACATTTCAAGTTCTTCTTTTGATCTATATGGTGTGGGATCCCCTTCAAAATGCCCTCTGTGTCTATAGGTCTTAAATTCGACTACAGACGGACCTCCTCCCTCTCGTGCTCTCTTGAATGCCTCAGATGTAGCCTCTATGACCGCCAACACATCGTTTCCGTCTGCAGTGACTCCAGGCATGCCATAGCCTGCGGCACGTGCTGATAAATCAGTCACCACTGATGAGTTTTTGCTGGACATGGATATGCCATAGCCATTATCAACTATAATAAATACAACCGGTAGGTTCATGACACTGGCCAAATTCATACCCTCGTGAACGTCTCCGCGATTAGCAGCACCATCTCCAAATATAGTGACAGCGATATTCCCGGTGTTTCTAACTTTATGGGCAAATCCATAGCCGTTGATGATGGTCTGTGCTGATCCCAGTATGCCATTGCATCCAAGAGCACCATTTTCAGGCAGGCAAGCATGCATTGAGCCACCCTTGCCTTTGTTTGAGCCTGTCACTTTACCATAAAGCTCTGCCATTAGAGCATCTGGTGTTATTCCCAGCAATAAAAGCAAACCATGCTCTCTATGACTGGTTCCTACACTGTCCCCAGGCTTTATGCTGTAGTGGGTACCAGCCATGAAAGCTTCCTGTCCAATTCCAAGATGAATAAACCCTGGTAAAGCACCTTTGGCAAAAAGATCTGCGGCTCTTTGTTCGAACATACGAATCAGCCACATATTGCCATACAATTTTATCAAATCGTCATTAGATACTTTCATTCATTCATTCCTCCTTGTTATCATTCATAAAAAAACTATAATCATCTGCTTTCATGAGACCTTGTCCATCTTTTTCTATAAAAAAACCACCTCGAGATGCAGCTGTTAAACTCTCGTGAATATCAACAACATTCGGTCCGAATGGACTCAGTTCAATCTCTATGTTGTCATTTTTATTAAATGGGACCTCTCTTTCTCCGTCCAATGCGACCATTCCATCTTCAGCTTTTACTGCAATACGTTCATTGATTTTTATTTTTTTGTAGTGTTTAAACCGAATTAGTCTCATCATCCCAGGAGCCATGGGCACCCAAGTCTCCAATTCACCTCCTTCTCCCATCTCCAAATACAACCCGTGCGGATCGTCTTCTCCCACCGGATATACACTGCCTGCGATAGCCGACATGCCAAGACAATCCGGCTTTGCCACTGTTACTACCAGTTCACTTAACGCCTCTGGATGATAAAGGGCACGTGCACCAATAAACATATCATTGGTAATAGCAGCATCAATCAAGGCAATGTCAATAAATTTACCATTTTTATATATATTGATCCGTTTTCGTCTTTTAATGAGCAGGTATTGTCTTTCACGGTCACGCTCAGCTACAACAGCAGCCATCCCTGCCATTGTTCCTTCAAGCATCATTGGAAATACGTTATTGGTTCCTGTGGATATGGTAATTAAAGGTACATCGCCACAGGTCTTAGCAACAGCTCTATT
>JAUYTY010000119.1 GCA_030694905.1 Eubacteriales bacterium | reverse complement strand
AACTGATCCAAGCCTGAATCTGACGCCTTTTAGGTTCAAGTCATTTATTGCTTTGATCAACTTTATGAGATTGGTATCATCCAAGTCGAATCCATATGATGTTATATGAATGCCATTCAATACGATTTCCTTATATCCATTTTGATGAAGTTGTATTATTTCATCCAATACGTCACGTATCTCCCTGCTTCTGACCGGTCCTCTGACGTAAGGTATGATGCAGTAGGTGCAGAATTGCCGACAGCCATCCTGTATCTTGATGTTCGCTCTTGTACGCTCTTCAGTGTGAGTGATGGTCAGATTCTCATAACTCTCGCCAACCTTAAAATCATCTACCTTGAAAATTCTATTCTTGGTTTCGATATGCTCATTCACAAATTCAACAACCTTATCCTTATATTTTGTACCTATTATTATATCGATATCTGAATCCTTTTTCAAATCCTTTTGTTTTGATTGCGCGTAACAGCCTGCCAAAACGATAATGGATTCCTTATTCAATCGTTTAAATCTGCTGATCATGTTTCTGGTCTTTTTATCACTTGCAGCTGTCACAGTACAGGAATTGATGACAAACACATCTGATTCTTCACCGGGTTGAATGATATCAAACCCTTCATCTCTGAATAGTTGAGTCATCGCTTCCGTTTCAAATTGATTTACTTTGCATCCTAAAGTATAAAATGATACATTCAAAAAATCACCTATATATTATTTGTCTTATACATGCAAATCGCACAAGCAACAATACCCGCAGTCTCTGTCCTTAAAATTCTCGGCCCCAATGTCACTATATGGGCGCCTGCGTTCTTCAGCTCCTCGATCTCAAATTCCTCGAATCCGCCCTCAGGCCCTATGACAATACGCACATCAGAGTGATCTATTTGGACATTGCTCAGGCTATTGTCTGATTCGTTCTCATAAGGGACTATAATCAATCCTTCTGATTGCCTTAAATCATTCATCATTTGTTTAAATGTCATAATATGATCGACCTTGGGAATAATGTTTCTCATTGATTGCTTGGCAGCCTCTTCAGATACCTTATGCCATCTGGTCAGCTTTTTCTCTTCTTTTGATTGCTCTGAGATTTTGACGATTGTTCTGTAGCTGATGACAGGGACAATCCGATTGACACCTATCTCAACATTTTTTTGTATGATTGTCTCAATTTTACTGGATTTCGGGATACACTGATACAGACTGACATGGATGTCAGCCTCTCTGGTTTTATCTGATTCTTTTATGACGGTGCATAGAGCCGCATTGGATTCATATGACAGTATTCTTCCAACATATTCCCTGCCATCGAACACCAGGAATACCTCTTCGCCTTCCTTCAATCGCAAAACATGCTTGCAGTGTCTGAAATCCGCATCTTCAATCCTTGCCAGGCCATCATCTATTTCATCGACAAAAAATCTATTCATCTCAAACCAATCGGGCTGATAAGCCAGCCCATTCGCCTTTATATGTTTTTTCCAGTATTGCGAAACCATTGTTGGTCAAAGCTTCTTCGACAACATCCAGCTTCTTGGATAGAATACCCGATCCAATAAACACGCCGCCTGATCCCATAACAGTATGCAGCTCTGAAATCATTCTGATAATTATATCCGCTGTGATGTTGGCAACAACAATGTCTGCAGGATAATCCACGTTTTCCAGCAGATTGCCCTTTCTAATATCAACATTGTTGCATCCGTTGATCCTGACATTCTCCTTGGCAACTCTTATGCTGTCATCATCTATGTCTATTCCTAACACCTGCAATGCTCCTAGTTTAGAAGCCAATATGCCAAGTATGCCGGAGCCTGTCCCTATATCCAGAACCCTTTTTGTACTATTGATGTGCTTTTCAAGTTGCTCGATGCAGATTGAGGTTGTCTCATGGCTTCCGGTTCCAAAAGCGGCGCCCGGGTCTATTTCTATTATTATATCACCTTCACATGGGACGTATTCTTCCCATGAGGGTTTAATGACAACCTTATCGCCTAGCCTGAAAGGCTTGAAATTCTTCTTCCACTCGCTGTTCCAATCCCGGTCCTCAATATCTTGTATCTCAATTTCAGTCATGCCAATATCCAAATCATATCTTGGAAGCATATTGATCTGTTCTTTAACGTAATCAATTTTCTCAGCCGAGTCTTTGTCATTCTCAAAATACCCCTTGATTACAACACCATCATAATAATCCTGTATCAAGTCCTCATCCAGATAATCCCATCTGTCCTGCTCCTCTTTTAGGATATTGATGACATCATTTGGATCTTCAATGACTAAACCGCTGACCATAGCCTCATGCAATATGTTTGTAACAGCCTCTTTGGCTTCATAAGTGGTTTTGATAACAATTTCAATCCAATTCAAAGGGCAACACACTCCTTAGCTAAAAGCGTCTTTCATTTTATCGATAAAACCTTTTTTTTGGGGTTCGATTTTTTCTCCAAATTCATTAGCAAGCTGCATCAGCAATTCTTTTTGCTTATCTGTCAGTTTCTTAGGCGTCTCAATGTTTATTCTAACATATTGATCACCCTTTCCGCCACCTCTAAGATGTTGTATTCCCTTGTTTTTTAATCTGAAAACTGTCCCTGTCTGCGAGCCTTCAGGTATGGTGTATTTGACCTTTCCTTCAAGGGTCGGCACTTCAACCGTATTGCCAAGGGCAGCAGCTGAAAATGAAACAGGCATATCGTACCAGATGTCGTATCCTTCTCTCTTGAAATACTCATGGGCCTTGATGTTCAAATAGACATACAAGTCGCCTGGCGGGGCATCCTTATCGCCATGATTACCCTCTCCCCGCAATGGTATAATAGAATCGGAATCCACACCAGCCGGTATATGTATCTTGATGTTTCTGGTTTTCTTTTCCTTTCCTGCGCCACCGCATACTTTACAAGGTGTTTTAATAATCTGTCCCGTACCACCGCAAGTCGGGCATGTCCTTACATTCGAAAACTGTCCAAATGGTGTGGACTGAACGGATCTCACCTGGCCAGAGCCCTTGCATGTACCACATGTCTCTTTACCGGTACCCGGTTCTGCCCCATCTCCATGACAATGGGCACAGGTCTCCATTCGTGAAACCTTGACTTCCTTTGTTGTGCCAAACGCGGCATCCTCAAATGAAATATTCAGTCTGATCTTCAGATCGGATCCCTTTTTAGGTCCGGCATGCCTTTGTCTTGCTGCACCGCCACCAAAAAAATCACTGAATATATCACCAAAAATATCATCAAATCCCCCAGCGCCGGAAAACCCGCCGCCACCAAATCCAGCACCGTTATTCTCAAATGCCGAATGGCCAAACTTGTCGTATTTTTCCCTCTTGGCAGGATCGCTCAAGATCTCATAGGCTTCATTGACTTCCTTGAACTTCTTTTCTGATTCCGCGTCGCCTGGATTAAGATCCGGATGATAGTTTTTTGCCTGCTTTCTGAAAGCTTTTTTTATTTCACTCTCATCAGCGTCCCGGTTAATGCCCAATATATCGTAATAATCTCTTTTCTCACTCATCTATTTTATCACCACCATTTAAAATGACACTGCATTAAAAAAGCTAAAGCTAAATCAAATGATTTAGCTTTGACTATCATCATCACCATCTACTTCTTCATATTCCGCATCAACCACATCATCTCCCCCGGCTTCCTGTGATTCAGGCTGTCCTTCCGATGAATTATCTCCACCTTCCTGCGATGATTGTTGATATATTTTTTGTGCCAGCTTATTGAACTCTTCTGTCAAAGTCTCCAATTTAGCTTTTATTTCAGCTATGTTGTTATTCTCCAATGCTTTTTTGAGATCGTCTTTTTTTGCGTTGACAGTAGCCTTTTCTTCTTCGCTTAGCTTGTCGCCTAGCTCTTTCATGCTCTTCTCAATCTGATAAACCATATTGTCAGCGTTGTTCTTCAACTCAATTTCTTCTTTTTTCTTTTTATCTTCATCGGCAAATTTTTCAGCTTCCTTGACTTTTGCTTCGATTTCATCGTCTGAAAGATTTGTCGAGGCGGTGATCGTTATCTTTTGTTCTTTGCCTGTACCCTTGTCTTTGGCGGAAACATTCACTATACCATTAGCATCCACGTCAAAGGTGACCTCAATCTGTGGAATACCTCTTTGTGCCGGTGGGATGCCTGACAATTGGAATCTTCCCAGTGTTATGTTGCCGTCTGCCATCTGTCTTTCTCCCTGCAGAACGTGGATATCAACAGCTGTTTGATTGTCAGCGGCAGTTGAGAAGATCTGGCTTTTCTTTGAAGGTATCCTTGTGTTTCTTTCGATCAGTTTTGTGAATACGCCACCCAATGTCTCTATTCCAAGTGACAAAGGTGTCACGTCCACCAGCAATATATCCTTGCCGAACTCTCCGGTTAACACCCCCCCTTGAATAGCTGCGCCTAAAGCAACACACTCATCGGGATTTATGCCTTTATGGGGCTCCTTGTTGGTGATTCTTTTGACTGCATCCTGTACGGATGGTGTTCTTGTCGAGCCGCCAACCAGTATTACCTTATCAATGTCGCTGGCAGTTAATTTGGCATCAGCCAACGCTTTTTTTGTCGGATCAATGGTCTTGTCAACAAGGAATGACGTGATCTCATTGAATTTCGCTCTGGTTAAATCAACATTCATGTGTCTTGGTCCATCTTGTGTTGCGGTGATAAACGGTAGATTGATGCTGGTTGACATAGTTGATGAGAGTTCTTTTTTTGCATTTTCTGCAGCCTCTCTCAATCGTTGCAAAGCCATTTTGTCTTTTCTCAGGTCTATTCCGTTATCTTTTTTGAACTGGTCAGCCAGATAGTTTACAATAACCTCATCAAAATCATCACCGCCTAGATGATTGTTTCCATTGGTCGCTTTTACTTCAAAAACACCCTCGCCAATCTCAAGTATGGAAACGTCAAAGGTACCACCACCCAAGTCAAATACCATAATTGTATGCAGATTCTCTTCCTTGTCGATACCGTATGCCAAAGAAGCAGCGGTAGGCTCGTTGATGATTCTCAAAACATTCAATCCGGCAATTTTCCCGGCATCTTTTGTTGCTTGTCTTTGACTGTCGGTGAAATAGGCAGGAACCGTAATAACAGCATCTGTCACTTTTTCTCCTAGATAGCTCTCGGCATCCGTTTTCAATTTCTGCAGGATAAACGCCGAAATGTCCTGTGGTGTATAAGTCTTTCCATTGATAGTAACCTTATGATCGCTACCCATATGTCTTTTTATAGATGAAACAGTGTTATCCGGATTTGTGATCGCTTGTCTTTTTGCCGTTTCTCCGACGAGTCTCTCGCCGTCTTTTGTAAAAGCGACAATTGATGGTGTGGTTCTCTTGCCCTCGGAATTTGGTATAACGACAGCTTCTCCACCTTCCATTACTGCGACGCATGAATTCGTTGTTCCTAAATCAATCCCTATTACTTTACTCATTTTTTTATCCTCCTAGTTGTTATCTTGACACTTTGACCAAGCTTGGTCTTATGACTTTATCCTTTAATTTGTATCCCTTTTGGAATACATCTATTACTATATTCGACTCAACACCCTCAACTTCATCAGATGACACACCGTGATGCAGGTATGGGTCAAATGCCTTACCCAGAGCTTCAATCTCTTTCAAACCTTTTTTCTCCAAGGTTTGTCTGAGTTGCACGTAAATCATATGGACACCATCTCTAAAGCTGCCTGTCTCGTCTGTAGATTCAATTGCTCGATCCAGGTTGTCTAAAATTGGCAGAAACTCACAGATTGTATCCTCAACTGCGGTAATGTAAATTCTGTCTTTTTCTCTTTCGGCCCTGCTTTTATAATTCAAAAAATCAGCCTGAAGCCTTAGTAATTTTTTACTCATATCATCTTGAACTTCCTCTTCTATTACTTCCTCTTCAGCAACTTCTTCGTCTTCTGCCGCTTCTTCATCGGATAATTCTTCTAAGGTCTCCATTTCTTCGATATCAGAAGCCTTTTGTTCTGACTCTATTTCTTTTTCTTCAGGAAGCTCATTTTTTAAGCTTTTGGAATCTCTAGCCTTACCCATCGGTTTCACTCCTTTTGGTATCTGTGTAGTTTTCATTGATCAGTTTATTGATATTGAATGACAAGGATTTGACCATCGATATGACATTTTTATAATCCATTCTGGTAGGACCTATGAGCCCGACCTTGCCAATGATGATGCCATTCAACTTATAGGTGGCCGTCACGATGCTGCATTCCTTGATCTGTTCGAATTCATTCTCTTTGCCGATCAATATGCTTAGGTCTTTACCCTCGACATTCAGCAATGCTTTTGTGAAAGACTCCCTATCCTCGACAAACGAGA
Source organism: Eubacteriales bacterium (assembly GCA_030694905.1). Lineage (GTDB taxonomy): Bacteria > Bacillota > Clostridia > Tissierellales > Dethiosulfatibacteraceae > 38-11. Next base: position 7,855 of record JAUYTY010000119.1, on the reverse strand, counting down.
GCAGTTCTTTCGCTTTGTTGGTGTCGCTGTATTCCGGGTAATTCAATATATTTGTCAATCCGTCATAATACAGCTCAACTTTTTCATATTGATTGGCCGTGTTCATCAACAGCACCATCAGCTCATCCAGTTTTTCATCAAATGATTCCCTTATGCTATGAATTTCACGCAAAATCTCATTCTGCAGCTCTCTATTCAGCATTGACAGCTTCACGCCACTCAGTTTGACTGTCAGTAGGTTTGATATCCGATTCAATTGATCGTGTGGAATCGGACTTGACATCTTAAACACTACGTTTTTAATAATATTGTTCTCTGTTACTATGACCAGCAAAATCTTATTGTCTGAAACAGGCACCAATTGTATGTGTTTAAGTCTTGATTCCCTAAGCTGCGGAGTCATGGCAAATGATGTGTAATGCGTAAAATTCGACAGAATCCTGGCTGAATTTTTGATGAAGCTATTCATTTCGTTTATTTCTTCCTGTAGAATTCTGTTGATCTGCTCGCTGTATTTGCTGACTGAAGTGCTTTTCAACAAACCATTGACATACAGACGATAAGCCTTGTCAGTAGGGACTCTTCCGGCGGACGTATGAGGCTGAATCAGATAACCCAATTCCTCAAGGTCTGACATCTCATTTCGTACCGTTGCCGAACTGATTCCCATGTTGTGTTTTTTTGAAATAGTTCTGGAACCTACAGCCTCACCTTCCTGTATATAACTGCTGATGATAGCCCTTAGAATCTTAAGCTTTCTTTCACTCAGTTCCATTTTATCACTCCCTTGTTAGCACTCTCTCTTAATGAGTGCTAAGCTCATGACAATAAGATACTACTATATAGTGCTTTTGTCAATACTTAATACGATGATTTTTCTATATTAACAGCTCGACAAAAACCGTATTTGATAAATCCATACCCAGTGAAGTAAGCCTGAAACAGGTTGCGTCAAATTCAATTAATCCATTCATTTCAAGTTTATTCAAGATTTTTCTGTATTCGTGATAGTGACTGCCTGCGATTATCCTGAACGCTTCTACTTGTATCCCTTTTGTTTTTCTCAATCCCAGAATAAGATACTCCCAGATGATATCTTTTCCTTGTATTATTTCACCCTCTGACCGACTCAATCTCTGATCCAATAAATTATGGATGTATTCATGAAGGTTGGTTGTGTTTGAAAACCTCTCCTGACCGATAAAAGAATGGGATGACAATCCCAAACCCAAATAAGACTCTCTGCTCCAGTATTTCATATTGTGACGGCTTTCATATCCCGGCATGGAAAAATTTGAGATTTCGTATTGCTTGAATCCCCTATTCCCAAGCATTTCTATGATTCTATGATAGATCTCCCTTTCTTGCTCATCGCTTCCGAGCTGTATCTGATTATTTTTCAGCATCTTGTGAAAAGGGGTGTTCTCTTCCACTTTCAACGAGTAATAAGATATATGGTTGATGTCGTGCTTCAGTATTTTGTCTATGTCAGCCGTCACATCTTTAAGTCTCTGATCCGGCAGATTGAACATCAGATCCACACTGACATTTAAAAATCCTGCCTGATGTATATCCGACAGGGTTTTCTCAGCTTCTTCAGCATTATGGATCCTTCCGATTTTTTTTAAAAGTTGGTCATTGAGCGTCTGAACGCCCACGCTCATCCGATTCAGACCTGAATAGATGTAATCTCTAGCTTTTGGAATATCGATTGTGCCGGGATTGGCTTCTATGGTGATCTCGCAATTCCTATCGATTTCAAACCACTTATTTAAGTGATTCATTAACTCATCTATATATCTGGAATCGACTGCAGAAGGCGTTCCGCCTCCTATGAAAATGCTGTCTGTCACATAATCTCCGGCCATATGCCTGTACAAATTAATCTCTTCATTCAATGCGCGAAAGTATTTCGCCACCAATTCAGAGTCCAGATTCGTATCTGAACAAAAGTCACAATACAAGCACTTCCTGACACAAAATGGCACGTGCACGTAGATACCGAGTTTGCTTTTCATATTATATTCTCCGATGGGTTGGGCTATTTTTTCTCATCAAACTTGAGTACTGTCAGAAAAGCCTCCTGAGGCACTTCAACACTGCCAACCAACCGCATTCTTTTTTTACCTTCTTTTTGCTTTTCAAGCAGCTTTTTCTTTCTAGTGATGTCTCCGCCATAGCACTTCGATAGAACGTCTTTCCGCAGTGCTCTGACAGTCTCCCTGGCAATGATTTTCGAACCGATTGTAGCTTGAATCGGAACAGCGAACATGTGTCTGGGGATTACGTCCTTCAGCTTTTCAACCATGTTTCTTCCTCTTTCATAAGCCTTATCTTCATGTACGACTATAGAAAAAGCATCAACCAGTTCGTTGTTGATCAGTATGTCCAGCTTCACCAGCTTGGATTCCTGATAGCCGGCGAGCTCATAATCCAGTGATGCGTAGCCCCTGGTCTTTGATTTCAACGCGTCAAAAAAGTCATAGATGACCTCGTTCAACGGTAGCTTGTAATGCAGAATAACCCTGGTTTTCTCTATGTACTCCATGTTGATGAATAGGCCTCTTCTATTCTGGCAAAGCTCCATTATTGGGCCTACGTAGTCGGATGGTGTCATGATATTGGCATTGACAACAGGCTCCTCCATATATTTGATCTCAGTCGGAGATGGCAGATTGGTCGGGTTCTGAATTTGAAGCATTGTCCCGTCATGCTTGTAGATATTGTAAATAACACTTGGAGAAGTGGCTATGATATTCAGGTCGAATTCCCTTTCCAACCTCTCCTGTATGATTTCCAGGTGGAGCAGGCCAAGAAACCCGCATCGGAATCCAAATCCCAATGCAACTGAAGTCTCTGGCTCAAAAAGCAATGCGGCATCATTTACCTGCAGCTTTTCCAGCGCATCTCTAATATTGTTGAAGTCCTCTCCATCAGCAGGATAAATCCCGCAATAGACCATGGATATGACCTTTTTGTAACCGGGGAGCGCCTCCTTGGCAGGATTGTTCACCTTGGTGATCGTATCACCTACCCTGCAGTATTTGACGTCCTTGATGCTTGCAGCAAGATAACCGACGTCTCCGGCTGTCAACTCTTCGACGGGCAGCTGTCCAAGTCCCAAAACCCCAACTTCTGCCACTTCAAAGGTTTTGCTGGCAGCCATCATTTTGATGACATCGCCCTTTTTCACTCTGCCTTCTTTTACCCTGATATAGGCTACAACGCCTTTATAGCTATCATAGTACGAATCGAACACCAGCACCTTCAATGGTGCTTCCGGATCGCCTGAAGGGGGTGGTATCTTCTTGACAATAGCCTCCAGCACATCTTCTATGTTGATTCCTTCCTTGGCTGATATCATTGGCGCATCCTGTGCTTCCAATCCAATGACATCCTCAATCTCGTTCTTGATTTCTTCCGGTCTGGCACTAGGCAAGTCGATTTTATTGATTACAGGAACAATCTCCAGATCCTGATCCAATGCAAGATAGACATTGGCTAGCGTCTGGGCTTCAATACCCTGTGCCGCATCCACCACAAGAACGGCTCCCTCGCATGCTGCCAGACTCCTGGAAACCTCATAATGAAAATCCACATGCCCCGGCGTATCGATCAGATTCAATATATACTCGTTTCCGTCTTTGGCTTTGTACACCAATCTGATTGTCTGCAGTTTGATTGTAATGCCTCTTTCTCTTTCCAAATCCATGTTGTCAAGAAGCTGTTCATGCATTTCTCTTTGGGTCAGAAATCCGGTCTTCTCTATCAATCTGTCTGCCAAAGTGGATTTGCCATGATCTATGTGTGCAATTATAGAAAAATTTCTTACATATTTTTGTCTGTCTATCACTTGTTCCTCCTACGTATATAATCCGAATGTAATTATAACAGATAATCTCTATCTTTTAAAGACGATTTTATATTGAAATTTGGACCAATATGTAATATAATTCTTTTGATAATGAAATCAGAAAGATATTTTTAAAATTTATGTTGATTTTTTAGCGTCAAGACTGTATAATTTAAAAGTCGCGAAATTTTAATATAACTTTGTGAAAATAGATATAATGCACTGAAGGAGGTGAATTCCATGGCAAATATTAAATCGGCTAAAAAAAGAATTCTAGTTAATGCAAAAAGAAACGACATCAACAGAAGCAGAAAATCAGAGATTAAAACCTACATTAAGAAATTTGAAGTAGCGATAAACGCAAACAACTATGAATCAGCTAAGGAATTGTTATCCCTTATACAGAAAAAACTTAACAGAGCTTCAACAAAAAGCACACTCCACTCAAATACAGCTGCTAGAAAAGTAAGCAGATTGACAAAGAGATTAAATACGATTGCATAAAAACCAGGTGACCCTGGTTTTATTTTTTAGCGGCTGAAATAATCATGTTGACACCAGCTTCTATATCCAGCAGACCAACCTTGCTTCTCTTATCATATGTGTAGCACATTTCATATATCTCCCTGATTTTGTCATCCCCTGCCATTCTGATCTGCTTTCTCATTTTATTGAAGGCATAGCTTCTCAGATTAGTGGATTTCATCATCTCATCCTGCCCCAAAGCATCCTGTTCCATTGCCACAATCATAAGCAGCAGCCTGTAATGTCTGGCAATCATATGGAAAATATACTGCGCCGCCACATTATTCTCTATCATATCTACAACCATTTCATATGCCTTATTGGTATCTCCCTCACATATATGGTCTACCAATTTGAATATGTTGTTTTCGATTGACGGCTTGACAATCTGATTGATATCATCCATAGATACCTTCTGGCCTTTCTCTGTGAAGCCTATCAGTTTATTCAACTCGTTTTTCACATCATATAAATTCATCAGGCTTTCATAATCCAAATAACCGATAATCTCAGTAAGGTAGAAAGCATCTGAATCTTTGATATTTCTTGAGTTGCCGCTCAGATAAGTTGTTATCCAGCTTTTCAGCTCATTCATGCCAAATTTGGGAAAATCTATAATTGATCCTGAGGCATTAAGCTTTTTAAAGAGTTTTTTTCTGCTATCCAGCTTTGTGTTATAGCAGTTGAATATCATAATATTATTGTCTTTTCTGTTGTCTATATAAGACATAAGCTTTTCCTCATCATCAGCTGCAAGGCTTTTTTTAGACGTTAAGAACTCGCAGTTTTCTATTATCAAAACCTTTTTCTCCACTAAAAAAGGAACCGTATTCATAAAATTCGCCAATTCTTCCACATTGCCTTTAATGGTCTCTGCCTTGTGTAGATTCATATCTTCCATTCCACTAATATATTGCTTTCTTATATTGGATATAAAATGATCAATCAAGAAAAGCTCGTCACCGGTCAATACCATGATATCTTTATATTTCATAAAATGCCGCACTCCTTTTAAATTCTGTGACTTTTTGGGTGAAGAACACAAAAAAACCGCTAAAAAGCAATAATAATAAATAGTTGCGTTCCGATACTTCATTATATACCATAATGTTGTATATGCCGTTCCGATCTACGCTTATCATAATCTCACCATGATCGTAAGTAGAAAGAAGGCTCACACCCGATTCTTCGTATCTTCTGATGACTTCCTCACCGGGTATGCCGTAACTGTTTTCACCATAACTGATTATGCCATATTCCGGATTGGTCCTTTCAATGAAATCATTGCTTGAAGAGGTTTTACTGCCATGATGCGGCAATACAACAATATTTGCATGGCTTAGCTCATTGGCGATGATACGCTCCACCTCCTGGTCAATATCACCTGTGAACAGAATTCTGAAGTCCCTGTAGATAAGCATCATCACCAAAGAATTCCGATTCTCGTCGTCCGAGATATAGCCTTTAGGCGGCCATAGGACATCAAATTTCAAGTCTTCATCTATTATCAGCTCATCGCCTGCATTGATCCGGTAAAATCGGGCTTGGCCCAAATCTGACAGTATCTCTTCATTGTGGTATCCTGATGTATAGCTTCTGACATCAATATTCTCATTGATATTATATATACCGCTATAGTGATCCCGATGATAATGAGATATGAAGATAGTGTCCAGTCTCCTGACTCCCCGTTTTATGAGATAATCAGGAAAGACGTAATCCGTCTTCTGATAAGCTCCGGATATCTCTCCACCGGCATCCATCATGAAGTTGATATTTTTATACTGGATTAGGGTTGACGATCCTTGACCCGTATCTATAAAGGCAATATTGAGATGATCGCTGAAAATAGACGGAATCAACAAGAATATTCCTATGTATATAATAACAGTAGAAGTCATAACAAGATAGAGTTTTCTGAATCGATATTTTTCGTTCTGGTTCAGAACCAGGAAAGTGACAAACCCTAACATCATATAATACAATGTGATTTCCGGTATAGTTGGAGATGGTACATTAAATCCGTTGACTGGAATCATCATAAGGCGTTTTGATAGCCAAATGATCAGCGTCAGACCAAAATTCACGGGGAGGAACAGGCATGCGGCAATCCATGGAATAATCAAATTGATACCCAATGCAACGGTAGTAATAAAGAGAATATACGATACAATCGGTATGAATATTATGTTAGCCACCAAGCTCAGCAATGGAAAATGATTGAAATGATAAATACTGATGGGTAGCGTAAACAACTGTATAAACATTAAAAAAACGACTCCTTTTGAAAATCTGCGCAATGAATAAATATCCGCAAACTTCAAATAAGCGATTATCGACGCAACTGCTGCAAAAGACAATTGAAAGCCTGCGTCGAAAACCCAAAGAGGTCTGAAAATCAACATACCTGTCATTGTGACAATTATAGAATTCAACGGGTCGTATCTTCGATGGCATATGTAGCCGATTGATATGACACTTGCCATGATCAAAGCCCTTAATACAGAAACCGGAAATCCTATTAAGGATCCATATACCCATGCCATAACGAGGCTGATGGCAATCCTGGGTGATCTTTTCAATCTCAGGGCTCTCAATATCCTATTCAACGAAAGAATAATAATCCCGATATGAAGACCGGAAACTGCCAGAATATGTGCAACCCCCAATCCTCTAATAGTTGACAGTATCTCTTCATTTATATAAGATCTGTCACCCGTCAGCACCCCTTTTAAAAGGCTTGATTCCTCTTTGCCCAGATTATTGTCCAAGACTGATTCAACATATTGCTGAAATCCGTTTTGCATTCTGTACTTGATACTGCTTTTCTTATCAAGCTCATAGCCTTCATCCATAAAGAAAATAGACCTGATGCCTTGTCTGTTGAGATAATCCTTGTAATCAAACTCTAAAAAATTTGTTGCCCTGTCCGGTTCGGATAGTTGTCCCGCTCCAGTGATTGACATTCCCGGTAAAATATCTTTGTTTCTTTTTATGTATACCAGCAATTTCTCATTGAATCGAATGTCTTCCACATAAAATTCACTCTCAACGATGATGGACATATATTCTCGTGATTCATCATAACGATTGATGAATTTGATCATTCCTGAAACTGAAATCTCCTTTCCGTAGTGATGATCAAGGGGATTAGCCGCATAATATGACGCTGAAAAATAACCAAACACAAAAAAAGACAATAAAAAAAGAGCGAAGACGCGTCTATTCTTGTTATTAATCAAATAATAACCCAAAGCCAGTAAAACTGGAAAAAGGGCGATTACCATAAAACCATTCAAATTATCTGAGTATCCTGACAATATACCTATAATTAAAGACAAAGCTGCAAATAATGTTAGATTTCCCATACCAATAGTTTAACAAATATACTATACTAATTAAAGTATTAATAATCTGATAAAACTAAATTGAGGACAAAACCATGATATTTAAGGAAATAACAACAAAAGAATTCAA
>JAUYTY010000057.1 GCA_030694905.1 Eubacteriales bacterium | reverse complement strand
AGGGTCAATGAAGTGACAAAGATAGACAACTTTTTTATCAACAAAATTCTAAATATTGTTGAGAATGAAGAGATTCTTAGGAGAATGAAGCTAGAGGATCTGAATTATGAATGGTTGAAAAAGATCAAGAAATTAGGGTTTTCCGATAAAGGCATCTCTCAGTTGATGTCGTGTGAGCCTGATGCTGTATTCAACAGAAGAATGCAGCTGGGCATTGTTCCGTCCTATAAGATGGTGGATACATGCAGCGGAGAGTTTGAGGCGGTTTCACCTTACTATTACTCTACTTATGAAGATATGGATGAAGTATCCGTGTCAGATAAGGACAAAATAATCGTAATCGGTTCAGGACCTATCAGAATAGGTCAGGGGGTCGAATTTGACTATTGCTGCGTGCACTGCGTGTTTGCACTAAAGGAGCTGGGAATTGAGACCATAATAATCAACAACAATCCAGAAACTGTCAGCACCGATTTTGATATTTCTGACAGGCTGTATTTTGAACCGCTGACAGAAGAGGACGTCTATAACATCATCTTGAAGGAAAAACCAAAAGGCGTTATTCTTCAGTTTGGAGGGCAGACTGCCATAAAACTGGCAGAATTCATCGATAAAATGGGAATCAATATATTCGGTACAACATCAAGGCACATCGATATCGCTGAAAACAGGGAAAAATTTGATAAGATGCTAGAAAAAATCAATATCAAACGCCCCCGTGGAAAAGGTGTCTGGACGATTGAATCAGGCAAAAAAGCTGCTGTCGAAATCGGCTATCCCGTTTTGGTACGACCTTCATACGTGTTGGGTGGTCAAGGCATGGAGATAACTTATAACGAGACAGAGCTGGTGAACTACCTCCAGTCTGCTTTCAGCAAAGACTCTAAAAACCCAGTTCTAATTGATCAGTACCTGTTGGGCAAGGAGATAGAAGTCGATGCCATTTCTGATGGTGAAAATATTTTAATCCCCGGCATTATGGAGCATCTTGAGAAAGCTGGCATACATTCAGGAGATAGCATATCTATTTACCCTCCCATTACAATCAGCGATGATATCATCAGTCAGATTGTTGAAACAACATCAAAAATTGCTAGAGAGTTATCCATAAAAGGTATCATCAACATACAATTTGTCGAATATGAGGGCCAGCTTTATATCATAGAGGTAAATCCAAGATCAAGCAGGACAGTGCCTTTTGTCAGTAAAGTCACACACGTACCGATGGTGAAGCTGGCTGTGAGGGCTATGATGGGTCATAAGTTGAAAGATATGGGGTATGGTGAGGGTCTGTATAGGACAATCAATAAAACAATCGTTAAAGTGCCGGTTTTCTCTTCTCAGAAGATATCTGGAATCGAGGTAAGTCTGGGGCCGGAAATGAAGTCTACCGGCGAAGTTCTTGGAATAGGAAATACATTTATTGAAGCTTTGTATAAGGGATTTTTAAGTGCTGGAATCCGATTTCCGAACAAAAGCAAATTCATACTTGCGACTCTGAAACCAGAGGACAAGAATAGATTCATTCCGATAGCCAGAAGATTAACTGACATAGGTTACCGGTTGGCATGCACACTTGGCACACATACAACCTTAAAAGAGAATGGCATTGAGTCAGTGCTGGTTAATAAGATAGGTGAGGATAACAACATTCTTCAGATGATACAAAGCGGGAAAGTCAGCATAGTCCTCAATACGCCCACAAAAGCTAATGACAGCAGGAGAGATGGATTCATCATCAGAAGAAAAGCAGTCGAAAATGGCGTGGATCTGTTTACAAGTTTAGAAACCGTTGATGCGTTGCTTCGTGTCATTGAATCTGATATTGACGAGAAAAGCATCGATGTTTACGAATCCCAGGAAGTCTTCGAATAAACAGGATTCTTGGGTTCAGGTGACGCTTTAAACGCCATCCGAACCTTAGAAACCGTTATCCAGGGACGCTACAGTGCTAGACTCCCACTTTTAGAAGTGGGAGTCTAGCACTGCTGGTCATCGGATAATTATTCACTTGTTTATTTATAAAGCTAACTATGATAGAATGTATCTGTAAATGAATCGATAAATCAAATTGCGTAAATTATTTTTGATTGATAGCGATTGATTAATATGGTATACTCTGATTTTGCATGGGAGTAAATAAGTGCTGGTGTGCTTCCTGGTCTTCAAAACCTGTGTGGGGTGTTGATAGCATCCTGGGTGGGTTCGATTCCCACCTACTCCCGCCAATAAGTTTAAGGAGTTTTATATTGGTAAACAATAATGTTATGGTTTGTGTCACGCAACAGAAAACATGTGAAAGACTTATAGAAAAAGGAAATGGACTTCTTCAGAACGATGATGATCAGTTGTTTGTAATACATGTCGTCAATGAAAACGACAAATTTTTAGATGATTATTCGGATGGAGACGCGTTGGAATATCTGTTTGGCATCACTAAGGTCTTAGGAGCGGAACTGATTGTGAGAAGATCAAAGAATGTAATCAATACAATGGTCGAATTCGCTAAAAAGAACAATATAGGAACGATAGTAATGGGTAAATCTCTAAATAAAAAGAATCCTTTCGAAGAAAAATTAAAAAGAAAATTAAAAGATGTAGAAATACTGATTGTATGAAGAAGAGATCATATGAATATTCTTAGCCGTTTTAAAGCAATGTTCAGATTGCTGTTCAACAGCAGGATCAGATTGATTGATAAATTACCGATTATTCTGATGCTCCTATATATACTAAGCCCGATTGATCTTATACCTTTACCCGTCTTGGGATTTGGCATATTGGATGACCTGGTTGTTTTTGTGGTGTTGATGAAGCTTGTCGATAAAACATTGTTGAAATATTACAATGAGGATAAGAAAGATTTGGACCCGGACCATATTATTACTGATGTAGACTATGAAATAGATGAAAATGACGATTCAGAGCAGTAATTTCTCATTTAAGAAAGAATAACGAAAACGAGGTGATCAGATGGGATATTTAAACAACTATGATGTCAAAGAAGTCGTTTTTGAAAATAGTTACCAGAGAATATCTTTATGTGTCAATAATCAAAACAATACAGAATTCTACAACAACATCATTTTAAGCCCTAGAATAATCGAATTGCTGGATATTGAATTATTGGCAGAAGTGATGCCCGATATTTTAGCCACTGGAAGGAATGATGACAGAGCATATATCGCAACACCTGTTTTGCTTGACAAGACACTCACTGAGCATATCAGCGCAAACACGCTGACAATGAGACAACAGCTTGATTTGACGACTAATTTGCTTGAAGGATTTAAGAAGGTGGAGGTCTTTGCCGATCTTGTTCAAGAGGCTATGACAGACCCGGAGAATGTGCTTGTCATTGATGGTAGAATCGCATTCAGAAATCTGCTGAAATTCAGCCAAGGTTATGATATAAGCGAGAGTTTGCTGGTGCGACAAACCGGCAACTATATCCACTACATATATGCAGGCGAATTTATAAATGAATTCAATATATCAGATAGACTGCCACCGGATATTGCAAGATTGGTTGTTAGATGCTATTCAAATCAATACCTGAATATTAATCAGGTATTGGAAGCGTTCAAGAATTCTTCCACCTATTCTCTAGTTTTGGTCACAAAAGGCGAAACGCCTGAAACCGGGTTGTTATCGGATGATGACAGCATTGATGCTGAAAGGGATTTCACCGGTCAGGAACCAGCTTTTTTTGATGGGTTTGACGAAACGATTGACGATAAAGATAAAACTGCTTTTGATAGAGATAAGCTTAGGATCATGGCTATAGTTGCAATCATAATAATACCCTTGATGATAATTTTTTTAAGTCGATGCGGAAACAATGAAGTTGATAATCCAACGGAGACAGGAAACGGAGGTCAGACTGAAACAACCATCGACCAATCTGGAGGGAATGGAGAGAACAACAATGGTAGCAATCTCCCTGAAACCATCAATGACTTTTTCAGCAAAGAGCTAATTGAGCTAACAGATCAAAACGATACAGCTGATATCGATTTCTCCAGATTCTACGACGGCTACACCGCATTATTGATAAAAAGTGAATCAAGCGACAGTCAGAAAACTCTTTTTGCTGTGGTGGATTTGAACAATGACAAATTCAGGCATCTCAAGGATAGGGAAGTTGGCATCACCATGAGACTTAGCAGTGATATTGACAATCTGGAGGGCACGGTCATCATGGAAGTGGTTGAAAACAATAGTATTGTTTCTTACTCCAGTCAGAAAATGACACTGAACAGCACCACCTGGAAACTCAATCTTACCAGCATTCAATTGGGAAATGCCGACAGAATTGAAATGTATTTCGAGTATGCGTCCCAGTCATCGGTTTGGATTGACGGAATAGAGATAGATATATTAAAATAAGTGAAATATCACTTATTTTTTTTTGAAAATTAGGAACTTTTTTAAATCGCAATCGTCTATATATGATGTTACAGGAGGTGTTATATTGAGTGTTATAGTCATGAAAGACATATCAAAAGAGTATAGAATAGGACAAATCAAGCTAAATGCCCTGAAGAATATAAATCTTGAAATCAAGAATGGAGAATTTATATCAATAATGGGACCGTCCGGATCCGGCAAGTCAACTTTACTGAATGTTATCGGTTGTCTGGATAAGAGTTCAAGCGGCACATATTTTCTGGATGGCAACAGCGTGGAAACAATGAACGACAACCAACTCTCCGAAATAAGAAACAGATTCATCGGATTCGTTTTTCAGAGCTTCAATTTATTGGGTGAGCTGAATGCTATGAGAAACGTGGAAATCCCATTGATTTATCGGGGTGTCAGAGGAAAAATAAGACGCGAGATGTCTGAGCAAGCTCTTGAAAAGGTGGGTTTGAAGGATCGGATGAAGCATCTTCCATCACAGCTTTCGGGAGGTCAGCAGCAGCGTGTCGCTATAGCCAGGGCGCTGGTCGGAAATCCTTCAGTCATTCTGGCTGACGAACCGACAGGAGCATTGGACAGTTCTACCGGCAATAATATTATGGAATTATTTACGCAGCTAAACGAGGACTTAA
>JAUYTY010000054.1 GCA_030694905.1 Eubacteriales bacterium | reverse complement strand
AATCTATAGTGATTGATTCTCCTTCGTTGTAAAAAGTATTATCCGGATATTCATCAGCGGAATTGCATAGAATAGAGAAATCAGATTTCATACACTTTATTCTCATCTTATTAAAATTATCTGTTGTTATCTCCACTCTTGATTTTGAAGGGAGTTTTCTTATAAAATCACTTATAAGTCTTGCATTTACTACAATTGAACCTTCCTCGACCACTTCACACTCTATGGTTGTTTTAATACCGAGATCTAGATCTGTTGCAGTCAGACTCAATGTGTTGTTTTCAGCTTCGATCAGTATACCGGTCAGTATAGGCATAGTGGTTCTTATAGAGACCACTTTTTGTACGATTCCAATTGCTTTTGAAAGCTCATTTTGATTAATTACACACTTCATGAATTTCCTCCATTTTATATTAAGATAATATTTGTTAACATCTAATTATATATATAAATATAACAGTAATAGTAATAGGGACTGTTAATTTGTGTATAAGCCTTGGTATTATCTGAATCAAATAACTATAAGGATTTATAGATTGTGGATAAAAATTAGTAAAATAATCTATTCTTTTTTGTAAACAGCTTATCAGCAAGATATCAACAATGTTATCAGAGAAGCTCCGCTTCAAGATCCTCAATCGCTTTTTTCAACTCGTTGTCAGTTTCCAAATCTGATGAGATTTTATTAAAAGCATGAATGACTGTTGAATGGTCTCTTCCTCCAAATTCATCACCAATTTTTGGCAAAGAGCTGTCTGTATGCTTTCTCGATAAATACATGGCAACCTGTCTTGGGTGAGATATGCTTTTTGGTTTTTTCTTTGAACTTAAATCTTCAAGACTTATGCTGAAATAATTTGATATGGAGCTTTTTATCAGGTCAATTGTGATAGATTTGTGTTTATCGGATATGAGATGCTTCAGAGCCTCATAAGCCAGATCCATAGTCACTTCCTTATTAGTAAGAGAAGAATAGGCATATAATCTGATCAATGCACCTTCGAGTTTTCGAATGTTGGATTGAATATTATTGGCGATATATTCGATTATCTCATCAGAAACATCATACTTCTCATCCTCTGCTTTTTTTCTGAGAATTGCTATTCTTGTTTCTAAATCCGGAGTTTGAACATCTGCTGTCAAACCCATTTCGAATCTTGACCTCAATCGGTCTTCCAATGTCAATATTTCCTTAGGCGGTCTGTCTGAGGAGATGATTATCTGTTTGTTGTCATTATGTAGGGCATTGAATGTATGGAAGAATTCCTCCTGAGTCCTTTCTTTACCAGCTATAAACTGTATGTCGTCCACCAGCAATACATCAATTTTTCTGTATTTGTTTCTGAATTCTTCATTTTTGTCATCTTTTATGGAGTTTATAAGATCATTGGTGAATTTTTCAGACGTGACGTACAGGATTTTAGAGTCCTTGTTGTTTGACATGATATAATGTCCGATAGCATGCATCAGATGGGTTTTACCAAGCCCTACACCACCATAAAGAAACAGTGGATTATAAGCTGTTGCCGGTGCTTCAGCCACAGCCAAAGAAGCGGCATGGGCAAATCTGTTGCTGTTTCCCACTATAAAGGAATCAAACTTGTACTTGGGATTAAGGAAGGATTTGATACTGTTTCCGTTCTGATAGATGAAGCTTTTATCTCTCTTCTCAATCATCTTTTGCTCATCAATCTCTTCACCCGGGGTCAGAATCTTAATGGATATTTCGTTATCGTTCAATACATAAGTGAATGCGTTGGTCAGCAAATTATTATAACGCTTAACCAGCATATCCCTTAAAAAGTCTTCCGGTGCCTGAAGATAAATTACATTATCATTAATATGAAGTGGTTTTATTGGTTTTAACCAGGTATTGTAACTGACTTCATTCATATCTTCTTTGATGATAGCGAGAACCTCGTCCCACAATTGCGTTATGTTGTTCATAGAAACCTCCACATATTAAATAAAATGTTGATAAGCATATGATAACCGTTGACAATTCACAGGGTGTTGAAAAAGTTAAATAGACTGAAAGTGTTAAAATATGATAAAATAAAAAAAACTTATCTCTGATGTTTATAGAATGTTAATAAAAAAAGTTATCCACAGCTAGCATTAGTTTAACAAATTTTATCCACAATATCAATTAGTATTGAAAATTTATTTGCATGTTATATTAAAATATAATATAGTACTACCATCTATAAATGAATTTTTAGCGAGGAGAATTCCATGAAATTACCAGAATTGAGAATAGGCGAGCTACATGCTAAAATCCCAGTGGTTCTAGGCGGAATGGGAATTGGTGTCACACGATATAGATTGGCGTCAGCTGTAGCGAATGAAGGTGGTGTTGGCATGATGTCCGGAATCCATATAGGATATGACGAACCGGATTTCCCCAACAATACTTTCAAGGCAAACATAAGGGCTTTGAAAAAACACATCGGTATGGCAAGGGAAATCAGCCCTAAAGGGATCATAGGCATAAATTTCATGACAGTCATGAACCGGTATGGGGATTATGTCAAGGCGGCAGTGGATGAAGGAATCGATATTATTGTTTCGGGAGCGGGTCTGCCGTTAGAATTGCCACAATATGTCAAGGACTCTAAAACCAAGATTATACCAATTGTCTCATCAGGCAGGGCTCTGAACCTTATTCTAAGAAAATGGGACATGAAGTATTCAAAAACAGCGGACGCTGTGGTTATAGAAGGTGTTGAAGCGGGAGGACATCTGGGTTTCAAGGAGAGCGAAATCAAAGACCATTCATTTTCATTCAAGCAAACAATTGAAGAGGTAAAAACCATCCTGGACAAATTCGAGAGCAAGTATGGAATGAAGATTCCTGTCATAGCCGGAGGCGGAATATTTGATAGAAAAGACGCCGAAGATGTGATTGGTCTTGGAGCTGACGCTGTGCAAATGGCTACCAGATTTATAGGAACAGAAGAGTGCGATGCTTCAATGGCGTACAAACAAGTTTTTCTCGATATGAAGAAAGAGGACATTGAAATCATCATCAGTCCTGTCGGATTGCCTGCAAGGGCATTTAAAAACAAATTTCTGACAGATGTCAAGAATGGTTTGGCTGTAAGCTCCCAAAAATGCTCAGCTTGTCTGAAGGATTGCTATCCGGGAAAAAATGAGTATTGCATAGCAGATGCCCTAATCAGCGCTGTAAAAGGCGATGTGGACAACGGACTCATATTTACAGGCAGCAATGGCTACAAAATCAATAAAATAGATACCGTAAAAAATATTTTTAAAGAATTTCATTGATTTTCGTACTATATAGTAGTATCAAAAATGATTGACCACAACATATTGTGGTCAATTAAAATTGAAAAATAGCCCTTCTAATAATTTCTTGACATCTATAGACGATATTAATATAATCTAATGTAGACTATATTGGAGAACTATTTTTTGAAATAGATAAAACCCTATCAAGGAGGTGTTTGCGTTGAAAAGAACTTATCAGCCAAAAGTAAGACAAAGAAGTAAAGAGCACGGTTTCAGAAAAAGAATGAGAACAACCGCAGGGAGAAATATCCTGAGAAGAAGAAGAGAAAAAGGAAGAAAAAGACTGTCAGCGTAAGGCCTAATCTAATAAGGCCTTTTTGTTCCATTGTAATCAGTTAGGATGTTAATAAATGGAAAAAGAAAACAGAATAAGAAAAAACTCTGACTTTAGAGTGGTTTATTCAAAGGGGAAATCCTACTCAGACCATCATTTGGTATTGTTTATAAAAAAGAGACCTGATAACGGAAAAAAATTTGGAATAACGACTGCTAAAAAAATGAAAAAAGCCGTTGACAGAAATAAAATAAGAAGAAGATTGAGAGAAATCATCAGAAAGCATTTTGATTTTGTATTATCCGGTTACGATATAATCATTATGTGTCGATTGAATGGCAAGGATGCGGACTTTTCCCAGTTGGAAGAATCTTACTTGAGACTGCTTAAAAAATCAAAGGTTTGGAAGAAGGAATCGAATTGAAAAGAATGCTAATAGGTTTGATCAGGATCTATCAAAGCTATTCTAAAAGGAACGGAAGAAGTACCTGTAGGTTTTATCCTACATGCTCGCAATACTCACTGGAAGCTCTCGAAAAATATGGGTTGCCGAAAGGAATTGTTCTGAGTGTCAAAAGAATACTCAGATGTCACCCTTTTAATCCTGGAGGATATGACCCTTTAATATAACTTGGAGGTTAAATCAATGCAAATTATCGCAAAACCCTTGGGATTCATTGTCAAAATCATTTATGACTTGCTGTCCGTACTGGACAATCCCATCATATCAGCTTATGCGCTTTCAATCATCGTCGCATCAATATTATTGAAGCTCGTTTTATTCCCGTTGACAAAAAAACAAACAGATTCAATGAAGAAAATGCAGGAATTGAATCCACAATTGGCACAGCTAAAAGTAAAATATAAGAATGATTCAGAAACATTGAATAGAAAAACCATGGAGCTTTATAAAGAGAATAATGTCAACCCTATGGGCGGATGCTTGCCTTTGCTGATTCAGTTTCCATTCTTGATTGGTTTCTTCTATGTTTTGAGAGAACCTGTAACCTATGTGTTCAGTGGCAACCAAGCCGCATATGATGCGATTAACAAAAGCTTCATATGGATTAAGGATTTGGGATTTGCTGCCAATGCCGAGGTATCCGCAGGGGTCATAAATGGTATCAATCTGGGAACATCATTGCCTTTAATAGGGCAGGCGTTACCGGTACTGGCTATATTGGCAGGTATTACCACATATATCCAGACAAAAATGACGACAACCGGACAATCTGCTGGAGGAGAGCAACAGGCGGCAACACAGAATACCATGGCGATTATGATGCCGTTTATGATTTTCTTCTTTGCTTTGAATTTCCCGGCAGGTTTGACGCTGTATTGGGTAGTCAGTAATCTTTTCCAAATTGCACAACAATATCTTGCGCTGCATAACGGGAAAAGGCTATTGGAGGTTAAGACAAAATGAGATCTATAATAAAAGAAAGTATATCGGTGGAAAAAGCTGTAAGTGAGGGACTGGAAGAGCTCAATGCTGATATCAATGAGGTTGAGATAGAGATTCTCCAAGAACCGAGTAGAAGCTTTCTGGGATTATTGTCAAAAAATGCTAAAGTTAAGCTCACAGTAGTGGATGGTCCTAAGGAAAAGGCAAAAGAATTCCTCACCACACTTCTTGAGAAAATGGACCTCCGTTGTGATTTTGATATAGCGCTTGAGGGTGAAGTGTTGAAGGTTCAGGTATCCAATATAAACAACAAGGATAAGGGAATCATCATCGGCAAGCGGGGCAAGAATCTAGATGCTATGCAGTATATCCTTAGTCTTGTCATCAACAAGGAAAGGCAGACCTATATCAGAACAATCATTGATGTTGAAGATTACCGGACAAAAAGAGAAGAGACCCTTGTCAGGTTGGCCTATAAGATGGCAGAAAAAAGCAGATACTACAACAAGAAGGTCAGACTTGAGCCCATGAATCCATATGAGAGAAGAATCATACACTCCGCACTTCAAGGGGAAAAAGATATCATAACGTACTCCGAAGGGGAAGAGCCTTACAGAAAAGTGATTATTGAAACAAAATAAAACATCGAACCCGGTAGCATATCGGGTTTTTTTTGATTATTGGGAGGAACAGAATGAATATAGGTACGATTGCAGCAGCAGCCACCTCTCCCGGGATTGCAGGCATTGGGATTGTAAGAGTGAGCGGCAGCAAATCCCTCGAGATTGTATCAAAGATTTTCAAAAGCAAGAATGGTAAAAAATTGGCGGACCTGACCTTCAGAAAAATGTACTACGGCTGGATAATCGACCCGGAAAACGACAAACTGGTCGACGAGGTATTGGTCGTTTACATGAAGGCTCCAGAAACGTATACAAGAGAAGACATCGTTGAAATAAGCTGTCACGGGGGTATTATCTCTGTGGAAAAAATCTTGCGGCTTCTTCTGGATCAAGGCGCCAGACTGGCTGAAAGAGGGGAGTTCACCAAGAGGGCTTTTTTGAATGGGAGAATCGATCTGACTCAGGCAGAGGCTGTAATGGATCTGGTGAGCGCCAAAACAAAGAATAGCTTTGAGCTGTCCATGTACCAGCTGGAAGGGAGACTATCAAGGGAGATTGAAGTTATAAGAATGAATTTGATGGATCTGATAGCCCAGATAGAAGTCAACATAGATTTCCCTGAATATGATGAAGAAGAGATGACAATGGACGGAATACTTAGTATTTCCCGGGAAATAGCTCAGAAAATCGAAAAGCTGATTCAATCCTCAGAAACTGGAATCATATACAAGGAAGGACTTAAGACTTTGATACTCGGCAAACCTAATGTTGGCAAGTCATCCCTTATGAATTATCTCCTGAACGAAAACAGGGCTATCGTTACTGAGATTCCTGGCACAACCAGAGATACAATAGAGGAGTATGTGAATCTGGCTGGCGTACCGCTTAAAATAATTGATACAGCTGGTATCAGAAATACTGAGGACATTGTTGAAAAAATAGGCGTTCAAAAGGCGCTGCAAAAGATAGAGGAAGCGGATCTGATTCTGATGGTTTTTGACGCCTCAAAGGAACTGGAAGCAGAGGATCTGATGATTATTGACCATATTAGAGGCAAAAATGTCTTTTACCTGCTGAACAAGACCGATCTGTCTGAGAAGATATGTTTTGAAAGCTTGGAAAATGTGGAGAAGGAACTGATCAGGATTTCTATAGTCAATAACGAGGGACTTGAGGAAATTGAGAAAAAGGTTAGAAAAGAATTTCTCAGCGGAAAATTGAACATTGATAACGATACAATTGTAAACAATGTCAGACACAAGAATCTACTGATCAAGGCTAGACAATCCATCAGCGATGTGATATCGAGTGTAGAAAACGGATTGACATTGGAGTGTGTCGAGGTTGACATTATGGACACCTTGACTTATCTTGGAGAAATAACCGGCGCATCAGTAAAAGAGGACTTGATGGATAAGATATTTTCAGAGTTCTGTATTGGCAAGTAGTGGAGGAAATTTTGAAAGAAGATATTAGATTTTTAGCAGGTAAATACGATGTTGTTGTTATTGGTGCTGGCCATGCAGGCTGCGAGGCTGCTCTAGCCACTGCAAGAATGGGAAAAAAGACACTGATATTGACTATGAGCCTGGATGCGATAGCCATGATGGCTTGCAACCCAAACATCGGTGGAACAGGAAAGGGACACTTGGTTAGGGAGATTGATGCCTTAGGTGGACAGATGGCATTGATAACAGATAAGTCAATGATTCAGTTTAAGATGCTCAATACCTCAAAAGGTCCAGCAGTTCATTCCTTACGTGCACAAGCGGACAAGAGGCAGTATCATGTCAATATGAAACAGGTCATAGAGAATGAGCCGAATCTTGATTTGAAACAGGCGGAGGCCATCAGAATAGATGTTGATGGTGGAAAAGCGAAGGGTGTTCTGACAAGGACTGGCGGTTATTATGAAACAGATGCCATAATAGTGTGCACCGGTACTTATCTGAAAGGCAGAATATATATAGGCGAAGTCAATTATGAGGGTGGGCCATCAGGGTTATTCCCAGCCAATGCCTTATCTCAATCATTGAAGGACAACGGGATACATTTGAGAAGATTCAAGACCGGTACACCGGCAAGGGTTCACAGAGATTCGATTCATCTCGAGGTGATGGAGTTGCAGGAAGGCGACAGGGATATAGTTCCTTTCTCATTTATGACTGAGTCAGTCAGTATAGACCAGGTGCCTTGTTATCTCACATATACCAACGAATCAACCCACAGTATCATAAGAGAGAACCTTTCCAGGTCGCCAATGTATGCCGGTCATATGGAGAGCGTCGGTCCGAGATACTGCCCTTCAATAGAAGATAAGGTTGTCAGATTTTTTGATAAGACAAAACATCAGATATTTGTCGAACCAGAAGGTATCGACACAAAAGAGATGTATATCCAGGGATTTTCGACCACATTGCCTGAAGAGGTTCAACTGTTAATGTATCAGAGTGTGGAGGGTCTTGAGGATTGTCAGATTATGAGGCCTGCTTACGCTATTGAGTATGATTGTATAGATCCCACTCAATTGAAAAGGACTCTGGAGATCAAAACTATTGAAAACCTCTATTTTGCAGGCCAGGTAAATGGAAGCTCCGGGTATGAGGAGGCAGCCGGTCAGGGACTGATTGCCGGAATCAATGCTGTACTGAAACTGAATTGCAGGGAGCAGATTATTCTGGACAGGTCCGAGGCCTACATAGGTGTATTGATAGATGACCTGGTGACCAAGGGAACAGATGAGCCCTATAGAATGATGACATCACGAGCTGAGTACAGGTTGGTCCTTCGGCAGGACAATGCAGACCTGAGATTGACCGGAAAAGGATACGATGCAGGTTTGGTTGGAGAAGACAGATTGGAAAAGTTTCTGGCTAAGAAGGAGAATCTCGAAAAGGAAATACTCAGATTGAAAGGTACCATGATCACACCGAAGCCTGAAATCAATGAATATCTGGTGAGCATTGACTCTGTCCCTTTAAAATCACCGTTATCCATGTACGAACTGCTAAGGCGACCGGAACTCAATTACAAAAGGTTGAAGCACCTCGATATTAGTCGTCCTGAGCTGGATATTAACATCATCACACAAATTGAGACGCAAATCAAATATGAAGGCTACATCGCAAAGCAATTCAAGCAGATTGAGCAATTTAAAAGACTCGAAAACAAAAAAATACCGGAAGATTTAGATTACAACGATATAAAAGGATTAAGAATTGAAGCGAGACAGAAGCTATCAAAAATACTCCCTGATTCTTTAGGTCAGGCCTCGAGAATATCTGGCGTATCGCCTGCTGATATAAATGTTTTGATGATTTACATGGAACAAAAAAAGAGGATGAAGGAATCAGATGAATAATCTATTGGAAACTTTATTTAGACAGTCAGATATAGCAATCACAGCAAAACAGATCAATCAGTTTCTGGATTATGAGAAACTGATTCTGGAATGGAACCAAAAAATAAACATTACAGCTATAACAGAGAGCAGGGACATTTATATCAAGCATTTTATTGACAGTGCAATCGTCAACCAGTATATTGGAAGCAAAACTCCCTACAGCCTCATAGATGTTGGAACAGGCGGCGGATTTCCAGGAATCCCCATGAAGATAATGGATGAGGCCATCCGATTGACGCTGCTTGATAGTTTGAACAAGCGAATCGCTTTTTTACAGGCGGTAGTGGACGCTCTTAGTTTGAAGGATGTCATATTGATACACGGCAGAGCTGAAGATTTTGGCACAAGTATTGAGTTTCGACAAAAGTATGATGTGGCCACTTCAAGAGCTGTTGCTTCAATCAATGTATTATCGGAATATTGTCTTCCTTTTGTCAAGATGGGTGGTGTTTTTATTGCCTTAAAAGGAGAAAATATTGAAGATGAATTGAAAAATGGGGAGAAAGCTGTTAAATTATTAGGTGGAGAGGTGGTTAGTGTCATTAAATATGTGATTCCGGGTACTGATATGGGCAGAAGTGTTGTTATGATCAAAAAAGTATCCGACACACCTGAAAGATACCCCAGAAAAGCAGGCACACCATCCAGGAAGCCACTCTAAATAAATCACACAAGGAGATATAATGGAACCCTTACAAAAAGTTGAGCTAATCAGCATGGAAAAGATTTCACCTAACCGACATCAACCAAGAAGGGCCTTTGATCAAAAATCGTTGAAAGAACTTTCTTCTTCCATTAAATCATATGGCCTGATTCAGCCGATTTCACTAAGAGAGATAAACAGCGGCCATTATGAAATCATTGCCGGTGAGAGAAGATTCAGAGCGGCACAGCTGGCAGGAATGAAAGAGATACCCTCTATAGTGATGGACATGGTCGATAAGGACTCATCAGCCATTGCGCTGATAGAGAATCTTCAAAGAGAAGATTTGAATGCATTGGAAGAGGCAGAAGCCTACTTGAATCTAATGATTGTTTTTGGAATCAACCAAAGCGAGCTTGGAGAGAGAATTGGGAAGAGACAGTCTACCATTGCCAATAAATTGAGGCTTCTAAAACTCCAGGATGATATAAAGGATATGATAATCGATGGGGTACTGACTGAAAGGCATTGCAGATGTCTGCTGAAACTTAAGGATGAACCATTGCAGCTCAGGGTTGCCAGGAAGATTTTAAAGAAAAATATGACCGTTGCAGAGACGGAGAAGCTTATTGATGATATAATAAAAAAACGGGACAATAAGAAGGAAAAGGAATCAAAGCGTTCTTTCAAGAATTACATCAATTATAAGATATATGTCAATACAATCAAACACGCCTACAATGAGATCTTGAAAACAGGTGTCAATGCCGGATATGAAGAGAATGAGAACGAAGACCATATAGAAGTGAAGATAAGGATTCCAAAAACCAGGACATGAGGTGACGCATGAGCAAAATCATAGCGATATTCAACCAAAAGGGAGGCGTTGGCAAAACGACCACCAATGTGAATCTGTCATCAATATTGGCATCAAAGGGTCATAGGATTTTGTCAATTGATATTGACCCACAGGGCAACTCCACCAGTGGTTTTGGGATAGATAAGAATCAGTTGGAGACTACCATATACGATTGCTTGTTCAACGAAATGCCAATTGCTGAGGCTATTATCATAATGGGCGTTGAGAATCTACATGTTTTGCCTGCTAACATAGATCTTGCAGGGGCTGAGATTGAACTGACCAAAGCCGACCATAGAGAGAACACATTGAAACATATATTGGAAGAAATCAGAAATGACTATGACTATATTTTTATAGATTGCCCACCATCTTTGGGTTTGTTGTCAATAAACGCGCTGACAGCGGCAGATAGCGTGATTATACCAATACAATGCGAATACTATGCCCTCGAGGGCGTAAGCCAGCTTGTCAACACTGTCAAGCTGGTCAAGAGAAACCTAAACCCCAAGCTTGAGATAGAGGGTATTGTATTGAATATGTATGACGGCAGAACCAATCTGTCCATACAAGTTGTTGAAGAAGTTAAAAAGTACTTTAGAAACAAGGTTTACAAATCCATTGTACCAAGAAATGTAAGATTGGCAGAGGCACCAAGCTTTGGGATGTCCATAGTCGATTATGACAGCAAGTCAAAAGGCGCAGAAGCCTATGTCCTGCTGGCAGACGAGTTTTTAGAAAGGAATTGAGGGGGATCATATGGTAATTAAAAGAAAAGCTTTAGGAAAAGGGCTATCGGCACTGATAACTGAAGAATTGGAAAAGATCGACGAGAACTCAATTGTGAACATTAAGCTGGATCTGATTGTGCCAAACCCCATGCAACCTAGAAAATCAGTGGACGACGAAAAGATAGATGAGCTTGCCAGATCCATCGAAAGGCATGGCGTCATCCAGCCAATAATTGTCAAAAAAGTAGAAGATCACTATCAGATCATCGCAGGCGAGAGAAGATGGAAAGCCTCCAGAAAGGCCGGATTGAAGGAGATTCCTTCCATAGTCAGAGACATAGGCAATAGAAGCCAGGAAGAGTTGGCCCTTACAGAAAATATCCAAAGAGAAGACCTTAATTCAATTGATGAGGCATTGGCTTACAGAGTAATCATGGAAAGATATGATATCACTCAGGAGGAGGTCTCGGATATTGTTGGCAAGAGCAGGGTTTATGTCACCAATATACTCAGACTGCTGAAGCTTCCCCTCTACGTTCAGCAATTCATCGCTGAGGGTGCTTTGTCTACTGGACATGGCAAAGCGTTGATCGGTTTGGGCGAAAAGGAGATCAAAGACATTACAAAGCAGATTATGGAAAAGCACCTCAGTGTCAGAGAGACTGAGAATCTGGTCAAGAACCTGAAAGAGCGGCAAAAGTCAGGCAAAAAGAGAGTCCTTAAGAAAATGAAGGAAGCTAATATCATGCATATTGAAGAAACCTTATCTGAAGAGCTGGGCACAAAGGTAGACATTCAGAGAAGCAGGAAATCAGGCAAGATCCAACTGTTTTTTACAGATGATGATGATCTGTCAAGAATTATAAACATCATATCTGATAAATTTTGAATTAACGATTAAAATTTCACACGAAAACAAAGCATGTCCTATGCAAAAAGGACATGTTTTTTTAATGAATTGGAAAGAAATGATATTTATTTAACAAACATAGATAGGACTAATTTCTTTACACTATTTGATAAGATTTATCAGTTAACGTTATATATGAATGTGATTGTGTAGAATATATTAAAAATTGCTGAAGATTGTCATAAATATGTCAATTTAAATTGACATAAAATTAACAGTATCGTATAATATCTTTGGTATCCTGAAAAACTGTAATTATAAGGAGGTATAAAGTGCAAAAGGTTATAGACATTAAAGAAAATGTAACTAAATTCGAAGAACTGTCAGCATATATTGAAAGACAGGACGAGTCTCAAGGCGTATTAATGCAGACATTACATAAGGCTCAGGAGCTTTTTGGTTATCTGCCCATTGAAGTTCAAAAGTTTGTATCAGAAAAAACCAAAATACCAATGGCGGAAGTCTATGGTGTTGCAACATTCTACACACAATTCTCATTGGAACCAAAAGGAAAGTATACAGTGGGTGTCTGTATGGGTACTGCATGTTATGTCAAGAGCTCCCAACTGGTTTTGGACCAATTGATCAAGACACTGAAGATATCGGTTGGAGAAACCACAGAAGATGGTTTGTTTACCTTGGAAGCGACGAGATGTCTAGGCTGTTGTGGCCTTGCACCGGTCATCATGATTGGGGACTCGGTTTACGGCAAGCTGGAGCCTAAAAAAATCCCGGAAATTATAGAAAGCTATAGAAAAAAATAGGAGGCAGATATGAAATCATTAGATGAGCTAAAGAAAATCAGAGATGAGGCCAAGAAAAACCTCGAATTGAGAGATTCCGAAAAGACCACCAGAGTTGTCGTCGGGATGGCCACATGTGGCATTTCAGCCGGAGCGAGACCGGTATTGCAAAGCTTTATAGAAGAGGTACAAAAGAGACATCTGAATGAAGTTCAGGTTGTGCAGACAGGATGTATCGGAATGTGCACATACGAGCCTATTGTGGAAATCACCTCACCTGACAAAGAAAAGGTGACTTATATACACATGGATGTTGATAAGGTCAAGCGCGTTGTTGCGGAGCATCTGGTACATGGACGCGCTGTTAAGGAATATACGATAGGATACATAAAATAATCTAATGGCATCATATAAAGGAGGGCAAGTATGGCTATTTACAGATCACATGTTTTAGTATGTGGAGGTACAGGATGTGCTTCTTCTAAATCGGACCTGATCAAAAAAAGATTCGAAGAGAAAATCAAAGAAATGAATCTTGATAAAGAAGTTCAGGTTATAAGCACCGGTTGCTTCGGATTATGCGAAGAGGGACCGATAGTGGTTGTATACCCTGAGGGCTCATTTTATTCCAAAATGCAGATCAATCGGGTTGACAGGATTGTAGAGGAGCATTTATATAAAGGGAGAATCGTAAGAGAATTTCTATATGAGGAAAGTATTGCAGACCAGAAATTAAAATCGCTTAATCAGATTGACTTTTACAGCAAACAGAAAAGAGTCGCTCTGAGAAATTGTGGGCTAATCAATCCTGAAAATATTGAAGAATATATTGCTAGAGATGGATACCTGGCTTTGGGGAGAGCTTTGACCGAAATGACACCTGAAGAGGTTATAAAAGTGGTTAAGGATTCCAACCTTAGGGGAAGAGGGGGCGGAGGTTTTCCAACTGGCGCAAAATGGAGCTTTGCAGCACCTAATAAAGCAGATCAGAAGTATATAATCTGCAACGCTGACGAAGGAGATCCAGGCGCGTTCATGGATAGAAGTGTTCTTGAAGGAGACCCGCATGCAGTTCTGGAAGCAATGGCCATAGCCGGTTATGCCATAGGCGCATCAAAAGGATTTGTTTATGTAAGGGCTGAATATCCAATAGCGGTAAAAAGGCTTGAGATAGCTATCGGACAAGCTAAGACCATGGGACTTCTCGGGAAGAACATATTTGAATCCGGATTCGATTTTGATGTTGAGATAAGATTGGGAGCAGGCGCATTCGTCTGTGGAGAAGAGACAGCCCTTATGGCTTCAATAGAGGGCAAGAGAGGAATGTCAAGAAATAAACCGCCATTTCCAGCAGTTAGTGGATTGTTTGGGAAGCCGACAATTATCAACAATGTTGAAACACTGGCAAACATTCCTCAGATAATCATAAACGGCGCTAAGTGGTTTAAATCATTTGGATCCGAAAAATCTCCAGGCACCAAGGTTTTTGCACTTGGTGGAAAAATAAACAATACAGGCCTTGTTGAAATACCTATGGGTACTTCTCTGAGAGAAGTCATCTATGATATAGGTGGCGGATGTCCTAATGGTAAAGCGTTTAAAGCCGTACAGACAGGAGGACCTTCAGGCGGTTGCATCACAGCCGATTATATTGACACAAAAATAGATTTTGATACATTGACAGACCTTGGTTCTATGATGGGTTCCGGTGGAATGATTGTAATGGATGAAGACAATTGTATGGTGGATATAGCTAGATTTTTCCTTGAATTCACTGTTGAGGAATCCTGTGGAAAATGTACGCCATGCCGTGAAGGAACCAAGAGAATGCTGGAAATATTGGAGGATATCACACAGGGAAAAGCGGTCATGTCTGATCTTGATAAGCTTGAAAAGCTGGCAAATAACATCAGAAGCACATCCCTTTGCGGACTTGGACAAACAGCGCCAAATCCTGTTTTATCAACTTTAAGATATTTCAGGGACGAGTACGAGGCACATGTGCTTGACAAAAGATGCCCTGCAGGGACCTGTTCAGCATTATTGAACTATTCTATCACAGACAATTGCAGAGGCTGCACAAAATGTGTCAGACAATGTCCGGTAGGATGCATAACTGGAAAAGTCAAAGAACTTCACGTTATAGATCAGGAAAAATGCATCAAGTGTGGCGCATGTATGGAAGCATGTCCATTTGATGCAATAGTAAAAAAGTAGAAGGAGGGTGTGAGTGTGGATAAAGTTAAAGTAACAATTAACGGTATGGAAGTATTTGTTCCAGCGGATTATACAGTTTTAATGGCAGCCAGGGAGGTCAATATTGACATACCGACATTGTGTTATTTGAAAGATATAAACGAAATAGCCGCTTGCAGGCTATGCGTGGTTGAAGCGGATATAGATGGAAGGCCATTAAGAAATCTTCCAGCTTCCTGTGTGCTGAAAGTCGAAAATGGTATGAATGTCAGAACCAACACAACAAGGGTAAGAGAAGCAGTCAGAACAAATCTGGAATTAATTCTTGCAAATCACAACAGAGAGTGTCTGACTTGCTTCAGAAATGGAACCTGTGAACTGCAAAAGCTATGCGATGAGATGGGCATTGGTGAAATCCCTTATCAAGGACAAAAGAGAAAAGTACGTCTGGATAACATTTCAAGCTCTATTGTTAGAGATTCCAGTAAATGTATCCTGTGTGGCAGATGTATCAGCGTCTGCAAAGATGTTCAAGGCATTGGAATCTTAGATTTTACCAAGAGGGGTTTTGAGACAGAAGTTGCTCCTGCTTTTGATTATTCAATGGCGGATGCGCCCTGCGTCTACTGTGGACAGTGCATACAGGCATGTCCAGTGGCGGCTTTGAGAGAAAGAACAAACATAGATGACGTATGGGATGCTCTTGATGATCCGGATAAATACGTAATTGTTCAGACAGCGCCTGCAGTTAGGGCATCACTAGGCGAGGAATTTGGAATGCCTGTTGGAACTAGAGTGACAGGCAAGATGGTTGCGGGCCTTAGGAGATTAGGATTCAATAATGTATTCGACACAGATTTTACAGCAGACCTGACAATACTAGAGGAAGGAACAGAATTGCTGGGCAGGATCAAGAATGGTGGAAAATTGCCAATGATCACCTCCTGTTCACCAGGTTGGATACGATATTGCGAGATATTCTATCCGGAGTTTGTCGAAAACCTTTCTTCATGCAAATCACCTCAACAGATGTTTGGCGCCATTGCCAAGTCATATTATGCTGAGAAAATGGGTTTGGATCCGAAAAAGATGGTTGTTGTTTCAATTATGCCTTGCACATCTAAAAAATCTGAAGCCGCAAGACCGGAAATGGAAGTTGATGGCATAAGAGATGTTGATTTCTCGTTGACGACTAGGGAATTGGGAAATATGATCAAGCAGGCTAGAATCGACTTCAAAAGATTGCCGGACGAAGATTTCGACAAGGTTCTGGGAGAATACACAGGAGCCGGTGTTATATTCGGAGCAACCGGTGGTGTTATGGAAGCTGCGTTGAGAACAGTGGCGGACATACTGACAGGAGAAGATCTTGAAGACATAGAGTACCAAGCGGTCAGAGGCATTGAGGGTGTAAAGGAAGCAACCTTGAGACTGCCGATTGGAGGCGTGGAAACTGATGTCAATGTTGCTGTGGTACATGGCACAAAGAATGCGGCATTGGTGCTGGAAGCAATTAAAGCCGGAAAGAGAAACTATCACTTTATTGAAGTGATGGCTTGTCCTGGAGGATGTGTACATGGCGGCGGACAATCTCATGTGTCCTCAAAAGATAGATTGGATGTGAACCCTAAAATAAGCAGAGCCAATGCCCTTTATGCGGAAGATGTGATAATGGCTAACCGGAAATCACACAAAAATCCTGAGGTGATCAAGCTTTATGCGGACTATCTGAAAGAACCAAACAGCCACCTGTCTCATAAACTGCTTCACACACATTACACTGCGAAAAAGCAGTATGTGATAGAAAACCAGAAGGATTTTGACGATTTGATCTAAATAGCGAGAGACCGGGCTTTTAAATCCCGGTCTTTTTTAGTGCTAAGACTCCCACTTCTATCAGTGGGAGACAAGCACTGTAGAGTCCCTTGATAACGGTTTCTAAGGTTCAGACGGCGTATGAAACACCACCTGAACCCAAGAATCCTGTTGATCTCTATTTACTTAGGCATGTTATTTATATATAATGTTCTAAATGCAAAAATTAATTCAAATCTAATACATGTCATAAATTGATGTGTTATAATAAATTAGGTGATGTACATGATCAAAAAAATACTTGTATTGCTTCTTTTTATGGCAATCGTGCTGCTTTTCGTGGTTTACTACGCTGGTGGCTTGGAAGTGATTGATAAATACTTGAACAGAGACACCGTTTTCTTGTCCGATACTGAAGAAGTTAACATTGACCTCAAAAGCTCAAAAATATTTTTGGAAAAGGGTTTTTTTTACAAGCTAACGGAAAATAATCTGACAGCTTACGACTATAAGGGAAGCCTGCTGAGCAATAAGGAATTTGATACATTTATCGAAAAAATATTTATAAACAGTGACACTGTAATAATGACAGAGGACGGTTCATTGCATATACTCAACAGCGATTCCAATTTTGAGATTGATCTGATTCAGAAAAACCTTTTGAATATTCTGGAAGACACAGCCATATATGCCTTGACTTCAGATTTGGACTATACCAACAATTACATAGAAATATTTGACCAAAACTATGTTGCAAACGGAGTAATCAATAAAAACACAAAAAGAGTGGTGAACGTGAGGAAGTCTTTAAACTCAAACGCTATCATTGTAAGTGCATTTGACTATGACGGAAATGTGATTATCAGCACTATCAGCGAATATCTGACAAAAGACTACTACCAGCTTTGGGAAACGGAATTTGTGAATGAACTTGTCATATTTCTTGAACCAGGCAAGGACGGCACTTATCTGGCAACCAACAGAAACATCTATAAATTGAACACTCAAGGTGTTGTCCTGTGGCAATATGGCGGATATGACAATCTAAAGGATATGAGATTTGTCAATGGAGAACTCTATGTTCTCGAAGGTGACAGCGGCACCAATCTACATATCATCAGCAAGGATGGCAAATTGATGAGCAAAGTGACATCCGAACACCAATATAACAAGCTGGACTTTTATGAGGGGTTTTTAATACTGACTGGAAATCAGTATATTTCATACATAAAAGATGACAAGGTAAATCTACTTCACAACTCACAATCAACCATCAATGCAACTTTGCATGACGGTAACGTGATAAGAATATTTACAGCGGATGGTATTAAATCAATGAATATAAATATAAAGTAGGTGAAAAAATGGGATACAATATTGTTGATATAATCATTGTGGCATCTCTTTCAATCTCGTTCTTTTATGGCTTCAAAAGAGGACTTATTATGGGATTATTTGAGCTGATAGGGATCATACTTTCGTTTTTCATTGCCTATAATTACTCATACATTATCCATGATGTAATTATGAGGGTAACGGGTATATTTGGATTTATTAAAGACGATGTCACGGACAGATTGACTGATCTGTTTGAAAGTCAGATTGCCGACAATCTGGGAGGCGTGTTCAAGGGTTTTGAGAAACTACCTTTTGATATTCAGAGACTACTGAATGACTATGTGTTCAAAGACGCTATGAATGTGAATATAAGCAACTACATTGACAATCTAGCAGATAGAATCGCCACGATTTTCGTTTATATCATCAGCTTTGCGATCACCTTCCTTGTGGTATATTTTGTACTGATGATAGCAGCCAATATACTGAATACTATGTTTAAGGCACCTGTCTTGAGCACATTGAACAGATTGCTTGGTGGAGGACTAGGCCTCATTAAAGCGATTATACTTATTTACATCTTCTTCGCTATAGCATCGCCTTTCATTTCCATGTCCAAACCAGATAACGGCCTTACAACAACGATACTGGAATCCAGGTCCAGCCAGTATTTCTACGAAAACAATATCATACTGAATTACCTAACATACAAAGGTATACTAAACCAATAGGAGACTGATAAAAGATGAAGAGCATTGATGCAAGAGGACTAGCATGTCCGCAACCGGTCATTCTCACAAAGAAGGCATTGGATGTCAATGAGAATGTCACTACAATTGTTGACAATGAGACAGCTAAGTTAAATCTTATGAAGCTGGCAAAGAGTCTTGGTTGCGAGGTTGCCATAAAAGAGGGTTCCGATCAAATCGAGATATCTTTCTTTAAAAAGGCAGACGAAAAAATTAAATCAGTTGAAGAACGACAGAACACCAGTCAGTTAGTATATGTCATTGGCAGCAATCTATTGGGAAGAGGTTCTGAAGAGCTTGGCAAGATACTTATGAAGGGTTTCATCTATACACTGACACAGATGGAATATCCACCGTCAAAGATTGTTTTCTTGAATGCAGGAATTTATCTGACATGTATTGAATCCGAGTCATTAGATGATTTAAAGCAGCTAATGGCAAAAGGTACGGGGATTGTTTCATGTGGAACATGCTTGAATTTTTTTAATTTAGCAGACAAATTAGCTGTCGGAGAAGTATCCAATATGTATGAAATTGTGGAAATAATAACATCAGGTCAAAATACTGTGATTATATAAAGGTGATTTTATATGACTGAAAAAATTGATATAGGCGATATCATAAAACTGAAGAAACAACATCCTTGCGGTGGATACGATTGGGAGGTCCTTAGAGTAGGAACGGATTTCCGGATAAAATGCACCACTTGTGACAGACAAGTTTGGTTGCCAAGAAGAGAAGTACTGAGGAGAATGAAAAAAATTGTGTCAAGAAAAGAAGAGCAGGGCGATTAAGTGGAGCCCTGCTCTTTTATATAGATGAAACTTGTTGTTTTTTTGAGGTCATATGACTTATAATGATATCAACAGGGAATCTACAGTGCTTATCTCCCACTTATCAACAGGGTTCTTGGATTCAGGTGGCGTTTGGAACGCCATCTGAACCTTAGAAACCGTTATCCAGGGACTCTACAGTGCTTATCTCCACTTATGGAAGTGGGATTCTTAGCACTGTTGGTCATCGGATGGAAGTGGGATTCTTAGCACAGTTAGTCATCGGAGAAACAATATTTAGAAAGGACTTTTATGAAAAAGATAGCGTTGATCGGAATGATGGGGAGCGGAAAATCAACATTGGCAAAAATGATATCCGAAAAAATGGGTTTGAAGTATTATTGCACTGATGAATACATAGAAGAGAAACAAGGCAGAGCCATCAGTCAGATATTTGAGACAGAAGGTGAGGCGTTTTTCAGGCATCTTGAAGCAGAAGCAATCAATGAATTAGTTACATTTGGAGACATGGTTTTGTCTACTGGTGGAGGGATTGTTCTAAATAGTGAAAATGTCAGGAATCTCAAAAAAAACGGTTTTGTTGTTGTCTTGCTGAACAGAAGCGTTGAAAAAATTCTAAGCAACATTGACGGTACAAAACGACCCTTGCTGAAAGATGGCATCAGGAGAATTGAAAGCATATATAAGGAAAGAGAATTTCTGTATAAACAGAGTAGCGATCTCATTATCAATAATGATGACAATATAGATGAGACATTGAATAGGCTTTTGAATCTGTTGCTAGATACTGGAGAGTGCAATGAAGAGAAAAATTTCGATTAAAGGAAAAGAATTTGGAACAGGTAGATTTTTGATATGCATACCTATAGTTTCAGCGAATGAACAATCCATTGTCGAGGATTTTAAAGAGGCGGCTGATTTGAATCCTGATCTTATTGAATGGCGTTCAGACTACTTTGAAGGCATTGGGAACATAGAACAAACAATAGAAGTACTTAATCGGATTAAGGAGTTGACTCAAAACATTCCTGTCATATTCACCTGCAGACACTTTTCAGAAGGAGGAAGATGCGGTCTTGATCCGGAAATCAGATACAAGATGTTTCGGAAAGTTTTATCAACAGGTATTGTTGACCTGTTGGATATTGAGATGATTAATGGTGAAGGTTATATAAATAGTGTCAAGAAACTCATAGATCAGTATGGTAAAAAATTGATCCTGTCTTATCACAATTTTCAAAAAACACCAGAAGAACAATTCATTGTCGACAAATTAATTGAAGGAGAATCCTTAGGTGCCGATATTGTCAAGGTTGCTTTGATGCCCAATTCGTCAGATGACGTGCTGGCCCTGCTGTCAGCTACAGGCAAAGCTCGGAAAATCATTGATATACCAATGATTACTATGGCAATGGGAGATTTGGGCAGAGTATCAAGAGTATGGGGAAATGCGTTCGGATCTGAAGTTTCATTTGCCTCAATGCGGCAAACCTCAGCTCCAGGCCAGATTGAGTTTGGTGATTTGAAAAAAATTATTGAATTCTTTTCAAAGGACGGTGTGAAATAATGGTCGATGTCAATACAAGATTGGTAGGCCTGCTGGGTTATCCTCTAGGACACAGCTTGTCACCATTGATGCAGAACAAAGCATTCGAATTGACAGGACTGAACTGTCTGTATCTACCCATCGAAGCTGAAAACAAAGATTACAGCGAGCTTTTGTCAGGTATGAAAAAAATGAATTTTATTGGCTTTAATGTCACGATACCCGGAAAGATCGAAATAATCCAACATCTGGATGTTATTCACCCACTTGCCAAAAAGATTGGGTCTGTGAATACCGTCTTAATTGAGAAAGGAAGAATGACGGGTTACAACACCGATGGTGAGGGATTTGCTTCTTCTCTGATGATCGAGACGGGATGTGTCGTTTCTGACACCAGTTTTATGATTCTAGGTGCAGGAGGCGCTTGCAGAGCTATAGCCATGACCTTAGCGGATAAAAACGCTAAGAGAATAGTGATTGCCAATCGTACCTTTATCAAAGCGAAAGAGTTATGTGATGAAATAAACAACGTAATTCGAGATTGCTGCACTCCCGTTGAATTGACTACAGATGCCTTAGCCCAGCATATGAATCAGATTGATGTACTGGTGAACACAACCAGTATTGGGTTGCATCCGAGAGTAGAGGATATGCCAATTGACGGTGCTTTATTGACGAAAAATCTACTGGTAGCAGACATCGTATATAATCCAATCAGGACCAGATTATTGAGAGAGGCTGAAAATAAAGGGTGTTTGACTTTATCTGGACTGGGTATGTTTATCAATCAAGGAGCAGAGGCCTTTAAAATATGGACTGGGATAGAAGCTCCAGTCAAGGAAATGAGAGATATTGTCGGACAATTTCTCCATAATAAACAAAATAAAATATAGGGTGGGGGGCTTATGACCAAAATAATTGGCCACAGAGGCGCTATGGGGTATCGACCTGAAAACACAGTGTCATCCTTTCTAAAAGCAATCAGGATTGGAGCCCATGGAATAGAATTCGATGTTCATCTGACAAGGGACAATATTCCTGTCGTCATTCACGATGAGCGAGTCGACAGGACAACTGATAAGATTGGAGAAGTGAAGGATTATACATTCGGGCAAATCAGAAAACTCGATGCAGGAACTTGGTTTTCGAGGGACTTTTTTAATGAGAGGATACCCTCTTTGAATGATGTTTTATCGCTGGATGTGGCGGGGGATTTTATTTTCAATATCGAGCTTAAGGCTGGATCCTATTATTATCCCGGGATTGAAAATATTGTCTTGAAACAGATATATGACTGTCATCTTGAAAATAATGTAATCATATCCTCATTCGACCATGGTGCCTTGCTCGAGGTCAAAAGATTATCCCCAACAATAAAAACAGGCGCGTTGTTTTGTGCTAGACTGTATGAGCCATGGGAATACCTTAAAAGCCTAAAATGTGATTTTTACCATCCGGATTATCGGACTATAGATAAGGAAATTATCAAGAATGCCAAAATGCATAATTTGCCAATCAATACCTATACCGTGAATAATGAGAATACTATGACAGATTTAATTCAGGCCGATGTTAATATGATTATAACAAACTACCCCGATCTAGGAATCAGGATATTAAATTATTGAGCCATTTCTTGCTAAGAACCCTAGAGTATATGACGGCAAACTTCAAAGCCTCTTCTGTAAACACAGCGACTAAAACCAGATAGATAGGCCATTTGAACACCAGAACACTGATAAATGCCAAAGGGATACCGATCAGCCACACAAAAATCGAGTCTACCACCATGCAGAATCTGGTATCACCACCACTTCTCAATATACCGACAATAATCATATAAGACTGCATCTTTGGAGCCAGAAATATGGCCGAGACAATCAACGACCTGTTAAGCATGAGGTTGGTGCTCTCCTTGAAATCATAGAAGCTTATGATAGGATCTCTGATTAGATACATCATTATTGAAACCAGTATCGAGAATACAAAGGTGATCTTTATAAAACGAAGGGCGTACTCATAGGCATTTTTAATCTCGTTACGACCCAACTCATTGCCAATCATTACGGCACAAGCCCCACCTATGCCGAAGAACAGAGACTGGAAAAAATCGGCAATGGTAAACGACACCTGTACCACAGCAACAGCTTCAGCCCCCAACAATCCATAAGCTATATAATAGACTGATGTTCCTGTAACCCATAGAATCTCATTTATAAATACAGGAAAAGAGGTTTTGAACACTTTTTTCAGCATAGATTTTTCCCATGAGAAGAATTCGGTTAACGTCCCAGCCAGCGGATGAGAACGGTCCATATAGATGTATGCGGACATTAGAAGAAATTCCAAAAGTCTGGCTATCAGAGTTGCCAGTGCCGCTCCCTTGATGCCGAAGGCAGGCACTCCAAAATTTCCGTATATCAGTATGTAATTAAGAAAGGTATTCAATGCAATAGCAAGGACATTTATTATGGTCGGTACCTTGATCATTCGAATAGATCTGGAATTGAAACTGATGGCGAATGACATGGATGTGAATACAAAAATAAGGCTGACTATCCTGAGATAATCCACACCTAGACCGATGACCACAGGATCTTTTATAAAAATACCCATAATCTGATAAGGCAATAATTGCAGAAGAATCGTGAATACCAATGAAATAACAAGGCCTCCAGTTATTTCTATGCCAAATATTTTACGTATATTCTTTATATCCCTTATACCCCAATACTGAGAAACAAATACAGATGCGCCGCTGTAGAATCCAAAACAAAAAATCGCAAACATAAAATAAATCCTATTTGCGATACCGACTGCAGCAAGCTCATTTTCTCCCAATCTCCCAATCATGACGGTATCAACCATATTGAGTCCGATGCTAATCAGGTGCTGAATGATGATAGGCAATGCGATGGCCAACATGGTTCTGTAGAAATGTTTGTGAATGTCGTCATACTTCCATGGTTTCATTTAAAATCCTCGACGTTGATTTTTCAAGCATTGATATTCTATCATAATCTGATGTGTGTAACCATCTAAATATCTATGAACAAATCAAGAAAATTTCAGGCTCATTTCAATTAATTAAGCATAAGCATTGGTCGAAAAACAAAACACCCCTGGCAAATTGGTTTGCCAGGGGGTTAATCTTACCTTGTGTAGAAAAACAATCTGTTACTTAACAACCGGGAAACCTTCATTTACCCATCCTGCCGGTGCAGTAGCAGGCGTTCCCATACCACTATTCAAACTCCATGCCTGATAGCCTAGCATTCTGAGTACTGCGATAGCCTGGCCAGCTGTTTGACCTGTATAGCAATAAACAATTGCTGTCTTATCTCTTGGTATTTCTTTGAAATAAGCATTCATATCTAAACCAAATGGCATGTTGACAGCTGTGTCAATATGCCCTTCGGCATACACATCAGGTTGTCTGGCAGAGATCACAAAGATCGATTCGTCTCCAGTTTGAAGTTTATCAAACAATCCGGTTGATGGGATAATGAAGTTTGTGATTTCAGAAGCAGCCATAGCTTCAAAATACTTTACAACGGCGCTTCGCACTGCTGGATTGATTTCATTTACTTTATCTGTTTCCAAAACATTTTCTTCTGTTTCCAAATAGTTATCAATGCCTTCAACTTTGGATATGCCTCTGACGAAACCTAAGCCGATAGACTTCGCATCAATGCCTGCCATCCTAAACAGAGCCACAGCTTGTCCGGCGGTTTGTCCTGTATAGCAATACACATAAACAGACTTGTCCATTGGTAGATTGTCGACAATTTGTCCCAATTCTCCATTCCAAGGTGCGGATACGGCACCTTTAAGATGTCCCTGCTCATATACATCGGTTTGTCGAATATCCAGTATAAAAATATCTTCTTCAGCATCTATAGCTGCTAACACATCCGCTGCCGGCACGATATTATTGGACTCGAAATTTTTAAAATAATCAAGAGCGGCTTCTTCAACAAAGTGAACTGGATATCCTTTATTAGCCCATCCAAGTGGTGCGTTGGCACCAACACCCATGCCGCCATTCAATGAGTACGCTTCATATCCTAATAACTTCAGGCCTGCGACTACTTGTCCGGCAGTCTGACCTGAGTAACAATAAACATAAACAGGTTCGTCCTGTGGAATTTTATCAAATTCCAAATGCATATCTTTTCCAAAAGCAATATGATCTGCTCCTATGATATGGCCTTCGTCGAAGTGTGCTTTGCTTCTTACTGATAAAACATAAATGTCTTCATCAGCATCAATAAGGGTTCTTAATGCGACTTCAGGTATGATATAGTTGGTGTATGGTGAATCTGAAAGGCCGTAGTAATAATCATCAATAGCGCTTTGCACCTCTGGGGAAACAGGATATGTTTCTGCTCCAAGGACGTACTCTTCAGTTTCAAGAAACGCTTGATGACCATCTACTTTACTGATTCCAAAATTGAATCCTAGATTGACCGATTTAGCGTCTATTCCCGCAGCGTTCAAGGTCATCACAGCTTGACCGGCAGTTTGGCCTGAGTAGCAGTACACATAGACTGTCTGATCTTGAGGAATAAACTCCAGACTATCAGCAATAGCCGGACCCCAAGGAATATTTACAGCACCTCTGACATGTCCTTTTTCATAAGCATCCGCTTGACGAATGTCCAAAATAAACATGTCTTGACCTTCAGCAACCTTTTCTAGAAATGCGCCTTGATCAATTTTGTAAATATCATCAGGCATATTTGTAAAATACGCAGCTACTAGATCTTCTAATGAGGTTTCTTCAGCATCAACTGATTGGTCAACCGATGTATTTGTTGCTGGTGGTGCAGCTACAGTGCTTTGGCCACAAGCGGCCAAACTAAAGACTAGCATTAGTGCGATAAACACCAGTAATCCTCTTTTAATCATTGTTTTCATAAGTCCTCCGTTTTTTGTTATATTAAATCTACTTTCGTAGCATTTAAAACACAATTATTGTTAACATACTCTTCATCCGATGACCAACAGTGCTAAGAATCCCACTTCCATAAGTGGAGATAAGCACTGTAGAGTCCCTGGATAACGGTTTCTAAGGTTCAGATGGCGTATGAAACGCCAACTGAATCCAAGAACCCTGTTGATCAACTATTGTCACTCTGAGAAGGGTTCACAGGTGCTTGAGTCTCTCCAGGCATATCTGCAGGTACGCTTTCATCTGCAATCCATTCAGTCCAGGCACCATCATAAAGCTTGAGATTCCGATATCCGGCATTCCACATAGCCGCATATGTCTGCGCACCTCTAATAGATGTCAAACAATAGATAATGACTGTTGTTTCCGGTTTGATATCTTTTTCCAAATACATGATTTGAATATCCTGAATAGATCTAAATGTGCCGTCGCTATAGTTATTAGTTAAATAATCAATATTCAATGAACTTGGTATCGTCCCCATATTGTGCTCTTGAATTGAACGGGTGTCAATTAGCACAACGTTTTCATCAGGGTCGTTTACTTGATTCAAGACATCAGATTTATATGCAATGAAAGCCTCATTCAATTCTTTTGTCACGAAAACGACTGGTTGAACAACTGGAGGGATATCACTCAATCCCGCATTTGCCTCTGCAAGAGCCTTGAAACCACCACTGACGACTTTGACATTTTCATGGCCATACGCCATTAGTGTCCACCAAAGTCTTGAAGCATCCATATTGTTGGAACTATCATAAGCAATCACCAACGTGTCATTGGATATTCCGTTCTGGCCCATCACTTCCTCTATCTGTTCTTTCGGCGCCAACATGTTGCTAAATGGATCATCAACATTGATTGCATTTCTAGGAACATTGACGGCATTTTGAACATGTTGCTTTTCATAATCTGCCGGACTCCTCAGATCAACTAAAACCGTATTGTCATTTCCTATCAATGCAATTGCTTCTTTCGCTGTAATGATAACTGTTCCAGTTTCAGCAAAGTCATAATTCGCACAACCAGACAAACCAAAGGTTGATACTATTATTATTAAAACTGCTAAAACCAATGATATTTTTCGCATTTGCATCCTCCATAGTACACATTTTTGCAATTATTTTGCTTGAACACGCTTCTATATTGCTTTCTTAATTGTTAAATAATATACAATCATTATAAGATATTTGAATCTCTATTAGATATCTCATTTTATAATATAGTATTTGAATCGCTAATACAGTTGGAAACATAGTTTTTTTCTAGTATAATAGCTTTGATAGTGTCAAAGTACGCATTGGAGCGTGTATGAAAAAATATATTGTCATACTGATTTTTGTTTATTTTTTAATTAACATGTTTTTTTTAGACCTGTTTCCATTCATTCATTCAGATGAAAGCTGGCTTGGTGGTCTTTCAAGATTATATCTCGAGGAAAGAACACCTGCTGTTACGGAGTCTTTTTTTGACTTGTTTCCTCGCTATCCTCATGGCATTAAAATCATTTTTCACTATATTCAAGCCTTCTTTATTCTCTTAATGAACTATTCACCTTATACTCTGAGGCTGATCTCTTTATTGATTAGCTGCGGTGTTTTGTTTATTTTTTATCTGTTTGCCCATAAATGTCTGCATCGGCGCAGCTTAGTCTTTCTCACGGTGATTGTGTTGGCAACTGATGTGCAGTTTAT
Source organism: Eubacteriales bacterium (assembly GCA_030694905.1). Taxonomy (GTDB): domain Bacteria; phylum Bacillota; class Clostridia; order Tissierellales; family Dethiosulfatibacteraceae; genus 38-11. The sequence continues at coordinate 4,279 of JAUYTY010000054.1, read as the reverse complement.
CTATGCATCCCATTTTGCACGCCAGGAAATACTGATTCTTTTGCTGATACTACTTTGTGCCTATATCAAACTATTTGTGGATTACCGTTATAAAAATCTTGTGCTGTCTGTTTTGACGGGATTGGCAATAGGTGTTCATCCAAATGCCTTTTTTATCGCTGTCATATTGGGTTTATTGTACGGCTATGATGTCTTGATCCAAAAAAGTTCTTTAAAGCCTTTAATCACTTATGTTCTACTTACGGGTTGCTTTGCAATGATTTATGTGTTAATTAGCCTTAAAATGGACCCAGAATTCATCTATCATTACAGAACGTTTGGTGAGCAGTTCGGTGTTTTTGATGATTCAGTAGACAGGACGGTCCAAATAGTGGACTTTTATCGCAAACTGTTTTATCAAGTCAGCGGTACCTACTATATGCCCCCTATTCGCCTGCAACTCATCTTATTTGGTATCTTCGGAGCCATAACGTCATTAAGCATTGTGATTAAAAAACGAGACAAAATCGTCATGCAACTCCTGCTTATTCTTTTGGGGATTAATTTGACATTCATATTGATTGGACGTTTCAATCAGACAAGTATTGTGTTCATTTTTCCCTTTGCCTGGCTTCTAGTGATTCATTGGATTGAACGTTTTCGTTTGTCACCCGTCATCTTTGTTCTGTTAATCGTTCAAATCTCAATATCATCCCTGGCTATTGCACCTTATCTGCAAGATCACTATCAACACTACATTCGCGAGATTCAAACCTACGTGCCAGATGATGCTAAAGTACTGGCCAATCTAAACACAGAGTTTTACTTTAGAAATAATACGCTGTACGATTACCGCAATTTAAATTTTCTGGAAGGACAGAACACAAGCTTTGAAAGCTATATTCTGGATAGGGAAATTGAATACATTATCTATCCTGAAGAAATGAACTTCATTTACAACCGACGACCTGTCTGGAATGGCATATATGGTAATTTATATCCTTACTATGATGATATGCAGAGATTTTTCAATGATCGTTGTCAAATAGCACATCAGTTCCATAGTCCTTATGGTATGCGCCTCGTGTTGTTTCAAAATAATAAAGACTGGTTGATCACAATCTATAAGGTAGTGCAATAACGGACTCTCTGAATGCTTATTTCAGAAGAGTCCGTCATAAACATAAAAATTACGATGTTTTCAATGCTGACATAATGTTTTCTTCGTTTATCATATCTATGAAATGATCCACCTTGCCATTTTTAATGATTGCCACATAAGGGTAGCTAGTTCTTCCCAGTCGTTTGGCGATACCGTCGGATTTATAGACATCAATTTTACAGAAATTGTAATCTTTGCCATGCTTGGCAGCCAGTTGCTCAATCATTGGCACTACTTCTCTTTGGTTTGCTTCTATAGCATTATACACGTAAACAGAGCCATTTTTGTCCTTTTTAACAACGTTCGCTTCAAAAACCTCTGTTTCAGCAATGTATTTCTCAGCGGCATAACCGGCTATTGCACCGTCACCAACCGCAGTAGCGACCTGTTTAAGCCATTTTTCACGGACATCTCCTGCAGCAAAAACTCCCTCTAGATTAGTTTCCATCCGATCATTTGAGATGATATAACCTTGAGAGGTCAAATCAACCTGACCTTTAATCAATTCCGTATTAGGAATATAGCCAATAAACTCGAAACAGTTGTCACATTTTACAGGAATCAGTTCATTTGTTTTCAAGTTTCTTAATACGACCGTATCCAAATGATCTTCTCCTTCAAATGATTCAGTTACTGTATTCCAGATGAATTCCATTTTTGGATTGGACAAAGCGGCTTCTTTTGCAATCTCATTGCAATCCATGATTCCTTCATCGTGCATAACCGATACAATGACTTTTTTTGCGAATTTTGTCAAAAACATACCTTCCTCGATAGCCGCATCTCCACTGCCGATGACCACAACCACTTTATCAGTGTTAGAAGCCGCGTCGCAGGTTGCACAGAAGGAGATTCCCTTATCAAATAGATAATTCTCTTCGTTCTTGGCCTTGGTGGTTCGTGGTCTTCCTCCACTAGCAAGGACAACTGCCTTTGCATAATACTTGTTTCGGAATGTTTCAACAACTTTCTCTTCGCCTGTCAAATCTACAGACTGGACTTCCGTCAGTTTGAATTTCGCACCCATATTTTTTGCTTGCTCTTTCATCAAATCGGTAATCTCCTCACCTTTAGGTGAATTTGGAAATCCCGGATAATTCCATATTTCATTTGTATAAGTTGCCAAGCCACCTACTAGGGCCTTTTCAATGACTAAAGTGTTTAACCTAGCTCTTGAACAATAGATTGCAGCCGTTAATCCAGCTGCTCCTGCTCCAATGATTATCACATCATAATGCTCTATTTTCTTTTCACGTGTCATGATATACCTCCTATTCTTTCTTTGTTTCTCAAGACAATGAACTCAAACACCTGTTTGAGCTCAACGTCATCTACATGAAATACTTCACCAATAACTTGCTGCCAATGACAGCACCAACAAACATAAATGCTGCAAATACCCAACCCGATAATGAAAGAGAGGATATACCTCCGAAAAGGGCTCCAATGTTGCATCCATAGGCTATTCTTGCGCCATAACCCATCATTAGACCACCAGATACCGCTGCTACAATTTGTCGTTTATTTTTGATTTTTTTAATCTTAAATTGGGATGCCAGTAAAGTTGATAATAAAGCACCAAAGATAACACCGAGATTCAACATTGTGCCGCTATTTCTCAAAAAACCTGCTTCCAATACACTTAACGAACCTGGTGTACCGGGACCACTGAAGTAATACCATTTTTCAACACTGCCGCCAACCAATTGGTAGAGCCACGCCCCCCAATTGGCGAATGTGGCAGAAACGCCCCATGGGCTGCCTGTTGCAGCCAGCAGGACAATTTGAAACAATGATAGCAATACAGCTCCCGTCACATATGAGTAAGGTGTTCTAAACCATTTATCGTAAAGATCATTTTCTTTTAATTTGTTGAAAAAATCCAACTTCACACCTCCTTAGGAAATTGTTTCGTTATTTACTTTTATACTGCTTTCTCAATGATGATTTCCCATTCGCCATCATCAACTTCTTCAATATCTACAAAATGTCCTTCTTTTCTTGCCCATTCCGGTACATTCTTGACCGCGCAGCTATGGTCGATCTGTACGACCAACACGTCGCCGACTTCTAAACCCTTCAAAGCATTTTCAGCTTTCACCAAAGGCACTGGGCATGCTTCCCCTAAACAATCCAACATTACTTCTTTAGCCATTTTTTATTCCTCCAAATATTTCGAATTATATTGCTTTTTCAATAATTATTTCCCACTCACCATCATCTACTTCTTCAATATCCACAAAATGCCCTTCTTTTCTTGCCCATTCCGGAACATTCTTGACCGCGCAGCTATGGTCGATCTGTACGACCAACACGTCGCCGACTTCTAAACCCTTCAAAGCATTTTCAGCTTTCACCAAAGGGACCGGACATGCTTCCCCTAAACAATCCAACATCAATTCCTTAGCCATTTTTTTTCCTCCTAGTGACTACTTGCGTTTTTTCTTTTTTCCCATTTATCCGCTGCCACATATAATATTCCGATAATTAAAAGGTTTACCAGCAATCCGCCGCCCCATCCAAAGATATCCGGTAGAAACACAGATGGACTAGCCAGCATGAAGTTCCTTTTCCAAAATCCGAAATCATATGCACCCCATAAGGAACCAGCCATGAAGAAGAAGAATACCAGCATATTCATATGGAAACCTTCCCCCACGCGCATCAACGTACCTGATGCACAACCTCCTGCGATAACCATTCCAATTCCGAAAATAACTGCACCTACTGCTGTTGAAACGCCAATGGGTGCCACAAATCCCATACCTGGGATAGGCAGACCTACTCTGAAATAGCCGTATTTAATGGCCGTAAAACCGATAGATGTAATGGCAAATGCAACTAATGCGGCTCTTGTCACGGATGTAGATCCTGTCAGATAGGGATCACGCATAGATGCCGTAAAACAGAATCTTGCCCTTTGCAGTATCATACCAAAAGCACTTCCAACCACAAAGTACAAAGCCAATTGCCCGCTGACGGTAACAGCAAGATATATTGTAAAAATTATCATACCTGCCAAAACAGCTAACCCTATTGGAATCTGGTTTTTCTTCGGCTTTCTGGCGCTCGATGATCTACGAGAGCCGCCTGTTGCTGATTCCTGGCCTGTATCGCTGTTGGCTGAACCATCTCTTG
>JAUYTY010000118.1 GCA_030694905.1 Eubacteriales bacterium | reverse complement strand
GGAATGCAAATTGGCTTCCTTTAAGGGTCTTCTTGTCCATAAGATTATCTTTTATACTGATTTTCTTAATGGCATAATCCCAGTTAGGAATCTGAATCTCTGTTTGTGAGGCTATTGGCTTCATGACCAGCGCCTTTTGCTTGGCTGGACATATATCTGCACAATTGCCGCATCCGGTACAGTCCAGAGAAGAAATCTGTATTCTATACTCTAATCCTTCAAATCCCTTGCCTGTTGCTTTAATGGTTTCAAAAGTCTCAGGGGCTGCGGATTTTTCGGCATCATTAACTAAGAACGGTCTGATAACAGCATGTGGGCACACAAACGCACACTGGTTGCACTGTATGCAATTTTCTTTCTGCCACTCTGGAACGTTGACAGCAATACCGCGTTTTTCATAGGCTGAAGTACCCATTGGGAAAGTACCGTCTTCTCTACCTACAAATGTGCTGACAGGAAGAGCATCGCCTTCTTGTCTGTTCATTGGGTCAAGAACGTTTTTGATAAACTCAGGTCTATCCGAATTACCGTTGTCATCCTTTGCGGTTGAATCGGACCAGGTTGAAGGAATTTCTATCTTTACCAACTCGGTGATTCCTTTGTCGACAGCTTCTTCATTCATTTTGACAATATCATCGCCCTTGTTGCCATAAGACTCATAAATAGCTTCTTTTGAAAACTTCACCGCATCTTCTAATGGAATCACTTCTGCCAGCTTAAAAAATGCAGACTGCATAATCATATTGGTTCTGTTTTCGAGACCTAGCTTTTCAGCAATCTCAGTTGCATTGATTGTATAGAAGTTGATCTCATTGTCGGCAATGTATCTCTTCATTTCGCCAGGTAGATATTTATCTAATTCATCAGCGTTCCACAATGTGTTGAGTAGGAATGTTCCACCTTTTTTCAATCCTTTTAGCAGGTCGTATTTATCTACATAAGATTGTTGAGAACAGGATGTAAAGTCAGCTTCACTGATCAGATATGTTGATTTTATTGGCTTATCTCCAAATCTCAGATGAGATATGGTAACACCACCTGATTTCTTGGAGTCGTATGAGAAATAACCTTGAGTGTACAGATCTGTCTTGTCACCAATAATCTTAATGGCATTCTTGTTGGCCCCTACGGTACCATCAGATCCTAATCCCCAGAATTTACATCTTATTGTTCCAGCCTGAGAGGATTCTATTTTGCTTTCCAGCGGAAGGGACTTGTAAGTTACATCATCCACAATACCGATAGTGAAACCATCTTTAGGTTCGTTCATATCCAAATTTGCGTAGACGGCAACAATTTGCGTTGGTGTTGTGTCTTTGGAGCCGAGTCCATATCTGCCGCCTATGATCAAAGGCTTTTCCGTCTTATTGTAAAACATTGATTTTATGTCCACATATAAAGGTTCGCCTATTGAACCTGGTTCCTTGGTTCTGTCCAATACCGCTATCCTTTTTACTGTTTTCGGTAAAACATCAAAGAAATATTTTTCGGTGAATGGTCTGTAAAGATGTACTTTAACAACGCCGACCTTTTCGCCTTTAGCCATGAGATAATCAATTGTTTCTTCAATGGTCTCTGTTACTGAACCCATAGCAACAATTATTTTTTCCGCATCCGGTGCGCCATAATAATTGAATGGTTTATATATTCTTCCTGTTATTTTGCTGATATCATCCATATACTTAACAACAACTTCCGGCAGGCTATCATAAAAACCATTTGATGCCTCTTTAGCCTGGAAGAATATATCAGGATTCTGAGCTGTTCCTCTAGTCACGGGATGCTCCGGATTCAACGATCTGTCTCTGAAAGCTTTGATTGCGTCGTGGTCGACCAGTTTGGCAAATTGATCATACTCGATTACTTCGATCTTTTGAATTTCGTGAGAAGTTCTGAAGCCATCAAAGAAATGAACAAAAGGAACTCTGGATTTTATAGCTGTCAAATGCGCTACCGCCGCCAGATCCATTACCTCCTGAACACTGCCTGATGCCAGAAGTGCAAACCCGGTTTGTCTTGTTGCCATAACATCAGAATGATCTCCAAATATTGATAAGGCATGTCCTGCAAGAGCACGGGCAGAAACATGGAATACTCCCGGCAGCAATTCTCCGGCAATTTTGTACATATTCGGAATCATCAGCAATAGACCTTGCGATGCTGTGAATGTTGTTGTAAGAGCACCAGCAGCTAAAGAGCCATGCACAGCACCTGAAGCACCCGCCTCTGACTGCAGTTCCGTTACTCTCACTTCTTGCCCAAAAATATTTTTTTTGCCATGAGCCGACCAATCATCCACTTCTTCCGCCATCGTTGAAGATGGTGTAATAGGATAAATGGCCGCTACATCAGTGAATGCATAAGCAACATATGCTGCTGCCGTATTACCGTCCATACTTTTCATAATTTTAGACATTAAACATAACCCCCTTGGTTAAATTGTATACAATATGCAGACTGTTACATCTAAGTATAATATGTGAGTCTAATATCGTCAATAGAAAACATAATCATTTTCAGCATTCAACAATTTAATATGTTAAAAGACTCTACTATGGCTATTTTTCAAGATGTAATCTAATTTTCCGCATTATGTTCGTTTTGATAAATCAAATGACTTCAGTTGTACATCAAAAAAACAATTTCTGTAAATCAAATCTCGACATCGGATAAATTCTCAGTCACTCTTTTGTTGAACTCCTCTTCCATAGAATATCCTAGCAGCTTTTGCCTTAAATTCATTGATGCCACTTCGACTATGGTTGCGATATTTCTTCCCGGTCTCACAGGTATGTTGACTCTGTTGACCTTTATATCAAAAATTTCCTCGTACTCATCATCAAATCCTAATCTGTCATAGTACTTATTATCTGACCATTCTTCCAGGTCAACTATAAGACTAAGCCTTTGCCTAATTTTCACCGATCCCACGCCATAAAGGTGCTTCACATCTATTATGCCAACCCCTCTTATCTCAAGTAAATGCCTGGTGAGAGGTTCTGACGCGCAATAGATAACATTATCAATCTTGCTTATTACAACAGCATCGTCTGCAACCAGCCGGTGTCCTCTTTTAATCAGCTCAAGGGCTGTCTCGCTTTTCCCTATGCCACTCTGTCCCCTTAACAAAACGCCTACACCATATACTTCCATTACAACGCCGTGGATTGTTTTTTCCGGTGCCAGCATTTCTTCTAGAAAATTCATCAGATTACTGATTAGTTTGGTGGATTTATCTTGTGTTCTCAGTAGAACTCTACCATGCTTTTTGGCACAATAGGCCAAAACCGGATCAATGTCCAATCCTGATGTGACAATTACTGCAGGTAAGGGATAGGCAAATAGTTTGTCTATTCTATTAGCCTTAGAATCGCCAGTCATTGTTTCAATGTAATGCGTCTCTGTTTTGCCAATTATTTGAATTCTTTCAAATGCGAATGTGTCAAAAAACCCAGCCAACTGCAACCCGGGTCGCGACAATTCGCTGTTATAAAGCATTATCTCTGTGTTTTCAGGTATATGGATAACTTCCAGCTTCATTTCGGTGATAATCTTATTGATTGATATTGATTTCATCGGGCTAACCTCTTGTTTTTTCGAAAAATTCATATACTTTCAAGGCGGATAATTTATTCATGGATGGTGCCTTCTGCAACTCTTCCATAGTGGCGTTGGCAATTCCCTCCACAGATCCGAAAGTATTCAGCAATGATAGTTTTCTCTTCTCTCCAATACCTATTATATCATCCAGGATTGTTTTTAACACATTCTTTTTCCTTAGATTGCGGTGATAACTGATTGCAAAGCGGTGGGCTTCGTTCTGGATAGAGCTGATCAATCTATAAAGCTTGGTATTCCGAAGCAGCATCATTTCCTTATTTTCATAAATCAAGCCTCTGGTAATATGTCTGTCATCTTTAACCATGCCACAAACAGGAATCGTCAATCCGTAATTTTTTAGAGTTTCCTCAGCTACGCTGACATGTCCCTTCCCACCATCCACCAGAATCAAATCAGGCAATTGACTGAATACTTTTCGTTTTTCGTCAAGGCTGTTTTCAATCATGCCACGATTTATTCTACGGTCGATTATTTCTTCCATGCTTTTGTAATCATTCTGACCTTGAACATTTTTTATTTTAAATCTCCTATAATCGCTCTTCCTTGGTTCACCTTCTTCATACACTATCATTGAACCAACATTCTCCAACCCTTGAATGTTGGATATGTCAAAAGCTTCTATCCTCACTGGAACACTGTCCAATCCAATAAGACCTGCTAATTCGCTGGCAGCAGTAAGGTTTTCCTTTTTCTGGGTTTTAATTTTATTGACATCTTTATTCAGTTTCTCTTCAGCATTTTTTCTGACCATTTTCATCAGCATGCTGTTCTCGCCTTTTTTGGGAACCTTAATGAAGACTCGATTACCCCTAAGCCCGCTCAACCAATTGGTGATCAGTTCCATATCTTCCAATTCAC
>JAUYTY010000117.1 GCA_030694905.1 Eubacteriales bacterium | reverse complement strand
TCCAAAGAGAAATCAGCTCCCCTGTTCTGCAATGCGATACCTGTGCCATCAACCACTATGCCGGAGCCAAAGCCCATATAGTTGCTTTGAATGAATGACACCATGTTGCCCTCTCCGTCAGCTGTGCACAAATATACAGTGCCACCTGACGGTGGAGTGCCCGGTTTGAAGTCCTGGGCCTTGTCGGTGATTTGTCGCCTTCTTTCATAGGCAAATTCATCGCTCAACAAATCCTCAGCCTTGCATTTCATGTAATTGGGATCCGTCACATATTTTTTGCCATCCGCAAAGGCAAGCTTAATCGCTTCAAATTGCTTGTGGTAAGTGTCAACGGATTCTTTTGATTGAAAATCTAAGCTTTTCAGTATGTTTAATGCCATTAATGCCACAATGCCTTGTCCATTTGGAGGAATCTCGCATATTTCATATCCTTTGTAATTGACCTTGATTGGCTCAACCCATTCCACCTGAAAGGTTGCTAAATCTTCTTTTCTTAGGAATCCTCCGTGTTTTCTTGAGCAGGCATCAATTTTCTCAGCCAATTCTCCCCTGTAAAAGCTCTCGCCGTAGGTTTTAGCGATGTCTTCTAGTGTTTGGGCGTGGTTTGGCAGTTTGACCATCTCTCCCACTTTTGGCGCCCTTCCATCGAATGTAAAGGTATTGAACCATTCTGCATATTCTTCGGAGTTACATTCAGCCTTATACTTCTGATATCCTCTATCCCAATAATAACCAAGGGTAGGTGTCACCGGATATCCATCCCTTGCATACTTTATTGCCGGTTCCAACACAACGCTTAAGGGCAGTTTGCCAAATCGTTTTGACAGTGCCGCCCAGGTTGCAGGGGCTCCAGGTACAGTTACCGGTGTCCAACCAAAAACAGGCATCTTGCTTAAGCCTTTCTCTTTTAATATTTCAACGGATAATCCTTTAGATGCGAATCCGCTGCCATTTAGACCATACAATTTTTCATCATTCTTAATCCACACCAAAGCAAATGCATCTCCACCGATGCCATTTGAGGTAGGTTCGACAACTGTCAGACAAGCTGCTGTCGCTATGGCGGCGTCTACAGCATTGCCCCCTTTCTTGATCATGTCTAGGCCAGCATTGGCCGCTAAGGGTTGAGATGTTGCAACCATGCCATTTTTAGCAATATGTGTGTTTCTATTTGATGTATAGGGTTGATAATTGCAATTAAAATCCATTCATTCTGCCTCCTTAAAATAATCGCACGCTATATATAAATATAACCCAATGGGTTTCATTAATCAATCAATTAAAGTCAATTTTATTATGTTTGTTTTTTAAATTGATCGAGAAATATCCTTTACAGCAGGATAGGTTATTGATAATTTACTTGACATATGATAGATTATTACAGACGTCTAACCGCATGAAATACTGAAAGGATGATTAACCCTATGTATACACTTTTAGCGTTTTTACCACTTCTAATTCTGCTTTCCTGTTTGCTTGCATTCAAAATGACGGCAGGAAAATCCGGCGCATTGGCTGTGCTGTCTTCGATTATCATAGCCTATGCTTTTTTCGGTCTGAATATTCCCGGACTGACCATCGCAATGAGCAAGGGAATGTCCTTGGCATTATATGTTCTGCTGATTATATGGTCAGCCGTTTTTTTGTATCACCTGGTGTACGAGTTTGAAGCGATAGATGTCATCAACAAGAATATCCTGATATTCATCAAGGATCCTTTTACACAGTTTCTAATGCTGGCTTGGCTTTTTTCTTCTGTATTGCAGGGTATAGCAGGGTTTGGCGTACCCGTCATCATAGTTGTCCCGATTTTGATTCATTTGGGTTTCGACAGGCTTTCATCTGTTGCGGCAGTATTATTGGGACATTCCTGGTCTGTCAGCTTCGGTTCGATGGGGTCTTCTTTCTTTACCATTGCCCTGGTTACTAATCTGAATCAGCAGAGCATCGGATACGCCATGGGAATATTTGACGCGCTGGCTATGGTCATGATGGGGCTGACGGTGTGCTACATATATGGTGGCTGGAAATACGTCAAAAAAGGTCTTATCTACGTCATTCCAACTTCCTTGGTGATGATTTCTGTCATGTTTACAGTTCTCTATCTAAACCTGGTGTCATTGGTTGGATTGTTGACCGCGCTTTCAGGATTATTGACCATGTTTATAATATATACGATTAAAGAAAAACCCGGCAAGCCGGAAACTCTATATGCAGGCAAGCTTACTCTCGGTAAAGCCTTGTTGCCGTATACCGCAATCATTGCATTATCATTGCTTTTTCAGGTTCTGAAATTGGGAAAATACAGCATCTCATTCCAATACCCTGCATTCGTGACGGATCTTGGCCATATGGTAGCACAGGAAACAGCTTATTCGACCATCAAATTCTTTGGACATCCAGCGCCCATCATCATCATGTCTTCCATCTTAGGAATGCTGGTCTACAAGCAATCAGGCATCTGGGATACCAAAAAAATAAAAACAGTCATCAATAGAACCATCGATAAGAATATCGGCACGACTATCACGCTTGTATTTTTGATTACCATGGCTCTGGTCATGATGGATTCAGGCATGACCAGCACCCTTGCCTTGAAAGTGTCTGAGTTGACAGGCGGCCTATATCCATTGTTTGCACCATTGTTTGGCGTTTTAGGCAGCTTCATCACAGGCAGCAATACAAACTCGAATGTCATCTTCGGCAAGTTCCAGATGTCCGTTGCAACAGCTTTGGGTGTCAACAGCTATGTGATGTCCGGACTGCAATCCATATCTGGCTCAATCGGTGTAAGTTTAGGACCCACAACCATTCTGATGGCCGCATCTGCATCCGGGTTGACAGGTCACGAGTCTGAAATATATAAAAGGGTGATAAAGCCGGTTTTATTGACAGCACTGCTGATGGGATTATTAAACTATCTGCTATTGTTTGTTTTTAGAATCAACATCGGAGGTGTGCTATGACTAAAAAAATTGCCGTGCTGCTTTTTATACCCATATTCCTTATGCTGTACTATGCAAGCAATACCGGCAGCACAGCATTGGGAACTGTTGGAATTCTATTGTTCATAGCAATCGCCGTATCACAATTCATCCGATGACTAACAGCGCTAAGAGTCCCTGGATAACGGTTTCTAAGGTTCAGATGGCGTTTGAAACGCCAACTGAATCCAAGAACCCTGTTGATTATCAAAAAATAAAACAAATGCCAGATTAAATCTGGCATCTCCTTTTTCTAGATCATATTAAGTGTGATCAAATCAATTTTGTGGGTTTTTCTATTGCAAAACAATACTTCCCTCGGTGATTTTTCTGGATAATTCCTTAATGTTATCTTCAATCTTGTCAATGATAATTTTAAACTCTTCATCGCTCTTGCCTGATGGGTCGTCCAACCCCCAGTCCTCTTCGTACTGGCTGGGCAGGAACGGACAGATCACATTGCATCCCATCTTAATGACGATGTCAACCTCTGGAATTGCCGGTAGCAGTTTCGGGTGTTGTGTCTTTTCCATATCGATTGAATATATCTCCTTAATCAATCTAACCGCATCCTGATTGATCTGGGTTCTCTCTTCAGTGCCTGCGGAAAAGCTTTCAAACACATCGCCTGCGAAATGCTTCCCTAATGCTTCAGCCATCTGACTCCTGCATGAATTGTGCACACATATAAATGCGACTCTTGGTTTTCTGTTCATGGCATATCTCCTCCAATTTTAATTATTACGCCGTTTTTTTGTCCGGCTCAAACCAATGTTTAGTATTATTCGCTATCTTCACTAATGTCAGCATGACCGGTACCTCAACCAAAACGCCTACTATTGTCGCCAATGCAACCGGAGATGTGGCTCCAAACAATGCGATGGCAACCGCAACGGCCAGCTCAAAGAAGTTTGATGCACCTATCATGCCTGCAGGAGCTGCAATATCGTGAGGCAATTTCCAGGCCTTAGACCAGAAGTAAGCAATGAAAAATATCAGGAATGTCTGTATCGTCAACGGTATCGCTATCAGCAGTATATGCAATGGATTTTCGAGTATTACTTTCCCCTGGAAGGAGAAAATGATGACCAGTGTCAGCAGCAATCCTGCAACTGTCACATTGCTGAATTTCTTGATGAATGTATTGTTGAAATAATCAATACCATGCTTCTCGATAACGGATTTGCGAGTCAAAGCGCCCGCTGTCAGCGGTATGACTACGAAAAGAACCACGGATAAAATCAAAGTGTCCCAAGGCACCTCCACCCCGCCGACACCCAACAAGAATGCCACGATAGGTGTGAATGCGACCAAAATAATCAGGTCGTTGGTAGCTACCTGTACCACTGTGTAGGCTGCGTTACCTTTAGTCAAATGACTCCAGACAAATACCATGGCTGTACACGGTGCAGCACCTAATAGAACTGCTCCAGCCAGATACCATTTTGCCAGATCTGCCGGTATGATCGATTTGAAAACCACATAAAAGAAGAATGAAGCTATCCCAAACATGGTAAATGGTTTGATCAGCCAGTTGACTATCCAGGTGACATATAATCCTCTCGGGTTTTTCCTTATGTCTCTGACACTCTGAAAATCAACCTTCATCATCATCGGATAAATCATGATCCAAATCAGGATGGCAATTGGAACAGATACATTGGCATATTCGAATCGACCCAAAAAGTTAGGTATTCCAGGAAGATATCTTCCTATCAATATCCCCACCACCATACACAAGGCCACCCAAACGGTTAAGTATTTCTCAAAAAAGCTTATTCCTTGAAGTTTCTCTTTTTTCAAAATTCATTCCTCCTAAAAAGTATGTATAATTAAATTGACTGATTGATATAACCAATGACCATCTGCCTGTCATTGGTTATGTTTTGACAAGTATAAACACTGTTCTTATATATGATGCATCGGTTCAGATCATTTTTGTAGATCTCCCCTTCTGAAAACATGAGCTTCAGGTATTCGGCAAGGTTCTTATGGTCTTTCAAAAACCTGTCACTCACCTTATAATGGATCCACTGAGCGTCTTTTGAGGCACTTATGATGCTTGTTTGCCTTAGTTTACCCAAATGTCTGGATGCATTGGATTGGCTAAGGTCTAAAACAACCTCCAACTCACATACGCATAACTCATGATGCATCAGGATATTTAGAATGCGCAATCTATTTTCATCTCCTAAAGCTTTGAATATTTCCACCAACCGTATCACCTCTTACTTATTGCATATGCTTATATTTGATTTCACTCATATACTATCAGAAAACAATAAACTATTCAATGTTTTTTTACAAAAAAATACAAAAAATCGCTTCGCTTGTTTTATAGCAACAAATAACTGAAAGCATTGAATGTATACCCGATAATTAGAATTCCCAGTGATACAATTCCCACAAAGACAAATAGCAGTCTGTTTTTTACGACTTTTTTAAGCATGATGATCGATGGCAATGACAAAGCTGTAACGGCCATCATAAATGATAGTGCAGTACCGATACCGACTCCTTTAAGAACCAAGGCTTCCGCTATTGGAAGCGTGCCAAAGATATCAGCATACATCGGTATCCCCACTATAGTGGCAAGCAACACCGAATACCATTTGTCCTGTCCAAGAACTGCTGTTATAACACTTTCAGGTATCCAGTTATGGATTGCGGCACCTATGCCAACACCAATAATGATATACAGCCATACTTTTTCGGCTATTTCTTTCACCTGATCCACTGCAAAGGTGACTCTTTCTTTTCTTGTCAGTACGTCCTGCTCCGTTTCTACCATTTTATTGTTAAAGACAAAAGATTCAACATAATTCTCCAACTTTGCCTTGCTGATGACAGTGCCACCAATGACAGCCAGTATCAATCCTACGACCACATAAGCTATGGCTATTTTCCAGTTGAATATGCTTGCCAACAGTATGACAGAAGCTAGATCCACCAATGGCGAGGAAATCAAGAACGAGAAGGTGACACCGATTGGCAACCCGGCGCTGGTAAACCCTATGAATAATGGTATGGATGAGCACGAACAGAATGGTGTTACGGTGCCCAACAAAGCACCAAGAATATTGGCAGATATCCCGGTAAATCTACCTAGAATCCTTCTGGTCCTTTCAGGTGGGAAAAAGCTTTGAATATAAGAAATTGCAAATATTAGTGCCGATAACAAAATAAAGATTTTGATGACATCATACACAAAGAAATGGATGCTGCCTCCAAGTCTTTCTGTTATATCCAGACCAAAAACATCTTCCACCAGAATTCTCACTAGTTCGTAAAGCCACTCCATTTTCAACAGTTGGTTGTTTAACCAAGTAAATATAAACATATTGTTAAGCTCCTTGTTATTAGATTAGTCACAGATAATGCAACATTTATTCAATATTTCTTCTTTATAAGCAAGTCTTTTGCGATCTTGAACCAATTGTGGATAATGATCAAGCTTTTCACTTATACCCTTCAAGGTTTCCATCAGCAATTGATTTTCTTCCTTTAGTTTATAAAACACAAATTTTTCTTTCCTTTCGTCTTCTACCAGATTCAGATCTCTTAATTTGGCAAGATTTTTGGAAACTCTTGGTTGCGGGACTTCCAAGATGCCACTTAACTCACAGACACATAGCTCTTCCTGAAAAAGCAGAACCATCATTCTGAGTCTGGTCTCATCGGATAATAATTTGAAAATACTCGTTAATTGATTCATAGATGCTCCTTTATCATATTCCTTTATGGGTATATGTATATATTACGCCCATGTTTTATTTTTGTCAATAGAATTAGACGGTCAGCTTTGTCATTAATTGATTTTGAAAGAGTTTCTGTGTTAGAATATAAGTCAAGCAATGCATGCGCTTATGGGTAGCCTTTACGCACCTAAATAATTTACTAAGGAGCAAGCTATGACAATCGGAGAACTGATAATCGAATATGGCAAGAAAGACTCACCCTACATGGGAAATTTGGTGAATCATCTACCAATGGGACAGCTAGCTTTGTACAGACTATCTGGCAATCTGGATTTAGTAAAAGACTACTCGGATTTTTTCAAACTAAAGTTTCAAATCAATCAGATAAAGGAAACAGCAGACAAACCTGATTCACTTAAATTCTGTCTCGGAAAAAGGGAGTCATATGAGTCATGTCTGATGCTTGTCAGAGAGCGGATCATGCAGGAAGGAAAGGACAAGCTTGTGAGTGAAGTATTGAATCAATATCCACTCGGTATATCATCCGGCCTGTTCCATGTGCTGATTCGTCTGGCTTATGCGGTGGAAGGGGCCGGACTGGAAGAGCAGCTTGAAGAAGAAGTTGCACGTGCCTTGGCATACTATATCACAGCATACCGTGAAGCCAGCGTTCTGAACCGACGGATACCTGTTTCTGATATATTCAACGAGATGAATGAGTTGGCAGGCCATAAAAAGATAAAAAAACTACTCGAGTCACAACCCTCCACAGGAAGGCAGATGAAAGCGTTATATGAAGATAAAACATTTATGGAAATGGGATTTGTGATGGAAGGATCAGAGGAAGATAAAATCAAAGGATTAATTTCACTCCTGCTTCCAGTATTCAACCAGTCGTCCAGCATTGTTGTCCTTCATTGTGTCACTGGATTGCATGCTCTGGTGAATCTTAAAAAATATTTTAATGATTTCGAGAATGCATTTGACATCTATACAACCTGCTGTCTGGCCCATTTGTTGACAGTAGAAGATTTGACATACAGCAAACCAATTGAAGAATCTGTATCCCTCGACTGGAATGAGATGATTGGTCAATGTTTGTCTTTAACCGATGTGCATACGATTAAATTTACGTATAGCTGCCATGAACTTTATCAACGCTACGGCATCAAAGGATTAAAAAAATCCGCACATTTTAAAATGTCCGGAAAGTTATAGATTTGCAGAATAAACTCGACCAAGAAATTAAAGTGCTAAAAGAGATAATTTCAATATACTGTTCCGGTATGAAGCATTCAGTTCCATGCGCAGATTGTGAGGAACTTCTTTCATATGCGGTGAAGAGATTGGAGCTTTGCCCTCATAGAAATACAAAGATAGAGTATTAATCAATCTATTGATTAGCTATCCTCCCTTTTAAACACAACCTCCGGCAATACGATTTCGTATTCCCTTTTATCATCTTCCGCCTTCCAATACACGATTAATCGAACGTTTCCATTCACAGGGTAATATCCCTTTCGGTTTAAATCTTTAATTCTTTGCATCATCAGTTGAGAAAACTTCACAACAATCTCGCCATTTTCATTATAACAACATTGCTCATCAACCTTCAAGCTATCCCCACTGTTCAACAGGCCAATCGGTTTCTGGCAGTACTTGAAGTAACTCAGCCAGACATCCCAGTAACCCAATTGCATCGCAATCTCCCCCAAAGGCTCGTAGTCATTATAGTCATACTCCCTGTCAATACCTTTGGCTTGAATGCTTTCCAGAAAATCTCCATTATAATGGACAGTCAAATGACTTTTCGCCCTTGTCATAGCAACGTATATTGCTCTAGTGCTCTCATCTGTTAAATACTTGAACCCATTCAGCATAAGAAACACCTCGTCAAACTCCCTGCCTTTGGCCTTGTGGATTGTAGATACTGTTACAGTCTCTGTACGTCCTTCATAGAAATCCTCCAGATTGGATTCCCTGACAAATATCTCGAAATCGCTCTTATACATATATTTCAAGCTATTTTCCTTAAAAGCTTTCATTAGATTGAGGCAAACATCAAGATTGGAACTAACTTTAAACTTCCGTTTTAAAGATTCAATTGCTTTGTTCCATATTTCTTCACTGATTATCTGGCTTTTCGGTTCTGCATCCAACTCAACCGCCAAATATCGGATCTCCAGAATATTGAACAAATTAAACCCTTCATTGCTCTGGATAAGCTTCGATGGCATTCCTTCTCTTCTCAATAGGCTTGTGATCTGCAGCGCTTCATCATTGGTGTGTGTCAAAACGCCTATTGAGCCAGTGAGTCCTTGATTTAAAATATCTGATACAACGGCATTGACCAGTTGGTCAGATTTGTATTTTATGACGCGAATCCGTCCATCCCCTCTCAAAGCGGATTTTATTGCTATCTCCTTCATTCTACCGGTTAGCCGTTCCACAAATTGATTGGTAAAGCTCACTAGATTTGGCTGACTGCGGTAATTATCCACCAGTTCATATTTTACTGCATCAGGGATTGACATTAATTCCATCAAATATTTGGAGTCAGACCCCCTGAAAGCGTAAATATTCTGATCATCGTCCCCAACAGCAATAACACGCATATCCTCGTTGTATGCCATCAGCGTTTTTATCAGCTCAAACTCATTCTCATCCATATCCTGAGCCTCGTCAATAACCAGCACCGTCTTGGTCAGCTTGCTGGATTCCACCTCTTCATCCTTGATTTTTTGAACCGTATCCTTGATGATAACATTTGATTTTTCCAGTGTACCCATTCTGCCTAGGAGATCAAAGCAGTATGAATGAAATGTCTTGATTTCAACATAATGAGCTGCGTTGCCAATCAAACGACGAAGTCTGGTCTTGAACTCCGTCACTGCCGCCCTGGAAAATGTCAGCATCAACAGCTGCTCGTGTTTGATATCCTCAATCATAACAAGCGAAGCCAGCTTATGCACTAAAATCCTTGTCTTGCCGCTTCCCGGTCCTGCTGCCACCACAATTGCCTTTGCCTCGCGATTATTGATGATACTCAACTGGGTAATTGACAGTTCGCCAAAGAGCTGCTTGAACTTTGATGGTGTTATGTTGCGGCTAATCTCTTCATGTCTTGAACCTTTAAAATACTTTTTTAAAAAAGCGGAATAGTTAAGTTGAAAATAATCGTCCACAAATTGCAGGGCTTCTTTATAATCGTCCACCATCTTCTTGGCATACTCCCCAACAATATGAATCTGTTGAATCTTGCTTTTGTAAAACAGGTCTAATTTGCTATAATCATCAACCGTATATTTTTTCCTGTTATCCTGCTCCAGTCTTTCGATTGAAAAAGCATGGTATAGCACGAAAAATCCACCCTCAATCCGCAGTGAATCAATTCGGGAAAGATAATACAATGCATCCTCAATCTCGCTAAATGAGGTTTTGGTATTGAAAAAAGTCAACCGCTCTTCAAATGCCAGCTTCAGGTCCAAGACCGAAAACTCAATCAGTTCCTCTTCCTGATTACTATCAATGTTTTTCTTGCTTCTTCTTTCAAAAAGATACTCTACGATAAATCGACTCAACTCTTGTATTTTTTCCAGCTTGCTTTCTATTTCTTCCCTGCTATGAAGGCATTTAATTTTGACATGGTTCGGGGAGTTTCCGTGATTTCTGCTTTTGAGCCATTGCTTAATAGACCATAGGGTTATCAATGTTCTGATATGTTTGGGCATGACATCGACACAGCCATACGCCTCAGCTTTACCGGTCAGTTCTTTGATATTGTAGATTGCAGGTTCTTCTGTCAGTATATCAAGCAAAAATTTCTCCAGTTTCCAGTAAAATTCCAGAATAGCTATGGATCGATTTTGATTCTCTTTTCGTTTGATGAACACCTTTAAATCTTTGGCGTCCGCCAGAATATTATCCTCCCTTAGAAGGTTTATGACCTGAACCACTTCCTCTTTGGTCAAGCCCAATCGGTCTGCAATATAATCCACCCTGGTTTCAGCACCGTCATCACGTGTTCTCTCCCTGCTTTTCATAGATAAAAGCATGTTCATGATCCGTTTTGCAGTTTCCTGTTGTTTGCCCTGGAGAATTTCCGATGCCTCGATTCTATTGCTGGCCTCTTCCATCGTCTTAACCAATATGCTATCCGCATAGATTCGCGGGACATTTTGTCCTCTACGGAGATATCCAGCTTCCTCTAGTGCTGCAATAGCTGTCTTAACCCTGGTTTCTATTTCCATGACGGAATCATCCCATCCAGCTATTCTGGCAATTTCCAAAGCCGACTGGGAAACACTTGAACGAATTCGTGTAAGTTCTTTTATACCTTTCCAAACCTGTTGAATCTCTTGCATGCTCAACTTGGTCTGATTCAAAAGAATAAAATGCCTGTTCAGATCCTCGTCATTAAAAAGAACATAACAATCTGCCGAAATGGACTCATCTCTCCCTGCCCTTCCTGCCTCTTGAATATAGTTTTCCAGGGAGTCAGATATGTCATAGTGAATGACCATGCCTATATCTTTTTTATCCACACCCATTCCAAAGGCAGAGGTAGCGACCATAATTCCAATCTTGCCTGATATGAAATCATCTTGATTTTCTGATTTTTCTTTGTTGTCCATGCGTCCATGATAAGGTTTGGCGGTATAGCCATCCCTGCTTAAACGTTCGGCCAGTTCCTGTGCTCTTTTCGTTCGGGACACATAGACTATGGTTGGACAACTATTGCCTTCAACCAGATTTCGCAGCGTATTATACTTGTCCTCTTCATTGTTTTTATATAACACATTGTAATGAAGATTGGTCCTGGTGGCACCCGACCTGAAAATCAATATTTCAAGGGATAGCTTTTCTTTAAAATAGTTTTTAATGTCTTCTATGACATTCTGCTTTGCTGTTGCGGTAAAGCAAGAGACAGGAATGCCATCCTGAAGATTCTTTTTATTCTGATACTGTTTGATAAAATCACCGATGTATTGGTAGTCCACCCTGAAATCCTGTCCCCATGCTGAAAAACAGTGGGCTTCATCAATAACAAAACGCACCACATTTCTTCCCAAAAGCAGATGTTCGATGGTTTTTGAGCGAAGGGATTCAGGTGAGATGTAGAGGATAGAGGCAGAACCGTCAACAACACGTTCCATTGATTTAGCCCGCTCAATAGGATCCAGCAGACCATTGATGGTAACCGCTTCAGTGATTCCAACAACCTCCAGATTATCCACTTGGTCCTTCATCAGAGACTGCAATGGCGATATGATAACCGTCAGTCCTTTTACGGCCTCTCCCGACATGAGGGCAGGTATTTGAAAGGTAATGGATTTTCCACCGCCAGTGGGGAATATAGCCAAGAGAGATTTATTGTCAACAGCCGCTTTCACAGCCTTCTCCTGCAGAGGTTCGCCATCATATCTGCGGTACTCATCAAATCCAAAAAATCTCTTCAATCCTTTATGGATGTCCCAGGCTTCATTGCAATAATTGCAACCTGTCAGACAAGCATTGCTTTTCAGCAAAAACATAACCTTCTCTACAGCAGGATAGTTCCTAAGCACCCAAGGTGGTGTAATTGAATAGCGACTGTTCGCATGTATCAGGGCAAGGCTGTACGCCAGTTCCACCGGATGAACTGAGATAAGCTTTAGTAGATTGGTATTGCCACAAATCTGCCCGTGAAGCTTATCACTTATGGCTCGCTCGACATTGATTGACCCAGGCTGATACCCAATGAATTTAAAAAAGGCGTGAAAATGCTTCTGGTCTTTCAGCAGCTTGTAATAGATGTTTTTCATATCCTGATCTAACCTATTGAAGGCATCTAGTTCATCAATAAACAGTTCCTTGGCCTTTATCGAGTCATTTAAAGGATTATTTCTTTCTTCGCTTTGCAGCTTATCATCCTTCACCAAAGCATGATAAGGCCTTGCAGGAAACAAAAGCGGGGAAAGATATAAAGTGTCTATGACATTCGATTCAGAAATGCCCCCATCACGTATGGCATTCCCAATGTATTTCAAGTCATGATTGATGATATTATGTCCGCACACAAAAGAACTCTCTCGCAAAAATGCCGTGAAAGCACCTATGTTTGCAGAATGGAAAGTACTGTTGTCACCTCTTATACCGGCAATATCAAGTACATTTCCCGTTTTCGGTTGGATTTCCGTATCAATGAATGCAACACGTTTCATATTGTTATCCTTATTCAATAACCAGGATACCTGATCACCCAGTCTTCCCCTTCCTGAAATCCACTCAGCAAATCATCTGAGAGTTGAGTGATAGTTTCTGATAATTCTATATCCTTAATCCAATTTTCAGGAATAGCTTCGATGCCTAAGTAGGCACCCAAGATATTACCTGTAACCGATCCAGTGCTATCACTGTCGCCATCGTGATTCACTGCCGCAATCAGCGCCCTCTTGAAATCGTCACGGTGCTTCATGGCACAGTAAACGGCAATGCCAAGGGTTTCTTCAGCCACCCATCCTTCACCTATCATTTGGATAGCTGTTTGGTCCGGGTGATTGCTCTCAACCAGGTCCAATGCCAATTGGATTTTGTCCACACATTCATTGGAGCCGTCCTTTTTGTTCAGCACACTCATGGTTTCTTCTATGGCCGACCTCAGATCCTGACCCTCTATAATCGCTGCAATCATATAGGCAAAGGCACCTGCCGCCAGATAACCACTAGGATGTCCGTGTGTCAATGCCCCAGATTCAACCGCTTCTTCAAAGGCATCTGTTTTACTTAAAAGCAAACCAAAAGGGCCCGAACGCATTATCGCGCCACATCCCTTGCTGTTATTGATGGGGTTATCGACTGATCCTATGGTTTGACTCCTTAGGGCTGAAAGGCATGTATTGCCCGGTCCTCTTCTGGCATGAAGCTCTTTTAGATTCAACAGCCAGCCATCGTATATCCAGTTGTATTCTTTTAAGGGGGTGTATTTCTGGGTCAACAACCATCTCTGATAGGCGTGGTAAATAACCGTAGGTTTATCACTTATGCCATTGTAGCGCATTCCGACTTCAGCTCGCAATAATCCTTCTGCCGTGAACATTGTCATTTGTGTATCGTCTGTTATCTCAGCTTTTCCATTTGACGCCAAGACCAATTCTGTGATTCCATTTACGCCATATAGGCGCTTGATTTGTTCCAGCTTCATGAATTCCACAGGCCAACCCAACGCATCCCCTATTGCGCCTCCTATAAGGCATCCTCTGAAATGATTCTGATTTCTTTTATCCATTTTTCACCTGCCGGGATTTATTTCTTAATTAGGTACAATCACTGCTAAAACCATATAAGTTAATCTAATGCAACAAGAACTTATTCCTGTCATATACAACATACAGTTTGGACTTGGCTCTTGATATGCCGGTGTAATATAGCCTCATGGCTTCCTCGTCCTGTTTATTGATATCAATCAATATGACCACATGGGACTCCATCCCCTTGAAGCTGTAAATAGTTGAGAATCGGATGGTTCCCGGGGCAAGCTTGGTGATATCGCCCTTCTCGTTCTGCATCGGCTGAATCTGTGTGACGCCTTCAAGGAGATGCCGGTTGCCCTCTATGATTGAGTGAAGAAATTTATAGGGAGATAGGATGACGATATCCTCAAAAGGCACCCTCTGTCTGACAAGCGTCTTGACAATATTCTTCAACTCTTTTTTTGCCTCTTCATGGGTCTCATAACCTACAAAGACCACCTCATCTCCATCAATGCCATTGAATCGCCCGTTTTCAATGTTGGTTATTTTGTGATTGGCGTCGTGGATCTGTCTAGTATTCCTGTAATTTGTCTCTAATGAGCCCATGAATGGTGAGAACAGCCTCATCATCTCAAGACCCTCTATGAACTGTTCCCTTAGGTAAATGTTCTGAAACTCATCGTAGAATGTAATCCAACGTCCATTCTCCAGACCGCCCTTGACCATTTTATCCAGGCATTGGATGTAATCGGTCATGAACAGGTCCTGGCCTTCATCTATTATCAGAAGATCAACTTCATCCAATGGCTCGTATGCCAACTTCTCAAGAAACCGTGTCGGCAGCTCCTCACGATAAAACCTGGATAAATTATCATCTGGTATGTCGCATCCGACCACTTCCAACAGCAAATTATGAAAATTGACCACCTTGACTTTGTTATTGACATCAGCCAACCGATAGGCTATTTCCTTGTCCACCCAGTCTGCTAAAAGCTTATTGAAGCATATAAACAGCACTTTGTCTCCTGCCTTGGCTTGCTCTACAGCGTGACAAATGGCAATGATGGTCTTGCCTGTTCCCGCCGTACCTGACACCAGCTGTCTTGGATTCTGGACCCCATAGCGAAAAATCCGCATCTGTTCCTCTGACAATTGGTTCAGTCTGCCGTCAACGGCCTTGAAGTTATAGCAATCTTCTTCCTTCTCAATAATAAATGTCTTCCGTAAAAATCCTTCCAGTATACTGATATCACTATTGCTTAATCGGCTAAGGCTGGACTTCTCTGCCAGTTTATCCTCCCAATGGTCATATAATCCGGTTATGAACTTTCCCATCTCATGCTTTCCTGAGCGATCGCAAATGATTTTGTTGTTAATCTCCGGTCCTCTCTCTCTGAATATGATATCAGGAAACAGGACACCATGTCCGAACAGACACCTTTTTATATTTTTGCCCGCTTGTTTCGTATAGTTTTCTAGGACATATGATCTCAGGGAATAAGCCGCTGACGCAGCCTGCTCAAAGGGGCCTTCCTTCTTCTGTGATGTTCTGTCACCGCCTGAGCTAAATTCCCAGACACCATTATTGAAGCTCACTTCCCCGCCTTTGACCTCAAGACACAGCACACCCCTGTGGGTGATCACCACAAAGTCTATCTCTGATTGAACCTTATCGACATGCTTGTGCAGCTGCAGCGAATACAATACAACTCCAGGCAAATCCAATTTAGCTAGTAGCTCAAAGACTTCCCTTTCAGCGTTGCTCCTGGTCGATTCTGGGCACATGGCCGGTATCATTTTCATAAGTCACACGCATCCTTCCATCCCTCATAGATCATAACCATGGCAAGGGTATCCAGCTCGCAGTACTTCAACAACGCATTGCTTATTTCATTTCGCTCATAGTCAGTCATATCCTCAAACTGCATCTTGGCATAGGCTGTCATGGCAGCGCCGCCGTCACTGATAACCGTATCGTCGCTTATCTTGTCAAAATCATCGTCAGTGATGTCATCAAACATTTTAGGCAGCAGCTTATATGGGTCCATGACCCGACCTGCGTCATCGAATCTTACCCAGGTCCAATAACGGAAATTATAGCTTTTTATTCCGTCATCAGCGCCATAAATCGGATTCGAGTACCTGTTCTGCAAATATCGGGAGCTATTAAGAATCGCTGGCAGAACAACCTTGATGGAGTTGGATCCCCCCATCAACGGATCATAGTAATAGCGCTTAACCAGAGACAGCATATCCACAATATTCCGATCTCCACATCGGTATTCTTTTGTACCTTTGCCAAACTCTGTAATGTCTCTGATGAAGCTGTAAAGCTCTTCTCTGTCTGGGATGTGGCTCTTGTCATTCTTAAGCTGCCCGTAGATCATATTAAGGAACGTGTTCTCATGTGGGGCGTATCTGAAGATAGTGCCTTTGTCGTTCTCCAAGGCATCTCTTAGCTTTCTGACAAACTCATAATTTGGAAATACACCAGGCACAACATTCAAGTATTGATTTTTGTGCTCTATCTCTCCGTTCTCATGGACAACATGATGTGAAAACTGAAAGGCAATGCCTTCATAGGGGTGTCGCCCCTTATTGAAAGGGATGGCCACCATGGTTGTTTCAAAATCAATAAAATGAAGGGGATACTTCCATCTGACCATTTCCGTTTTTAATCCATCTGTGTCTATCCACGGCGTGCTATCATTTTTCTGGACCTTTTCGATTTGCATCCACTGCCTTTCCTTGGGTGACAACCCGGGGTTGCGGTCAGGTGCCGGTTCTATATCGTCAATGGTTAGGTCCTTCATTTTGAAAACACCCTGTTTGAACATCTGGTCTTTTTTTCTGAAATTGTTGATCTCGAGGATTATAGGCTCTGTGAAATCTTCATCGCTCCAATCCAGATGATGTCTCCAGCATTCCTTGAAGCCACTCAGCAGTGCTTTTGGGTCTTTATCCGTTGTCTTGAACTCGCATTTGCCACATCGACCAGCAATGTCCATGACAATCTTTTTGTCCTGCTCATAGCGTTCAGATAGGAAATCCACATAATCAAAAAAACCGCCAGCAAATGCCTCATTGGCTATTTCAGTGTCATATATAAAGCTGCAGCAGTCATCCACATTGATCTGGCACAGTATTTTATTGCCAAGATCTTCTGATGTCAGAGGCTGTGCCAATCGGATCTGTTTTCTGCCTGATGGATCCTTGAAGATTCTGAATTTCTGATTGAGACCGTCTGTTGGACACTTGGCCTGCTTATCGACCAGCATCAGATAAGATGAGACCGAGCAATTTGGATACGCAGATGATACCACATGTTTCTGGAAGGCCACGTCGTTCAGATATGGCGACCATTCTGAGGACAAACTACCGCTTTTCCCCCAAAAAGAGTCTTTATTTTTATTGAAGGATTTAGCTTTCACCTCGATAATATCGATATGGTTACCATTTTTAACCAAAATATCGGTACGGATAAACAGATTCTTATGCCTAATAGCCGCCTCATAGACAGTCACCTGATCTTTTTCAAGCAGGGCATTGGTCTCTTCCAAAGCCTCAAGATAATCCAGCGACTTGATATCATGTCCGTCGGGAAAATAATACTTGGCCAGCTCACCTACCTGATAGCCCCCGTCTGCCAGCGCAGCAAGAAACGGGTCCTCCAGGTTCTGGTTGGCATACTCCTTCTTGCCCGTGTAGTATAGCTTGGTCGGACATTCTAGGGCCAGTTTGAATCTTGACTTTGTCAGATATCTCATATTATTCCTCCTGGGGGTGATTTTATTTCTCCAATCTCTGATCCAGAAACTCAAATCGCCTGAATGCTATCGCATCTTGGACCTGATTATAAAACCACTTTTCTCTATCACTATTTTCTTTAGTCCAGTCAAATTCCTGTTTAATTAAAAATTCTGTATCCCTAAGTTCAAAAGTGTCAGAATGAGTTTTACACAAAAAATGTATTGGATTATTGATCGTCAAACGCCACCAATTATCATCATTAAAACCTTGATAATCTTTACTGGACTTATCCCTATCCATGTCTTTTCTATTTCTTGGATTGCCATAGAACAATCTAAATGATTCAACAATATCCTTTTGACTAGCCACTGTTTCAACTTTTCCTTGTTTCAAAAAGCTTAAAAGAACTGGCATTTTATACATTTTTGTCATGCTGGTTTTTTCAATCATATTGATAAACCTGGCTTCTTTCGAATCTTTAAATCCTTCTTCAATAAGTTTAGGTTGCTTTCCTATTAAAAACCCGCAAAAGTCTTTAAATGGATTGAATTGGTTTTGAGATTTAATATAACGGTACTGCGCTTGTGTCAACCAGGTAAAAAACCCTACTCTTGAGGGGTATCCTTGCTTATCCAAAGTATCAGCATAATCATCGTATAGCATCTCGATCTTTTCTTTGGCTTTTATCCTACTTCTTAAAACCTTTTCAAGCAGATCAACCACCTCAAATTCAAAATCCACAAGACAGTTTAAAGGCAAATTCTCGCCGTCCTGTAAATCCTTAATGATAGCGCCTCGATTGCTAATACTATTCCCTAAAAGAAGTGGGATTAAATCTGCGTTCTTAAAGTTGCCTATGAAGTCTAAGACATTCACATGTGCCTTGCCAGGAGATTTTCTAAGCCCTCTACCCAGTTGCTGCAAAAAAATCGTCGAAGATTCAGTTGGCCTTAAAAAAAGCAATAAATCAAGGGAAGGAATATCGACACCATCATTCAACATATCTACAGAAAAAATGACTTCAAGCTCTCCTGATTCAAGACTTTTTATGCCTGCATTTCTTTCTACGTAATTCATTCGATTGCTTTGACTATGTATAGCGGCTACTTTTTTGCCTTTGTGTTTAAAGAAATCCGCCATGTACTCCGCATGTTCAATGCTCGAGCAAAAGGCCAATGCTCTTTTACGCTTATATCTCAAATAATGCTTATAGACCAATTCCGCCCTGGCATTGATAGATAAGGCGCGTTCAAGTTCTTTTTCAGCATATTTGCCACTTATAAATGTAATATTTTCATAATTAACAGTACTGTCATAGATGCCATAATACTTATAGGGTGCCAACCATCCTCTGTTTATAGATTGAAACAGATCCACCTCATAAACCATATTGAAGTCGCAAATGGCGAAAACATCTTTTCTATCCATTCTATGGGGCGTAGCGGTCAAACCGAGCAAAAATTCAGGTTCAAAATGTCTGAGTAATCTATTATAGGTTGGAGCGGTGCCGTGATGAATCTCATCTACGATAATATATTGAAACTTTCTTCTATCCATTTTTTCGAGTTGTGTGACTCGGCTTAAAGACTGTATGGATGCAAAGACTATCTGTTTATCCAAGTCGTTGTATCCAGCATATAATCTGCCAAAATCTGACTCGCCACGGACTTTTGAAAATGAGTCGAAGGCTTGATTCAGGATTTCTTCTCTATGAGCAATGAATAGAATAGATTCAAATTCTTTAGAATCAAATGCCGCGAGATAAGTTTTTCCAACGCCGGTTGCTGCTACTACTAAAGCCTTGTCATTGCCTTCTTCTCTTGTTTGTCTCAGTTCGTTCAAGGCTTCCGTTTGTGATGAATTAGGCTCAATTTTGTGAATCATTACTGCATATTTAGGGGAAGATTCATGGACTTTAATGGTTTTTATCTGATGTTTGCGATAATGAACGTTAATCTGACTTTTTTCTCGCCTCTCTTCTGGAATAACATAGGTTTTTCTATAGTCTATGATGATTTCCTTGGTCAATTGTATACATTCATTTTCAAACATATTGTCAAAAGTCTTTTGGTAAGTCTTCACTGACTCAGGATCTATCACACCATCAACAATATAATTCCATTCTACGCCATTGGTGAGTGCAACTTTTGACAAATTTGAGCTGCCTATGTAAATCATGGTTTCTTCTATTGATCTTCCATTGATAAAATATGCTTTCGGGTGGAAGCTTGGAGCCCCTCCTGCGTAAAGCTTAACCTCAATATTTCCTTTAAGGGAAAAAAGCTCTGAAAGTGCTGTTGGATCGGTAACATTCATGTAAGTGCTTGTAATTATTCGAACAGGAATACCATTTGATACAAAATCATTTATAATGCTTTCAATCATTTTAAATCCAGATAACTGTATAAACGACACCACAATATCAAAAGATTTCACCTTTGATAAATCGGAAAGATTCTCTTTAAATACATTGAATAATTGTCCGGTGATCGCTTTATCATTCATGCTTCACATTTTCTTGGCTATAATACTTAACCACATTTCGTCCTGTCTCTCTTTTCTTACATCTTGGGTTTTTATGACTTCAATAACCTCCAGATTTTCTATCCTGCTCATCATTGATAGCAGCCTATCTTCGGTGAAGTTGGTAAACCACCTTCCATCTTTCTCATAATCTACCTCTCCCGCTTTAAACGACATGAAAAACACACCCTTTTGCTTGAGATATCTGGCATACTTAATAATCATACCAGGGAGGTCTTCTAGCTTAACATGCAACAAACTTGCGCAAGCCCAAATACCGTCAAACGTCAAGTCTGATTCGAAATCCTCATAGGTTGCATGGATTACTTTATCTCCCAAAAATTTTCGGCAGTGTTCGACCAATTCTTTAGAGCCGTCAGCAGCTACCACTTCATACCCCTGCTCCATGAACCAAAGGCTGTCACGACCAGAGCCACAGCCCAGGTCCAACACAAGGCCATTATTCGGAAGATAGACTGAAAACCGCTTCAATAGTTCTTCCATGCTGACGTTCATAGTATCATTGATGTATTTCTCTGAATTTTTATTGTAATAGTCTATTGAGTTCATATTACTCCTTACAAATGTTATGTTATTATGGTGCAGTGAGATGTATAATTGCGAAATAATGGATTTATTCTATCAACAAAAA
>JAUYTY010000019.1 GCA_030694905.1 Eubacteriales bacterium | reverse complement strand
TGGTAAAAAAATAAGTGATACGCCTATTGACATCAATGATATAGATGAGGTTCAAGGGCTCGACTATTGCATCAAAGGAGAAATACTCAATATCAGTCTTAAAGAAATTAAACAAGACATGTATTTGCTCCAAATGGATATGACTGATTTCACCAACTCAATTACTGTGAAAGCTTTTTTAAGGGGAGAAGAGAAAACCAATAAGTTGAAAACCTTGGCAGTTGGCGATGTGGCAATAGTCAAGGGCAAAAACATGTATGATAGTTTTTCCAGGGAATGCCTGCTAATGGCGCAAAGCATCAATTACTGCCATGAAAGGCAGATAATACGAGACATAAGCGAAGAAAAACGGGTTGAGCTCCACGTTCATAGCAAAATGAGCGCGCTTGACGGCATCAGTGATTTCGATAAAATTGCAAAAAGAGCAAAAGAATGGGGGCATAAGGCAATTTCACTGACAGACCATGGTGTGTTGCAAGGCTTCCCTGAGGCTATGGCCACCGCTAAAAAGCACAATATAAAAATCCTTTATGGCATGGAGGGTTATCTGTGCGAGGATGGTGTCGATATCATCAAAAATCCTATCGATCAGAATTTTGACGGTGAGATAGTTGTTTTTGACTTGGAAACCACTGGTTTATCACCTGTAAATGATAGAATTATTGAGATAGGAGCCGTAAAGCTCAAGAATCTTGAGGTCGTTGATACATTTAATATCATGATCAATCCCGAAATAGACATACCCTATACAATCACCCAGATAACAGGAATAACCAATGCGGATGTCAAGAATGCTCCGGATATCAAGACAGGTTTGGTAAAATTTCTTAGCTTTATTGGAGATTGCGAGGTATTATGCGCCCACAACGCCAATTTTGATTATTCATTCCTCAGAAACAATCTGGATGTACCTAGAGAGTTCTGCGTTATCGATACGCTTGACCTGTCCAGATATCTCTTAAAGAAACGGAAAAGCTACAAGCTCAGCAAATTGTGCAAGGATTTGGGAATAACACTTGAAAATCATCACCGGGCTTCAGATGACGCTTTGGCTGCGGCAGGGCTTCTTGTCATCTTACTGGAAATGTTGAAATCCAAAGGCCTAGACAATATAATTGAGATCAACGCAAATATAGGTGAAGAGAAAAGCATTGCAAACTCGAAAACATATCACATTATTATATTGGTGAAAAACTATATCGGTTTGAAAAATCTGTACAAGTTGGTTTCGGATTCACATTTGAATTATTTTTACAAAAAACCCCTGTTGCCAAGATCGGTACTGAACCAATACAGGGAAGGACTCATTTTAGGTACCGCCTGCCAATCCGGAGAATTATTCAGCGCCATACTATCAGGCGCGTCAGACCATGAGTTGGATAAGATAGCGCAGCAATACGATTTCCTTGAGATTCAACCCTCGACCAATAATCTGAATTTGATTAAAAGCGGCATATTAAAAGATGAGAATGATTTGATCGAGATCAATAAAAAAATCATTGAGCTAGGGGCCAAAAACAACAAATTGGTTTGTGCAACAGGAGACGTGCATTTCCTTGACAAGAAAGACAGTATTGTAAGGGAGATACTGATGACCGGACAGGGATATGATGATGCTAATGACCAGCCGTCAATCTATCTGAAGACAACAAATGAAATGTTGGCTGAATTTGAATACCTGACTGAAACTGTAAGAGAAGACGTTGTTATAAAGAATCCCAATTTAATAGCTGATATGATTGAAGACATTCAACCGATACCAGACGGTGTGTATCCACCGATTATTGAGGGAGCTGATATCAGTCTAAGAGAAATCACCATCAAGAATGCTGTTGAAAAATATGGAGACCCTTTGCCGGAGATTGTGCGGGAAAGACTGGAAAGAGAACTGCACTCCATCATCAGCAACGGTTATGCGGTTATGTATGTCATAGCCGGCAAACTGGTAGAAAAATCTCTGGAAGATGGCTATATAGTGGGATCCAGAGGATCTGTCGGGTCCTCGTTTGCTGCAACTATGAGCAATATTACCGAGGTCAATCCACTTCCGCCACATTACATATGCCCGGATTGCAGGCACAGTCAGTTTGTGACAGACGGCAGCTACAGCTCCGGCGTCGATCTGCCTTCAAAAGCATGCCCTGTATGTGGCGCCGTATATATCAAGGACGGACACGACATACCCTTTGAAGTCTTTCTGGGATTTGAAGGAGACAAGGAACCTGATATTGACTTGAATTTTGCCGCAAAGGAACAGATAGAGGCGATGAGATATACTGAGGCCCTATTTGGAGAGGGGTATGTTTATAGAGCGGGAACAATTGGGACCATAGCTTCAAAAACAGCCTATGGATTTGTGAAGAATTATTTTGATGACAAAGACATCCGATTGAGAAATGCTGAGACCAACCGTTTGGTGGATTACTGCACAGGTGTCAAAAAAACCACCGGGCAGCATCCCGGAGGGGTAATGATTGTTCCAAAAAATAAAGAGATATATGACTTCACACCCATTCAATACCCTGCGAACAATAGAAAATCCGGTGTCAAGACGACACATTTCGATTACCATTCAATCTCTGGCAGAATCTTGAAGCTGGATATACTAGGACACGATACACCTACCATCATCAAGATGCTTGAGGATATGACAGGCTTTAAAAGCTCAAATGTCCCATTGGATGACGAAGCAACATTATCTTTGTTTGATTCACCAAAGGTTCTTGGCGTGACCAGCGATGAGATTGGATGCGAAACAGGAACACTGGGTATTCCCGAGTTTGGGACAGGATTTGTAAGACAGATGCTAATGGATACAAAGCCAAAGACTTTTTCAGACCTTGTGAGGATTTCAGGATTGTCTCATGGCGAGAGCGTCTGGGTCGGGAATGCACAGGATTACATCAGAAGCAACCAAACTACCATAAAACATGTTATATCAACCAGAGACGATATAATGACTTTTCTGATATACCAGGGCTTGGATAAGAAGAAAGCATTTGATATCATGGAAAGAGTCAGAAAAGGAAAAGGTGTAACTGAGGAAGATGTCGAGGAAATGAAACAAAAAAATGTGCCACAGTGGTACATTGATTCATGCAACAAGATTAAATATATGTTTCCAAAAGCCCACGCGGTTGCATATGTCACAATGTCCGTTAAAATTGCTTATTACAAGGTGCATTTTCCTTTGGCTTTTTATGCGGCATATTTCACAATGAAAGCCCCTGATTTTGATGCTGACCTGATACTGAAAGGGGAAGGACATGTTCAAAATGTCATAAAGGAAATTAACGGTAGAGAAAACAAATCCCAAAAGGACAAAAATTCCATAGTCGTTTTAGAAGTAGCCCTTGAGATGTTCAAGAGAGGCTATGAGATATTGCCTGTGGATCTGTATCTGTCAGATCATAAGGAATTTAGAATCAAAGACGATAAGCTATTGCCGCCGTTGATATCACTCGAGGGTGTCGGTGAGACAGCAGCAGCCAACATCCAGACGGAAAGAGAATTAAGTCCTTTCATATCTGTTGAGGATTTGATGAAAAGGGCAAAAGTCAACAAAACCAGCATTGAGGTTTTCAAGGCTCACGGATGCCTTGAAGGGCTGAATGAGAGTAATCAAATCTCTCTATTTAATATTTGAAAAAATAAAAATAATATGTTATAATACAGTGTGAGTAAAGAAATTGGCCGATAAGAGTGGGAATCCCCACTCTTTCTAATTGCCTCAAGGAGCTTTGAATGGATAAGAAAAATTTAATTAAAAATGTGACTGTAATTGCAGAAAAAGCGGTGCGAAATACAGATTTGAGCATATTTGACATTGAGTATGTCAGGGAAAGCGGCATCAATATTTTAAGAGTTTATATCGACAAAGAAAAGGGCGTCGATCTGGAAGACTGTGCCATCGTAAGCAATCTGATAAGCGATGAGCTGGATAAGGATGACCCCATTGATGAAGCTTATAATCTTGAGGTTTCATCACCCGGTATAGACAGGCCATTTAAATCGGATGAAGATTATAAAAACAACCTCGACAATTTGGTCGAAGTGAAATTATATAAGAAATTAAATGATTCCAAGATGTATATTGGGAAGCTAAAAAGCTTTAATAATGAAGAGATAGAGCTTGAAGAGAATGGCGAGATAATCAAGATTTCAAGGAGCAATATCACAAAAATAAATAAAGGGATAGTGTTTTAATGGAGGAAAAAATGAACAAAGATTTCATCAGAGCTATTGAGGAGCTTGAGAAAGAGAAAGGAATTACAAAAGATGCAGTTATTGAAGCTATAGAGATGGCTTTGATATCAGGCTATAAGAAAAACTATGGAAAGGTCGGCAACGTCAAAGTTCAAATTGATATTGAGACTGGCGAGTACAAAATATTTTCTGAGAGGACAGTCGTTGATGAATCACATGATGAAGGACTTGAAATAAGCCTGGTAGAAGCCAGAAAAATAGACCAGAAATTTGAAATCGGCGACACAGTCAAGGTACAGGTCAGACCCAAGGAAGAATTTGGAAGAATTGCGGCACAGACCTCCAGGCAAGTTATTCTGCAAAAAATCAGAGAGGCTGAAAGAGAGAACATTTACGAGGAATTTCACGGCAGAGAGAGCGAGATTGTTACTGGGATAGTCCAGAGAATAAGCAAGAATAACATTTTTGTCAATCTTGGAAAAATAGAGGGAATCTTAACAGAAGGAGAATTGATTCCCGGTGAGACCTACAGGCAAGGAGACCGGATAAAAGCTGTTATACTTGATGTTAAAAATACAAGCAAGGGTGCCAGTATAACCCTTTCAAGGACACACCCAAATCTGGTAAAGAGGTTATTTGAGTTGGAGGTGCCTGAGATTTATGATGGCGTTATCGATATATTCAACATTTCAAGAGAAGCAGGCTCCAGATCTAAATTAGCTGTCATTTCCAATGATGAGAACGTTGATCCGGTTGGCTCTTGCGTTGGCAACAAAGGAACAAGGGTTAAAGCTGTTGTTGATGAGATAGATGGCGAAAAAATAGATATCGTTGTCTACGACAAGGATCCTGCCAAGTTTATTGCAAACAGCCTAAGCCCAGCTACAGCTGTCAAGGTTGTGGTCAACGAAAAAGCGAAAAGCGCTCTAGTTGTTGTGCCTGATTATCAATTGTCTCTTGCTATCGGAAAAGAAGGTCAGAATGCCAGATTGGCAGCAAAACTTACCGGTTGGAAGATTGACATTAAGAGCGAGACCCAATATGCTGAACTGAAAAAAGGTGATTAGAATGATTAAAAAAAAGATACCAATGCGAAAATGCCTGGGTTGCGGTGAGATATTTCCTAAGAAAGAGCTTATTAGGGTTGTCAGAAATAAAGAGGGAGATACCTTTATCGACCTGAAAGGCAAAGCCAACGGTAGAGGTGCTTACATCTGTAAAAAAATTGAATGCTATGACAAAGCGTACAAGTCAAAAAGATTGAATAAGGCATTCGAATGTGAAATATCCGAAGAAATCTATCAAGATATGCTGAAGGTGTTAGAGGATGACAGATAAGATATATGGTATGATTGGTTTGTCTCGAAAAAGTGGCAACCTGGTATTGGGTTTCGATTT
The DNA here is from genome assembly GCA_030694905.1 of Eubacteriales bacterium. Taxonomy (GTDB): domain Bacteria; phylum Bacillota; class Clostridia; order Tissierellales; family Dethiosulfatibacteraceae; genus 38-11. The sequence goes on along the minus strand of JAUYTY010000019.1, from coordinate 192 downwards.
GGTCGAAGAGCAAATCAAGAAGAGAAAACTGCACCTTGTAATCTATACCAAGGATTCTTCAGAAAAAGGAAGAAACAATTTGATTCAATTATGCGATGACTATGATGTAAAATATCTTGAACATGGCTCGAAATTCGAGCTAGGAAAGATTCTAAATAAATTGGAAGTCAGTTTTGTCGGAATCAAAGACAA
>JAUYTY010000012.1 GCA_030694905.1 Eubacteriales bacterium | reverse complement strand
AGCAGTTGAACGATTCAATCCCGACGTAAAAGGCTTTGGGGACAAGATAGAGATTCTAGAGGTTATCGATGACAATAAAGTCAAAGTTTCGCTGCAGAGTGCTGATCTGATTGTAACAGGTGGATTCGGAATCGGCAATCAGGAAGGCTGGGACAAGCTGGAGAAGCTTGCTGGTTTGTTGAATGGCGTGACAGGATGTACCAGACCGGCTTTGGACGAGGGTTGGACCGACAGGGATGAGACCATGATCGGGACCAGTGGTGTGGCAATCAAGCCGAAATTCTACATAGGATTCGGTATTTCCGGAGCGGCTCATCATACCTGCGGTATCAAAGGATCTGGCACAATAGTCAGCGTCAACAGAGATGCCCATGCACCGATTTTCGATGTATCCGACTATAAGGTTGTCGGGGATTGGGAAAAAATCGTCGATGCATTGATAGCAAAATTATCAAAATAAGAATTGAAAGGAGAGGCTTGCCTCTCTTTTTTTGTTCAGATTTCAATGCTTAACGGGAGCTTAACTATACAAGAACTTAAAAATATTGTATAATAAAAGAAAAGATTTGAGGTTATAATGGACAAAAATATCAGTCAAGAATGGGAAAAATATCACTCTCAAGAACTATATGACAGCTTCAATTACTTTGGCGCTCATCTCATAAATAATAAGGATAAGAAAGGAATACTATTCACTTTATGGGCCCCAAATGCCTCTGAGGTTTTTTTGGTGGGCTCTTTTAATTACTGGAATGACCGTGCCAACCCCATGGAAAGAGATGAGAATACTGGTGTTTGGAAATGTTTTTTCCCGGAAATCGGAGAGGGCGAAGTCTATAAATACAAAATCTTTATGAAAAACGGCAACTTCGTCTATAAGGCAGACCCTTATGCTTTTTATTCACAGGTCAGACCGGAAACCTCATCGGTGACTGTTGATCTGCATAAGTATCAATGGAACGATGACAAGTGGCTGAAGAAGAGAAAAAAAAGAAATCTGATTCAAGAGCCGGTCAATATCTATGAAGTCCATCTTGGATCATGGAAAATGAAGTCTGACGGCACCTATTTGAATTATCGGGAATTGGCCGATGAGCTGATACCCTATATGAAGGAAATGAGTTATAACTTTTTAGAGATTATGCCGGTTATGGAGCACCCCTACGACGGTTCTTGGGGCTATCAGACCACAGGGTATTATTCTGTCACCAGCAGGTATGGAGCACCCGAAGATCTGATGTATCTGATAGACCGATGTCATTTAAATGATATAGGCATAATTTTAGATTGGGTTCCCGGACATTTCTGCAGAGACGAGCATGGTTTGCTGAATTTTGATGGCGAAGAGCTTTATGGCGGTATCGATCACCCCAATTGGGGGACTAAAAAATTTGATTTTGGCAGAAGAGAGGTCAAGAACTTTTTGATTTCCAATGCCAGCTTTTATTTTGACAAGTATCATATTGACGGATTGCGGGTTGATGGTGTCACTTCAATACTGCAGCTTAATTTTGGAATTGATGGAACCCCATTCAGAAACCAATTCGGCGGGACGGATGACATTAACGGGATTGACTTCCTGAAGGAGCTTAACACCACCATATTTGAGTGCTATCCATTTGCTATGATGGCGGCTGAAGAATCGACAGCGTGGCCTCTAGTGACCTATCCTGTTGATAAAGGCGGGCTGGGATTCAATTTCAAATGGAATATGGGATGGATGAACGATACGCTTTCATATATCAGCAAAAATACCTTTGAAAGAAGATATTTTCATGATAAAATAACGTTTTCTATCCATTATGCCTTCAGTGAGAACTTTATTCTGCCTTTTTCTCACGATGAGGTCGTACATGGCAAGAAAAACCTGATAGAAAAAGCAGCAGGGACCTATGAAGAAAAATTCAAAAATCTAAAGCTAATGGCTCTATATCAGATGACACATCCAGGCAAGAAGCTTAACTTTATGGGAAATGAAATGGCACAATTCGTGGAATGGCGATATTATGAGGCCATTGAGTGGTTTTTGTTGGGATACCCCATACATGAAGCCCATCACCAATTTATAAAAGAGCTTAACCAGATTTATATGAAAGAGAAAGCGCTCTGGAAGAAAGATAACACATGGGAAGGCTTTCAATGGATAGATGTGGACAACAGCGATCAAAGCATCTATTCATACGTCAGAAAAAGCGGGAAAGACATTTGTGTTGTGGTTCTGAATTTCACCAACCAGCATTATGAACAATACAGGATTGGTGTCCCCGAACCCGGAAACTACCAGATCATGCTGAATTCTGACAACATTGATTTTTACGGAACCGGTCAAATAGAAATATGTGATTATAAAACCGATCCTATCGGGCTTCATGGTATGGAACACTCAGTTGAAATCAAGCTTCCGGGTCTCACTGGTCTTATCATCAGGAAAAAGAAATCAACGAAAAAGAGGAGATAATATGTTTGCTGACAAAAATACTTTTAAGGAACAATATCTGGAAAGATTTAAGGAAATCACCGGAGAATCCTTCGAAGAAAGCACCGTAGAAGATAAATACAAAGTGCTGGCATCACTGATTATGAAGAAAGTAGCAATATATATGGCTGACACCCATTCGCGCTTGAATGGGAAACTGAACAAGAAGAGAGTGTATTACTTCTCTATGGAGTTCTTAATCGGTAAGTTGCTGGATATGAACATGATCAATCTAGGCATTCATGATGTTGTCAAAGAGGGTCTGGCAGATCTGGGGATTGATATAAAAGATCTTGAAAATGTGGAGAAAGATGCCGGCCTTGGCAATGGCGGCCTAGGAAGATTGGCGGCCTGTTTTATGGATTCGCTTGCCTATCTGAATATTCCAGCCATTGGTATGGGTCTGAGATATCGGTATGGTCTTTTCGAGCAAAAAATCATAGATGGACACCAGGTCGAACTACCAGATAAATGGCTTGTAAATGGAAATCAATGGGAGATAAAAAAGCCTTCAAAATCTGAAATCATAAAATTCTATGGCAATGTCAAATCAACGATGATTGATGGCAGGTTGCAGTTTATTCATGAGAACTATGAGGCTATCACCGCTGTGCCCTATGATATTCCTATGCTGGACTATGACTCCAGTGATGTGAATTATCTGAGACTATGGAGCGCGGAAACGGTTGATGACTTTGATCTGGCATCCTTCAACCGGGGAAACTATCTGAACGCCGTTAAGAACAAGGCTTCTGCCGAGGCAATCACACATGTTCTCTATCCAAATGATTCGAACTATGAAGGACGATTGCTAAGGCTGAAACAGCAATACTTTTTTGTATGTGCAGGATTAAAAAGCATTCTTAGACGCTTTAAAGCAAACAATGAAACCCTTGACCACATGGCTGAAAAGATTCAGATACAGATCAATGACACGCATCCCGCTCTGATCATCCCTGAAATGATGAGAATTTTGATGGATGAAGAGAGCCTGTCATGGGATTATGCATGGGAGCGAGTCACCAACATATGCGCTTATACCAATCATACTATTTTGCCAGAAGCCCTTGAAAAATGGTCTATTGATATCGTAAGAGAATTGTTGCCGAGAACCTACATGATCATAGAGGAAATCAACAGACAATTCATTGAGGTTGGAGATGAATCTACCCGTGAGATCAGAGCACGAAATGCCATAATTAGAGACGGCCAGATTCATATGGCCAATCTCGCCATTATCGGATCCAAATCCGTCAATGGCGTTGCGGAGCTGCATACCAATATTATCATCAACGAAACCTTCAAGGAGCTTTATCATATATTCCCTTGGAAATTCAACGCTAAAACCAATGGCGTATCCCACAGGCGCTTTCTGCTTAAATCAAACCCGGAACTTACCCATTTTCTGGATGAAAAAATTGGAGATAAGTGGAAATATGATGCGGAGAGATTAAAGGATTTACTTGATTACATAGATGATCAGGCAACAATCGACAGTCTTTATGAAATAAAAAGAAAGAATAAGCAACGTTTGGCAGACTACATCAAGAAACATAACAAAATAGAAGTGGATATTGATTCAATATTCGATGTCCATGTGAAGAGGATTCATGAGTACAAAAGACAGTTGATGAATGCTATGCATATTATTTACCTATACAAAAAAATCAAGAATGAGGGCATGGTCATCTATCCTCGCACATTTATTTTTTCAGGAAAGGCAGCCCCAGGATACTATATGGCAAAGAAAGTCATCAGACTTATAAGCCTGTTGGCGGATATAGTCAATAACGACCCTATTGTCAGCCAATATATGAAGGTTGTTTTTCTGGAAAACTTCAATGTTTCCATTGCTGAAATCATATATCCTGCAGCGGACGTGTCGGAGCAAATATCGACAGCCAGCAAGGAAGCCAGTGGGACAGGAAATATGAAATTCATGATGAACGGCGCACTGACATTAGGGACGCTGGATGGTGCTAATGTTGAGATAGCGGAGAGGGTTGGCGATGATAACATATTCATTTTCGGCCTCAGATCAGAGGAAGTCATCAGATACTACAATGAGGCAACTTACAATGCTTATGAGGTCTACCAATCAGATGAGGAGCTAAAAAAAGTGGTCAATAACCTGGTGGACGGATTTTTTGCCGATGATATAACGGAGTTCAAGGATATATATGACAGCCTGATAGCACATAATGACACCTATTTCGTTTTGAAGGATTTTTCCGAATATATAAAAGCGCAAAAAAAGGTTGAAGAGACCTATAAGGACAAAAACAAGTGGTTTAGAATGACATTGAAAAACATTGCTGAGTCTGGATTCTTCTCCAGTGATAGAACCATACTCGATTACAACAGAGATATATGGAAAATCAAAAGGGGGTAATGAAATGAGCAATCAAAAATGTATTGCAATGCTGTTAGCGGGAGGTCAGGGTAGCAGGTTAAAGGATTTGACAAACAACAACGCAAAACCGGGTGTTATGTTTGGGGGGAAATATAGAATTATCGATTTCAGTTTGAGCAACTGTTTTCATTCGCACATCTATACTGTGGGCGTATTGACCCAATACAAACCTCTTCTATTGAACAGATACATCGGAACAGGCAGTTCATGGGCTTTGGACAAACTGGACCAAGGTGTTTATATCTTACCGCCGTATATGGACAAGGAAGGCGGTAGCTGGTACAAAAACACAGCCGACGCGGTTTATCAGAATATTGAATTTATAGATATGTATGATCCGGAGTATGTTCTTATTCTGTCAGGAGATCATATCTATAAGATGGACTACTCCAAAATGCTTGATTTCACCGTCGGAAAAAATGCCGATCTGACTGTTTCTGTCATGGAAGTCGAGTGGGAGGAAGCCACTAGATTTGGAATCACGAATGTTGACAAGGATATGAGAATTATCGAGTTTGAGGAGAAGCCGGAAAAACCGAAAAATAATATGGCATCCATGGGTGTATATATTTTCAGATGGGATGTGCTGAAGGAGATTTTGGTCAGGGATGCAGGTGATGAGTCCTCAGAGCATGACTTTGGGAAAAATATTATTCCGACACTGATTGCTGAGGGAAAAGCAATCTACTCATATTTGTTTGATGGCTACTGGAAGGATGTGGGAACCATCGACAGTTACTATAAAGCCAACATGGATCTCCTTAAATCGGATTCGGCCCTGGACCTGTCTTCAAAGGACATGAGAGTATACTCCAACAACAGGAACAGACAGCCCCACTACGTCGGTGTCGATGCAGAAATAACCAATAGCCTGGTTTGTGATGGTTGCCTGATTGAAGGAAAGGTCTCAAACTCCATTCTTTCCTACGAGGTGACCATTGGTAAGAATGCAGTTGTCAAGGATTCCATATTATTCAGCAAGGTAGTCATAGAAGATGGGGCGGTTGTTGAAAAAACAATAGTCGGAGAAAATGTAACCATAGCAAAAGACACTGTCAACGGCAGTCTGGATAGCGATGAGATTCTGGTGATAGCTTAAGGGGGAGAAAACATTATGAGAAATGTAGTTGGTATTATAATCAATAGTCCCAATCAGAGTGACCTTGGCGAACTGGTCAGCCACAGGAGTATCCACACAGTGCCAATAGGGGGCAAATACAGATTGATAGATTTCGCACTCTCCAATCTGGTCAATTCAGGTATTAATAATATTGGTGTCATTGGATCATATCTTTATAGATCTCTGGTTGATCACCTTGGATCTGGAGAAGAGTGGAATCTGAGTGAAAAAAGCAATGACCTTGCCATTCTTCACGGTGGTAGAAACGTAAAGATTGGTGAAATAACTAGGATTAATCTCCAGGATTTTATTGATAATGAGGCTTTTTTTACCAAAATCAGCAAAGAAGTCGAAAATTTTGTCGTTTGTGGCTGCAACATAGTCTACAACTTTGACTTGACTGAAGCATTGGATTTTCACCAAAAGAAAGACGCTGATATAACCATGGTATTCAAGAGGGACTATCAAGGACAGATACTCAATAAGGAAGTCGTTCTCAATACAGAAGATGGCATGGTCAAAGAAATCATCTACAGTGCTGATAAGAGAAACACAGATGCAAATGTTTTTGTTGACACCCTTGTCATCAGGAAAGAAATATTGCTGGATATCCTGCAAAGCGTAAAAATGACCGGCAACATCGATCTGATAGATATTATCAAAGATAATCTGAATGAGTTGAAAGTAGCAGGCTATTATCTGAATGGATATGTCAAGATAATCAATTCAATAAAATCCTACTTTGATTGTTCCATGGATATGCTTGATATGGAAATACAGAAAGAGCTGTTGCACAGTGATAGAAAGATATACACCAAATCAAAAGACAACCATCC
>JAUYTY010000006.1 GCA_030694905.1 Eubacteriales bacterium | reverse complement strand
AGATGAAAAGACAACAGAAGGCATACCGTTGGAGTTTGGCAATGCCAAGAGCATGGTGGAGATGGTGGGCAACATAGCCATGAGAAAAGGCTATGGAAACGTTTTGGCAGAAGGTTCATATCGGGCAGCTGAAAAAATCGGCAAGAATGCGCATGACTATGTATTTCAGGTCAAGGGAATGGAATTGGCGTCTTGTGGTGTCAGAGCCAGCAAGGGAGAAGCCTTGTCCCATCTGATATCAGCAAGAGGTGCGGACCATCTGAGACCTTATGCCTCGGTTATTGACGCCTTCGGTTATCTGGAACCAGAGTTGGGGATTGTTGAAAAAGTTTCGCCATTTGAAGACAGCAATAAAAAATGGGTCAAGCCTTTTATGGAGCTTTCAATGTTGACGAATCTTTTGGGGGTTTGCTTGTTTGCCAGCATTACCTTGGCTGTAAAGGGAAGTACATGGACAGGATTATACAACGCGGCTACAGGCAATAAGACAGATTTGACCAATTTGCTGAAATGCTCCGAGAGAGTCATCAATCTGGAAAGGTTGTTCAATGCGCGAGAGGGATTTGACAGAAAAGATGAAAAACTGCCTGTAAGATTGAGCAAAGAGCCGGCAGCTGATGGTCTTGGCAAAGGCAATGTGGCCAATGAAGCTGTCATGCTGGATGAGTTCTACGAGGCAATGGGGTGGCATCTTGACACTGGATTGCCAACGGATGAAAAACTAATGGAACTGGGATTAAAGCAATAGAATCAAATAATTGAATATTAAAACCCAAAAAAACAAAAGGAACCGTCCCTTTTGTTTTTTTGGGTTTTAGAGGTTAAACCATTTGTTGACGATTGATAGCCTTAATGGCAAGGTGCATATCTTGATTTAGATGTTTCTTGAATAGCTTTAACGCTTCTGAGAGATTATCTTGTTTGATTGCTTCGTAGATTTGACAATGAAACATTTGAATAATTTCTGCATTTTTATCTTCAAGTTGATATAGATTATACAAAAGAGTTGTTTGGGCACGCAACTTTCTAGCTGCATCATCTAATCTGGAGTTGTTGGCATACTTGTAGAAGACCAAATGAAACTGATCAGATAAATGTCGCCAGGAATTGAGTTGGTTTTTGTCGATATAATGCTGAGACTTGCTGATTATTTTTTCAAGTTCTTTTATAAGGGTTTCTTTTTGATTTCCGGTATAGGCATATCTAAGCGCGAGACAATCAAAGTCACCGTTGAGTTCGAAAATCTCACGTGCATCGTTTTCGTCCAACAAAACAACTGAGATGCCGATATTTGAATAATATGTCACAAGATTGTCTTCGACCAAACGGGTCAAGGCTTCTCTTATTGGGGTGTGGCTTGTTTGGAATCGATTCTTTAAAGACTGTAAAGTCAACTTGGTGCCACATTTGATGTTTTGGGTTAAGATATCTTCACGCAACACCTGATAGATTTGTTCTGATATGGTTTGTTTATTGATTTCTGCCATATTATTCTCCTTTACACTTGAATATTTTGTTTATAGCGATGACATATAATAGATCAAATTCGATTACAGGCAACAAAATGATCTTTCTCAACTTCTCTTAAAGGTAAATCCTCAGACTTGCAGAGTCCATCCGAATATTTGCATCTATCAGAAAATCGGCAGCCCGGCAACGGATTGATAGGGCTGGTCAGTTCACCCCGGATGATCATTTGCTTTTTATGCCGCATCTCAGATTTTGGTATAGGAATCGCTGATAACAAGGCTTGAGTGTAAGGATGCATTGGGTTTTTAAACAGTTCTTTTGAAGGACATAGTTCGACACATTTTCCAAGATACATAACAGCGATATTTGTCGATATATGACGAACAACGCTTAAATCATGGGTGATAAACATATAAGTCAGTTTGAGCTCGCTTTGCAAATCCATCAGCAAATTAAGTATTTGAGCTTGGATACTGACATCCAGTGCTGAAACCGGTTCATCGCAGACCAGAAATTTTGGGTCAAGTGCCAAGGCTCGGGCAATTCCGATTCTCTGTCTACGTCCCCCATCCAGCTCATGAGGGTAGGCTCCTGATAGACGCTGTGTCAGACCAACCAGGTTCATGTAATGAGAAACCTTTTGATAGATATCTGATTTTGAGGCACATATCTTATTGATGATAATTGGCTCTGCAATAAGCTCCTGAACACTCATACGCGGATTGAGTGAAGAATACGGATCCTGAAAAATAATCTGCATATCTTTCCTCACTATTTTCATTTCGCTTTTATTATAGTGTGTAATATTCTTGCCGTCAAAATAAATCTCTCCACTGGTTGGCTCGTGCAATCTGATAACAGTACGACCTAAGGTGCTTTTTCCACAACCAGATTCACCCACTACGCCAAGAGTTTTTCCTTCTTCTATTTTTAGGCTTATGCCATCGACAGCATGAAGATTGCTTTTGTTGACCTTGAAATACTTCTTGAGATCTTTGATTTCCAGTAGTGCGTTTTTCACAGTGAAGATTCCTCCTTTGTTGAATTGCTGTTATATAAATGACAGAAGATTATATGATGATTATTGATGTAAGGCTTTGGAGCCTCTTCTTTACATATAACCATACAACTAGGACAACGAGGAGAAAACTTACATCCATTGGGCAAATTTGTCGGATCTGGCATCAATCCGTCTATTGGTGATAATCTATCGGACTCGCCAGCTAAATCTGGTATTGAGCCAAAAAGGCCGATAGTGTAAGGATGATGTGAATCAGCGTCAAAGATATCTTCCATAGGGCCATATTCGATGATCTCACCGGCATACATGACAGCTACTTTGTCACATGTCTGTGCGACTACACCTAGATCATGAGTAATCATAATAAGGGCTGTCCCTAGTTTTGACTGCAAATTGGTCATCATATCAAGAACTTGCGCCTGAATTGTGACGTCTAGTGCAGTTGTCGGTTCATCAGCAATAAGGAGTGATGGATTGCAGGCCAAAGCAATAGCTATGACCACACGTTGTTTCATTCCACCGGAAAACTGGTGAGGATAGTTGTTCTTGCGTGAAGGCGAAATGCCTACAAGCTCCAGGATTTCTTCCACCCGCTCTTCTATTTCGTCCCGGCTTTTTTTATCATTATTATGGAGTATAAGAGATTCAGCAATCTGTTTGCCGATAGAGATTACAGGATTTAATGCTGTCATAGGATCCTGGAAAATCATAGAGATTTTTTCGCCACGTATACCACGCATCTTTGATTCTGAGATTTTCAGCAGGTCTACACCTTCGAATACGATTGAGCCATGGGTTATCTTGCCAGTTCGCTCAGGCAATAAGCGAAGAATGGACAATGCGGTCGTAGTCTTGCCTGCACCGGTTTCACCTACAATACCAACTGTTTCCCCTCGATTTAGTGAGAAGGAGATATTGTTGACGGCTTGGACCGTTTCTAAATCTGTT
>JAUYTY010000112.1 GCA_030694905.1 Eubacteriales bacterium | reverse complement strand
CCAAGAATTTAACCGCATTTTTGATCTTAACCTCAAGGTCATGATCATCAATATTAGGTGTCATTCTAATTTCCTTAACCGTTATGATTTTTTGCTTTTTCTTGGATTCTTTTTCTTTTTTTGTCATTTCATATTTGTGTTTGCCATAATCCATAATCCTGCAAACCGCTGGATTTGAATTCGTTGACACTTTGACCAAATCAAGTTTTCTTTCTTCCGCAATTCTTAATGCTTCCTTGTTGCTTACGACGCCTAACTGACTGCCATCAGAATCAATAAGTCTTACTTCCTTATCTCTGATTTGATTGTTGATCTCAAGCTCTTTAATAATTACACCTCCCATGATATTAAAAAAAGACAGCGCAATCCGCTATCTTTATGAAAAACCCTCATAGATTTCACTAACCGTACAAGCTACACGAATGTGCCGTAAGGTGAGAAGCGGACACTTCTACTTTTACTTGCCTATTATATTTGATAACACTAGGTTTGTCAATAATTAAATCAATCAAGTCCTACTGAAAATAAGTCATTGGGTTTTTGTGTTCGCCGTTTACCCTAACCTCAAAATGCAAATGAGGTCCTGTTGACATACCGGTAGTTCCTGAATAGGCCACTAATTGTCCTTTGGTGACTTTCTGTCCTTCGCTGACCACCACAGATGTGTTATGGGCGTAAAGTGTTGATATGCCACCACCATGATCTATGAGAACAATGTTTCCATAAGCGCCATACCAGCCTGCATACGATACCTGACCGCTATTCATAGCCACAATCTTCTGCTTCATCGGGACCCTTAAATCCACTCCGGTATGCATGCTCCAATAGCCATATAAGGGATGGGGTCTCATGCCATAAGGTGATGTGACTGTATAATACCCCGGAGACGGCCATGTCATTTCGCCACCGGCATACTTCATCTCAAGCTGTGCCAGCTTGATTTTTTTCTCTATCTCATTGGATGCATCAAGAAGTTTCTTTTCCTGTTCTTTCAACTCCTCTATGCTGCCAACCAGTGAATTCATATATTTTTCCTTGGCTCTGCTGGCTATTTCTATATCATTTTTTTTGCTCTTGACTGCCTGCATCGACGAATAATAATTATTCTTTTCGTTTTCCAGCTCCATTTGGGCTATTGCTAGCGTGGTGTGCTTCTGCTCCAGTTCTTCAAGTATATTTACATCATTATTGACGATTCTTTGTATCATATCAATTCTCGTCAAAAAATCACCAATATCATTGGAATTGAATAGCACCTCAAGATACCCCACTGCGCCATTTTTATACATGGATCTCAATCTCTGTTCAAGCAAGTCATTTGACAAATCAATCTCATTATTAATCTCTACGATTTCAGCTTCCTTGACTTGAATGCTCTGCTCAATATTCGCCAATTCAAGCTCAAGCTTTAATTCCTCAGCCGCCAATTTGAGTATTTCGCTGTCCAGCTGGTTTATTTCATACTCAACTGTATTTTTCGCACTTTGAGTCTCTTTTAATTTTTGGGTTATGTTCCCTATTTCACTTTCTGTTTTTTCAAGTTCTTTTTTGAGATCATTGATTCTTGATGCTCCGGCTGAAAGAACAAGCAATGCAATTATGGTGACAATATATATGCAACGTATGATTCTTTTCATAAAACCTCCTAAACACTCAAGAATTTTTTGAGGGAAACAATACTTCCCAAAATCCCAATACCTACTCCTATTGTAACAAAAATTATCAAAATGTCCAGACTTATCATGTTTGCAGGTATCAAATAGACAGATAGCATGGAGAAAAGCTTTTCATTTGAGTAGGATACCAAATAATCATAACCATTCAAAACAACTATTATCGCCAAAAAAGCACCTAAGCAACCCAATATGACCCCTTCGAATATAAAAGGTCCTCTTACAAATCCATTCGATGCGCCAATATATTGCATCAGCTCTATTTCAATTTTTCTGGAAGCGACTGTTATCTTAATTGTGTTCTGTATGATAAATATGCTAACCAGAAGCAAAATGATTATGACAATGACGCCAAAGACTTGTATGAACTCGGCAGTACTAATCAGTTTTTCAACAATGTCCTTATAGTATTTCACTTCCTCGATGCCGTCTTTTTGTTCAATCTGCCTTATAAGCGCAGTGGCATAGGAAACATCTCTCAGCTGAACCACATAGGTGTTGGGCAAGGGATTGTTAACCAGCCCCTCCAGTAGTCTCCCGTCTTCACCCCACTCTTCTTTCATTTTTTCCAAAGCATATTCCTTTGACTGGAAGACGACTGCCAAAGTACCCTCAAAAGAACTGATTTCTTCTCCAATTTCCCTGATTCTTTGATTGGTGATGCTGTCATCCAAATATACATAAATTTCGTCAAATTTTTCTTTTGTGGAAACGGAAATTGCACTGACGTTTAGAATAATCATCAGGATCAGTCCCAAAATGACCAGCACTGCCGTTACAGAACCTACAGACGCCAGACTCATGGTGCGATTCCTATAGATTCCCTGAAAGCCCTGCTTGATGGTATGCTTAAAAACCCTAGAAACCCTCATAGTAATCTCCTTCCTCGGTATCTCTTATGATTCTGCCATTTTTCAACTCAATGACACGTTTTTTCATTGTGTCGACGATGGTTCTGTCATGAGTTACCATAAGAAGTGTGGTGCCTCGTCTGTTTATTTCAGAGAATATTTTCATAATTTCATTTGACGTCTCAGGGTCCAGGTTTCCGGTCGGCTCATCCGCTATGATCAGGTCTGGTCTGTTCACAACAGCTCTAGCTATGGCGATCCTTTGCTGTTCTCCTCCGGCCAGTTCATTAGGAAAGTTGGCCGCCTTATCACTTAACCCAACCATACTCAGGACATTCGGCACTTCACGTCGGATATTTTTTGGCGCTTGTCCTACCATCTCCATGGCAAATGCGATATTCTCATAGACTGTCTTTTTGTTCAACAGCCTAAAATCTTGAAATACGACTCCCACCTTTCTCCTGTGTAGTGGTATTCTCCTGCTGCTCAAATAAGTGATGTCCTCTCCATTGAAGATAATCGTTCCCTCTGTCGGATTTTCTTCTTTAATGAGTAATTTAATCAAAGTGGTCTTGCCTGCACCACTTTTCCCAACCACAAATGAGAAGCTTCCTTTTTCAATTTTTAAATTTATATCTTTAACCGCGGTATATTTATTCTTATAAATTTTCGTGACATTGCGAAATTCAAACATTTTTTTCTCCGTCCGTTTATTTCTAACTTATATTCTACATCTTTTAAATCATTTTTCAATCAATTATTTATTTTTTTTACAATATCATCAGGACCAATCAAAATTTTAATTAGAAACAATGGCAGTAAAATCTGTCTTCTTATCCTTTTTGGATCTTTAAACAGTCTGTAAAGCCACTCCAATCCCAGCCTCTGAAAAACCAAAGGAGCTCTCTTGACTTGTCCGGATAGAACATCTATCGTACCGCCATTCCCAATGATTAATCTGACATTCAATTGCTTGAGAAAGCTATGAATCCATTTTTCCTGTCTCGGTGATCCGAATCCGACAAAAAGTATGTCAGGTTTCAGAGTGTTTATTCTGTCAATGATGGAATTCTCTTCAACACTATTGGTATGTCCAGAGTGATAGCCCTTGAAATAGCCATGTTGATAGCCGCAAACTATATCGCCGTATTTCATCCCAATGTTGTCTGCGGCAAGCTTCGCAACACCCGGTGCCCCTCCCAGCAAAAAAACGCTGTATCCCT
>JAUYTY010000005.1 GCA_030694905.1 Eubacteriales bacterium | reverse complement strand
GCCCATAGCCGCTTTGAACAGATTTCCATAAACATCTTTGTATTCTCTGTATTCCAATTCCGACAGCAATTGTTTCTCTGACAATGGTGTGGTTCCGCCATCTATTACGATGTATTGGGCGAAATATAGTACTTTTTCCAGTGACCTTGGCGACATATCCAGCATAAGGCCCATTCTACTTGGAATACCCTTGAAATACCAGATGTGTGAAACTGGAGCAGCCAGATCTATGTGACCCAATCTTTCACGTCTTACCTTTGCTTTTGTGACTTCAACGCCACATCTGTCACAGACGACACCCTTGTATCTTACTCTTTTGTACTTGCCGCAATGACATTCCCAGTCCTTGGTCGGTCCAAATATTTTTTCACAGAACAGCCCATCTTTCTCAGGTTTTAGTGTTCTGTAGTTTATTGTTTCAGGTTTTTTTACTTCTCCAAAAGACCATTCCAGAATCTTCTCAGGTGAAGCTAAACTGATTCTCATCGATTCAAAATTATTGTAATCCATTCAGGGGTTCCTCTCCCTTCATTATAGTATTATTCAATCTCTTCAAGCTTCATTCCTTTGGTGTTTCCGTCAAACTCCGCTTTTCCGATGACTTCTTTTATCTCTTCGCTGACATCTTCAAATTCATCATATTCTCTAATCACTATTTCAGAATCATCTTCTGACATAATTCTGATATCCAAAGCCAAGCTTTGAAGCTCTTTTACTAGAACCTTAAAGGATTCAGGTATTCCCGGTTTCGGTATGTTTTCACCCTTGACAATTGCCTCATAGGCTTTTACCCTTCCGGTCACATCATCGGATTTGACTGTCAGTATTTCCTGCAATGTATGCGCCGCGCCATATGCTTCTAGAGCCCACACTTCCATTTCTCCAAATCTCTGTCCGCCAAACTGGGCTTTACCACCCAATGGCTGTTGTGTGACAAGTGAATAAGGGCCTGTTGACCTGGCATGGATCTTATCATCTACCAAGTGGTGCAGCTTCAGCATATACATGTAACCGACCGTCACCGGTCCGTCAAAAGGTTCACCGGTTCTTCCATCTCTTAGCATAATCTTGCCATTCGCAGGATAACCTGCCATTTCCAAGGCCTCGAAAATGTCATTCTCATTGGCGCCGTCAAAAACAGGCGTGGCAACATGCCATCCAAGTTTTTTGGAGGCGAGTCCCAAATGGACTTCCAATACCTGTCCGATATTCATACGCGATGGTACGCCCAACGGATTCAAAACAACTTGCAGCGGAGTTCCATCCGGCAAGAAAGGCATATCTTCCTCAGGCATTATTCTTGAAATAACGCCTTTGTTTCCATGGCGTCCGCACATCTTGTCGCCCACATTTATCTTTCTTTTGGTTGCGATGTAAACCCTGACAAGTTTGTTGACCCCTGGATTAAGCTCATCGCCATTCTCTCTGGTAAATACTTTGACGTCGACGATGATTCCCGCCTCACCATGAGGCACTCTCAAGGACGTATCTCTAACTTCTCTCGCCTTCTCACCAAAAATCGCTCTTAAAAGCCTTTCCTCAGCTGTAAGCTCGGTTTCTCCTTTTGGCGTTACCTTGCCGACGAGAATATCACCGGCCTCAACTTCAGCCCCAATTCTTATGATGCCTCTTTCGTCCAGATCCTTTAGCGAGTCTTCACCCACATTCGGAATGTCTCTGGTAATTTCTTCCGGTCCAAGTTTTGTGTCTCTGGCTTCTGATTCATATTCTTCTATATGTATTGATGTCAGAACATCATTCATGACCAAATCTTCGTTAAGAAGAACGGCATCTTCAAAATTGTATCCTTCCCAGGTCATAAAGCCTATAAGCAGGTTTTTACCGAGAGCAATTTCACCGTTTTCTGTTGAAGGTCCGTCAGCTATAATCTGACCTTTCTTGATTCTATCACCTTTGTTGATGATTGGTCTTTGATTGATGCATGTTCCCTGGTTGGATCTGATAAACTTCAAAATCTTGTAGCTGTCTATGGTTCCTGTGTCGTCTCTTCTTATGAGAACTTTTGAAGCCTCGACAGAAATGGCGACACCATCATTTTTAGCGATGACGACAACTCCTGAGTCCTTGGCCGCCTTGTATTCCATTCCAGTTCCGATGATAGGCGCCTCAGTCTTCATCAAAGGCACTGCCTGTCTCTGCATGTTGGCTCCCATAAGAGCTCTGTTGGCATCATCGTTCTCAAGAAACGGAATCATTGCTGTTCCAATTGAAATAATCTGTTTAGGAGAAACATCCATATACTGAACCCTATCTCTATGGACAATTTCAGGAGCACCGTTCTGGCCCCTTACAACAACCCTCTCATTGAGAAATCTCTTATCCTCTCCGATTGGTTCGTTGGCTTGAGCGATAATGTGCTCATCCTCAATATCCGCAGTCATATAATCAATGGTCTCCAGGATAACACCAGTTGTCTGGTCCACCCTTCTGTAAGGAGACTCTAAAAAACCATACTCGTTAATTCTGGCAAATGAAGCTAATGATGTGATCAGGCCTATGTTAGGACCCTCAGGTGTTTCTATGGGACACATCCTTCCATAATGTGAATGGTGAACGTCTCTGACCTCGAAGCCAGCTCTATCTCTACTGAGACCACCAGGTCCCAATGCGGACATTCTTCTCTTGTGTGTCAGCTCTGCCAGAGGATTGGTCTGGTCCATGAATTGAGATAATTGAGAACTGCCGAAAAACTCTTTGATCGCCGCAGCTACAGGTCTTATATTCATCAGAACTTGTGGTGTTACAACCTCAATGTCCTGAATTGTCATTCTTTCCCTTACAACTCTTTCCATCCTTGAAAGTCCAACTCTGACCTGGTTCTGAAGAAGCTCGCCAACAGCTCTGATTCTTCTGTTCCCGAGATGGTCAATGTCATCCACATTGCCGATTTCTTTGAACAAGCTGAATTCATAACTGACTGAGGCCATCATGTCGTCAATAATGATGTGTTTCGGTGACAGTTTTTTATGATTTTTCTCAATGGCTTCTTCCAGTTCATCAATATTAGGATACTGTGCCACTAAATCCATCAGAAGGGGATAATACACCTTCTCTTTTAATCCGAGTTTTTTTAAGTCAATCGGTAAATCCAAATATTCCGGATAAACAAATCTGTTAGATAGAATTCTAACTTTTTCATTATCCATATTAAAGACTTCAATGCTGAATACACCTGCCGCTTCTATCCTTGAAGCGATTTCTCTTGTTATGATTTCGCCTTCAGATATGATGACCTCTCCGGTCTCCTTATTGATTACATCGTGGGCAATCTTCTTGTCCGTTGTTCGATTGGCCAAACCCAATTTTTTGTTGAACTTATACCTTCCAACCTTAGCAAGATCATATCTTTTATGATCAAAAAACAAGCTGTTGATAAGTGACGATGCGCTATCTAGTGTAGGTGGCTCTCCAGGTCTCAGTTTTTTGTATATTTCAATAAGTGCTTCGTCCTTATTGGATGTGTTGTCTTTTTCAAGTGTTTTCAGTATATGCTCTGATTCACCTGTCAGTTCAATTATTTGAGCATCTGTTTCACAGCCCATGGCTCTTAACAGAATCGTAATCGGTATCTTTCTTGTTCGGTCTATTCTGACATAAACAATATCATTGGAATCAGTTTCATATTCCAACCAGGCTCCCCTGTTTGGAATCAAGGTTGATGAAAATAATTTCTTACCAGATTTATCTCTGGAAACAACAAAATAGACACCTGGTGATCTCACCAACTGACTAACTATGACACGCTCGGCACCATTTATTATAAATGTGCCTCTTTCTGTCATGAGAGGGAAATCTCCCATAAACACTTCCTGTTCTTTAATTTCGCCGGTTTCTTTGTTGATCAATCTCACTTTGACTCTAAGCGGAACCGCAAAAGTCGAATCTCTTTCCTTACATTCCAGTTGATCGTATTTTGGGTCTCCTTCTAAAGAATAATCAATAAACTCCAGAATCAGATTTCCAGTATAGTCCTCTATTGGCGAAACATCATCAAAGACTTCTTTCAACCCTTCCTCGACAAACCACTGATAAGAGTTTTTCTGAACTTCAATTAAGTCCGGTAATTCTAATACTTCACCAATTTTAGAGTAACTCATTCGTACTCTATTGCCAATTTTGACAGGATGCAGCATTTTTTCACCCCTTCATATATTATTAAAGTAAAAAAAATGCGTAGTTCATCTTTTTAGCATTTTTATCACATACAATTTTTATGCCAACTTTTATTATCTACGCAATTTATAATATTATCATACATTATTTTTTTTGTCAATAATTTAAGGTTAATTTTCACATCAACAGGGTTCTTGGGTTCAGGTGATGTTTCAAACGCCATCGGATAAAAACAAAAGAGCTTATTAGGCTCTTTAATGTTTTTGTGTTACTTAACTTCCACTGCTGCTCCAGCCTCTTCCAATTTAGCTTTAAGTGCTTCAGCTTCTTCTTTAGTGATGCCTTCTTTAACAGTTGTAGGTGCTCCGTCAACCAAGTCTTTTGCTTCTTTAAGTCCAAGGCCGGTGACTTCTCTTACAACCTTGATTACTTTGATCTTTCCAGCGCCTGCATTAGACAATATAACGTCGAATTCTGTCTGCTCTTCTACTTCTTCCACTACTGCCGCTCCTGCTCCTGCCACTGCTACTGCTGCAGCTGCGGATACGCCAAATTCCTCTTCTATAGCTTTCACTAACTCAGCTAATTCCATTACTGTCAATGCTTTTATTTCTTCAATAAACTTTGCTGTTTTTTCACTTGCCATTTTAAATACCTCCTAAATATTTATGATTCTTTATTTTCTCTAACTTGATCTAATAAGTATGCCAAATTCTTGATGTTTGCCTGCAATACATTTGCCAGCATCGATAACAATACTTCTCTTGGTGGAATGTTCGCCAAGGTTTTGACGCCGTCAGCATCAATTACTTTCCCATCAACTACGCCGGCTTTTATTTTAAGCTTGTCATTTGTTTTTGCAAAATCACTGGAAACTTTTGCCGCCTTCACAACATCATCATAACCAAAAGCGATAGCACTAGGTCCTTTTAGATATTCGTTAAAATCTACAAGCCCCGCTTTTTCGAAAGCAAATCTCATGCTCGAATTCTTGTAAACCTTATAGTCAATGCCCGCTTCTCGATACTTGTTTCTCAGGTCAGTTGCCTGTAAAACTGTCAGTCCTCTATAGTCGACAAGTACGATGGATTTTGATTTATTGATTTTTTCTTCAATTTCATTTACCACTAGTTTTTTTAATTCTACATTTGCTTGATTCATCCTTACACCTCCTTCGAGTTGTTAAATAAAAAGGTCTCCTCGCAGTACGAAGAAACCTATAATCAGCATTATATAATACTAACAAGTTAACCTCGGTTGGATATTAAGCTTTCGCACCAACTGTCTGCGGTGTTTATTTAATTGACCTTGCTTAGTCTATCATTATGAATACACGTTGTCAACAGATTATTCCGTCAATTTTGCGGCATTCACTTTGATACCAGGTCCCATTGTGCTTGTGACTGTAACACTTCTAAGATATTTTCCCTTAGATGCTGAAGGCTTTGCTTTGATAACTGCCTCCAATAAGGTTTTTATATTATCAGTAAGCTTTTCAGTTCCAAATGATTTTTTACCTACCGGAACATGGACAATAGCTGTTTTATCAACTCTATACTCAACCTTACCGGCTTTGATGTCTTTTATTGCATTGGCTACATCCATTGTTACAGTACCGGATTTAGGGTTTGGCATCAGCCCTTTTGGTCCCAATATTCTACCCAATCTTCCTACTACACCCATCATGTCAGGTGTTGCCACGGTAATATCGAAGTCAAACCAATTTTCTTTCTGAATCTTATCAGCGTATTCGGCACCACCGAAATAGTCGGCGCCTGCGTCTTCAGCTTCTTTAAGTTTTTCGCCTTTTGCGAAAACCAGAACTCTTTTTGTTTTTCCTGTTCCATGCGGTAAAACTACCGCGCCTCTGACTTGTTGATCAGCATGTCTTGGATCTACACCAAGCTTGATATGCATTTCTATGGTTTCGTCAAAATTCGCTCTTGCAGTTTCTTGAACCAGATTAATGGCCTCTGCTAAATCATATAGATTTTGTTTGTCAAAAGCCTTTAAGCTTTCATTGTATTTTTTTCCTCTTTTTGGCATTTTTTATCCTCCTTCGTGGTTTTATCGGAATACTCCTCCCACTATTTTGCCACTATTCTTCTACGACTATACCCATACTTCTTGCAGTTCCAGCTACCATACTCATTGCAGCTTCTATAGAACTGGCATTCAAGTCCGGCATTTTCAAAACAGCAATTTCTCTTACCTTGTCCTTGGAAATCTTTGATACTTTCTTTTTGTTTGGTTCGCCTGAACCACTTTCGATACCAACAGCTTTTTTTAGCAATACTGCTACTGGAGGGGTTTTAGTAATGAATGTATAAGATCTATCTTGATAGACAGTCAGTACAACTGGAATGACCATTCCTGGTTGGTCAGCTGTTTTTGCATTGAATTCTTTACAAAATCCCATAATGTTTACACCATGCGGTCCTAATGCGGTACCGACAGGTGGAGCTGGAGTAGCTTTACCTGCATTGATTTGCAGTTTAACTACAGCGATTATTTTTTTTGCCATATTTACACCTCCTATTTTTTTGTGGTAACCGGTTTTACCCTCCCACTCTGGTATCTATTGAAAAGTAGAATTATACTTTTTCGACTTGGTCATAATCCAACTCTACAAGTGTCTCTCTTCCAAACATGGAGATATACACTTTGAGCTTTCTCTTTTCCTGATTGATGTCATCAACTGTACCCATAAAGTTTTCGAAAGGTCCATGAACCACTTTGATTGCGTCCCCTCTGGATATGTCGATTGCAGGTACCAATTCAACAACTCCCAATGCTTTCACTTCAAGATCCGATAATGGAATCGGTTTTGTTCCAGGTCCGACAAATCCTGTAACACCTCTGGTATTTCTAACCAAATACCATGATTCGTCAGTCATGATCATTTTGATGATGACATAGCCCGGAAATTTTTTCTTTTCCTTGACTATTTTTTTGCCGTTCTTTATTTCAACATGTTCTTCTGTTGGCACCCGTACTTCGAATACAATATCTTGCATTTCTCTGTTTTCAACTAATTTTTCAATATTAGCCTTAACCTTATTCTCATGTCCTGAATAGGTATGTACAACGTACCATTTTGGTCCTTCTGACTTTTGTTTCATATTAAGCGGACACTAAAATGGTCCTACCCCCTTTAAACAAATATACTGAATAAACCATTAAATACAAGGTCAAGCGCCCATACAACCAAGGTCATTAATGTAACTACCGCAATAACTACCATAGTATAATTAACCAATTCTTTTTTGGTTGGCCAGCTTACTTTTCTTAATTCAGATCTTACGCCTTTGAAAAAATTTGAAACTTTGCCTGATTTCTTTGCACCTGTATTGGCGGACATTTTTTCACTTCCTTGAAATTATTTTGTTTCCTTATGTAATGTATGAGCTTTACAGAATTTGCAATACTTTTGCATTTCTATTCTCTCAGGGTTATTTCTCTTGTTTTTCATTGAATCATAATTTCTTTGTTTGCAATCAGTACAAGCTAATTTCACTTTTACTCTCATTCCTACACCTCCAAAACTCATCTATATGAACATAAATCTTCCAATTTATCCGTTACCTAATATAAACTATCACAAAAGTTTTTTCATGTCAAGAAGAATGAAAACCCCTGATGATTTTTTTTCATCGGTTTTCATCACATAAACACGGAGCCTGCGAAAGGCTCCGATTTTTTGTTTCATCTAGTTAGGTTTATTTAAGGATTTTAGCGACTACGCCAGCGCCTACTGTCCTGCCGCCTTCTCTGATCGCAAATCTCAATCCCTCTTCCATGGCTATCGGTGTGATCAGTCCTACCGTGAAGGTCGAGTTGTCCCCTGGCATTACCATTTCGATTCCCTCTTCCAGTTCGATAGAGCCTGTCACGTCTGTTGTCCTGAAGAAAAACTGCGGCCTGTAGCCTTTGAAGAACGGTGTGTGTCTTCCACCCTCTTCTTTTGTCAATACATACACTTCCGCTTTGAAGTCTGTGTGCGGTGTGATCGTGTTTGGCTTCGCCAGCACCTGGCCTCTTTCTATCTCGTCCCTTTGCACGCCTCTTAGCAATGCGCCGATGTTGTCTCCTGCCTGCGCCTGGTCAAGCAGCTTTCTGAACATCTCCACGCCTGTGCAGACCACTTCTCTTGGCTTCTCTGTGAAGCCTACGATGTGCACCTTGTCCTGCACCTTCAAAACGCCTCTCTCCACTCTGCCTGTCGCTACTGTCCCTCTTCCTGTGATGGAGAACACGTCTTCCACCGGCATCAGGAATGGCTTCTCGATATCTCTGATTGGCGTCGGCACATACTCGTCTATAACTTCCATCAGCTCAATCAGCTTGTCTCCCCATGGTCCTGTCGGATCTTCAAGGGCTCTCAATGCCGATCCTACAACGATCGGTGTGTTGTCGCCGTCAAATTCGTACTCTGACAGCAGTTCTCTGATCTCCATCTCTACCAGCTCGATCAGTTCCTCATCGTCAACCATGTCCGCCTTGTTCAGGAATACAACGATTGTCGGCACGCCTACCTGTCTTGACAGAAGGATATGCTCTCTTGTCTGCGGCATCGGTCCGTCCGCTGCCGATACGACCAATATCGCTCCGTCCATCTGCGCTGCGCCTGTGATCATGTTCTTGACGTAGTCAGCATGGCCCGGACAGTCAACGTGGGCATAGTGCCTGTTGGGTGTCTCGTACTCAACGTGCGCCGTCGAGATCGTGATCCCTCTTTCCCTTTCTTCCGGCGCCTTGTCTATCTTGTCAAATGCCACCGCTTCACCAAATCCGTATCGCTTGTGCAGCACCAGTGTGATCGCTGCTGTCAATGTCGTCTTACCGTGGTCTACGTGTCCTATCGTTCCTATGTTTACGTGGGGCTTGTTTCTTTCAAACTTAGCTTTTGCCATGTTCGTTCCTCCTTCAAAATAT
>JAUYTY010000004.1 GCA_030694905.1 Eubacteriales bacterium | reverse complement strand
TGGCATGCTCGTCCGCTATCATAGGTATCTTGACTCTTTGATCGGGATAAAGATTGTGGATCTTTTGAGGTAATCCTGATGTTTCTTTTCCAAACACAAAAAAACAACCATCGGAATATGTATTAGCGGTATAACACTTTTTTCCTTTAGTAGTCACAAAATAGAAACAATCACTTCCCTTTTCATTGATCAAGTCATCCAAACTGTCATAGTAAAATATATTGGCAAGCTTCCAATAATCCAGTCCGGCTCTTTTTAGATACTTATCAGAGACAGAAAAGCCAAGAGGTCTGATGAGATACAAATCCGTACCGGTTGCGGCACATGTTCGGACTATATTTCCTGTGTTTTGTGGTATCTCCGGTTCAAACAGAACAATACTAAACGGCATTTTCCCCTCCACAACTATTAATTATATCATATACCGATTTTTTTGCATTCTTTATTTACAATACAGTTTTCACAATCAGGTTTTCTTGCCTTGCAGGTCCTTCTGCCATGAAAGATAAACAGGTGATGCGCTCTTATCCATTTGTTTTTTTCAATCTTGGACATGAGGTCATCAGCTACTTTATCAGGGGTGTCCATTTCAGTCAGACCAATTCTTCGCGCTACCCGGAATACATGTGTGTCAACAGCTAAAGCAGGAATTCCAAATGCCACTGACAATACTACTGATGCTGTCTTTTTTCCAACTCCCGGTAAGTTCGTCAATTCTTTCAAGGTTTTGGGCACTTTGCCATTGTAATCATTTTTCAATATCCGGCAAAGCCTGTAAATACTCTTTGATTTGCTTTTGTATAGTCCAATTTCTTTAATTTTTTCGCTTAATTCCTTTTCAGATAATTCTAAAAAAGCGTCAAGATCAGGATAATCCTGAAACAATGTTCCTGTGAGTTTATTGACACTTTTATCGGTTGCCTGCGCGCTTAGAATGGTCGCGATAAGAAGCTGAAACGGCGACTTGTAATCTAATTCGCATCGGGCGTCAGGATAGCAAACATTAAGTTTTTCTAAAATCAGATCAATTTCAATCAATAGACAAATCTCTCCACACCAATCATTTCTATTCTTGCATCATTGTTGACGAATCCCACAATCTTGTCAATTACCTGTTCACTGAAGACAAGAGAGTTTGATACAGTTACTGCCGCTATTTTGGATCTGTTCCACTTGTCCAGGTAATCTGTCTCGCTGACCGATACATTGTATCGCTCCCTCAATCTATTTATGATACTTTTAATTACCTGTCTCTTATCCTTCAATGAATTGCTTTCATAAATCATCAACTCTATTTCACAAGCTGTAACATACATTTGACCCTCCATCATGTTGGCTTTGGTTAAATATGTAAAAGAACTCCTAAAAGAGTTCTTAGTCTAATTCAACTTCATATAGGGCATCAACCATATCGCTGACCAATCTGGGGTCATGAACATAATACGATAGACCATCAATCATGGTGGCATAACCTGGAATCATAGTAGAATTCAGATTATCTGTTGAAAAGTTAACAGCATCCCCAGCCAATAAAAGCATCTCTGCCAAATTCAGATCTGTTTTGATGTAAGGATAAACCTCTCTTATAACAACTGGCAATCGGAAACTCAAGGTTTTTTTTACGGCATTTTTAATGAATGTCTGATGTGCTTCGATCCTTCCCAAGTCACCATTGGGATATCCAACTGTCCAATCGTTGTTGTGTCTAAATCTCAAAAATTCTAGAGACTTTTGTCCGTTAAGTATCTGCAAACCTTTTGGGATATTGATTGATAGAGGTGGATTATCGTAGGGATCTTCATATTCCATATGGAATGGAACATCTACTTCCACACCGCCGATGACATCAACCGACTTCCGAACACCCTCGTAATCTACAGTTATATAATTATGTATTGGCATCTTCAGGATACTTTCAAATACTCTCATCACACCTTGTGCTCCAGAGGCGGAGTAAATTGCGTTAACCTTTTTTTGTCCTTGGGCTTCATAGCCTTCCCTGTGGAAAAAAGTGTCTCTTGGTATGGCAATGATATCAGCCTTAGCCGTAGCTCTATCAAAGCTCACAACCATCATCGCGTCACTTCTGGGACCTTCAAGACCTAGTACCAGAATATTGACCCTTTTTGAATTTCTGATTGCTTTTTCAAGCGGTGTCAAATCATCTTCCTCTATTTCTTCCGGGTTCTTATCCCAAGCGGGGTTCTCCACGTATGTGTAATCCTTTCCATCATATGGATTAAAAAATTTGATATAGGTATATATGCCGGCGCTTATTGTCAAGGCAAAACACAAAAGGGATACGAAAAAAACTTTAATAAAATGACCCATGCTAACTCCTCTCATCGCTCTGAAAACTCTGACATTATAACATTATTATTGATCAGAATCAACTCAAAAGTTTCTTCTGCAGCTCCTCATATCCTGGTTTGCCCAATAAAGCAAACATGTTTTCTTTATAGGTCTCCACACCTGGCTGGTTAAAGGGGTTGACTCCCAGTAGGTAACCGCTGGTGCCACAGCTGACCATGAAAAAATACATGAGATTGCCCAACGTGTAACTATCCAGTGTTTCTACCGATATGATGCAATTTGGAACACCCCCTTCTACGTGTGCCAAAAATGTACCCTCAAGGGCTTTTTCATTAATATCTGCCAAGCTCTTGCCACTTAAATAGTTTAAACCATCCAAGTTGTTTTCATCTTCCGGCATTATGATTTCAGGATTGTGGCCGGCAATTCTGATAACCGTTTCAAAGATATGCCTTTCCCCATCCTGAATGTATTGCCCCATTGAATGCAAATCGGATGTGAAGTTAACTGAAGATGGATAGATTCCTTTGTGGTCCTTGCCCTCGCTTTCACCAAACAACTGTTTCCACCATTCGGAAAAATTGGACAGTGATGGTTCGTAATTTGCCAAGATTTCAATTTTTTTGCCTTTCGAATACATGATATTTCTAAAGGCGACATATTTAAAACATGGGTTGATGTCTATATTTGGTGTTTTATATTTTTCGTAGCCGGACGCCGCTCCATGCATAAACTCTCTGATGTCGATACCTGCCACAGACATTGGAAGCAACCCTACCGGTGTAATGACAGAAAATCTTCCACCAATGTCATCACCTATCACAAAGGTTTCATAGTTCTCTTTTTTCGCCAGTTCAAGCAATGCACCTTTGCTTTTATCAGTTGTCGCAAAAATTCTTCTCGCGGATTCTTCTCTGCCATACTTTTCTTCCATCATTTTTTTTATGATTCTAAAGGCAACAGCAGGTTCAGTGGTTGTTCCTGATTTTGAAATCACATTGACACAAATCTCCTTGTCTTTGATAATTTCAAGAATATCCTTGAGGTATCTGCTGCTTATATTATTTCCGACAAAAAAAATATCTGGTGTATCTTTATTCATTTGATTGTGGAAATTCCCCTTTATGGCTTCCAAAGCGGCTTTTGAACCCAAATATGAACCACCTATGCCGACTACCAGAAAAACCTGGCTTTTTTGCCTGATTTTCTCGCTTGCGCTGATGATTCGTTCAAATTCCTGCTTGTCATATCTTATAGGCCAATCAACCCAGCCTAAAAAGTCACTTCCTTCTCCTGTTTTATCAAAAAGCTTTTGATGGGCTTTTTTTATCTCAACTTCAAATTCCTTCAAAAGCTTGAAACTGATTCCAGATCCTTTCAAATCAACAGAAACACTCACAGGTACCTCCCGATTAAATTACTTTTATATCCAACAATGCCAGGTCGTCGCTATTTAATCCATCAAATTCGTCTATCTCTTCCCTTATTCTTTTAATGATGTTTTGTTCATTTTGGAACAATTCAATTAGCTTGGTTTCTCCAAAATACTCCCCAATAGTATTTTTCATTTCTGTTATGCCATCTGTATAAAATAGAATATTGTCCCCAATTCTCAAATTGATTTTTTTTACTTCATAGTTGACACTCTCGAAAATATTACATATCGGATATCCTCTCGCTTTCAATTTGGACACCTGATCATTGCGCTTCATCAAAGGCTCGCAATTATGTCCTGCATTGATGTACTGGAGTTCCAGTGTGTTTTTATCAAAAAGACCGAAAAATATAGAAAAGTATTTGTCGTCCTCAAAATTCAATGCCAGGAATGTTCTGTGAAGTTCACTCATAATGGCATTGATATCAGTTGTTTTCTTGCTAATAGCTCTCATGGTCTGTTTAACATACATGCTTATCATTGAAGATGAGATGCCATGTCCAACAACATCGCAAATATAAAAGCCCGTACAGTCATTGTCAATCTTGAAGACATCAAACATATCGCCACTCAGAAGCTCAGATGGTTTATAAAAATAGTCGATCTGCAGGTCATTATAAATACCCTTGATTGGAAGCATGTTGATTTGCATTTTTTGCGCAAATTCTATGTCGTTGCGCATCTTTTCATTCTTTATGATTAATGATTCTTCCAATTCTTTTTCTTTTGTTATATCCCTGAATACTTCCACAACGGCACTGATGTTGTTGTATCTGTCATAAACAGGCGAACTGATAACCAGATAGTGTCTGTCATTTATCATTTCATGCTTTCTGAATGTTTTTCCCGATAAAAATGTTTCTTCCGAAATGCAATTTTTACAGGCCTCTCTTTTACCAATACCCTCATAGCATTTCTTGCCGATTGTATGTGATATGATGTTTTGCTCAAGATATTGGTTTGTGTGGATAACTGTATTGAATTTATTGAGTAATCTGACACCATCTATCATGCTGTCCAGAATCTTGAACTGTGGAGAATTCATTGATACTTTGAAATCATTGTTGCTCATTAGATTAATTCACCCTTCGACAATAGACTTAGACATTCATTACTTATGTCCTTCTTTTGGAACGATACAGATAAACTCCAACCCCGAATCTTCAGTAGATCGCCATTGATGCTGTTTGTTTGCAGGAACAAGTGAATACCCGCCTTCCTTGACAGGATACTCTTTGCCTTCCACTGTCAGAACTCCCTGACCCTTTATATAGTAATTAATATGCGGCCATGGATGATTATGATTGAAGCTATATCCATTTGGTTCAAGTCTTACAATTCGCATGACATAATCTTCCCATCCTTCTGCTGACCCAATGATTTTCTTCATTTCCGCGCCTTTTATTGATGGGTCATCTGGTCTTACAAACGCTATATCATCTTTATGTCCTACTATCATATTATCCTCCTGTACTAAGTTTTTAATTTGTACTTCTGTTGTAATTATATCACAAATAAATTTAGTTTTGAAAAAAAGCAATTAATTCACTGTTTTTTTTCGCCGAAATACTGATAATAATTTACCTTCACATTGCCATTAAAGAGCTTTCTTTTTCTGGAAGCTTTTGATCCATAATAAGTCTCAAATTTTTCAAATGGTGTTATTATGTAGTTTGACCATGTTTTATTGCCACCGAAAATTTTACCTAAGTATTCCGATACCGCCATGACCGTTTCCTCATCGCCTATTCTATCACCATATGGTGGGTTGGTAATCATGACACCATAATCTCCTGGCAGAACTATGTCTTTAATATCCATGGTCTCAAAAGAAATGTGTTCTTCCATCCCTGCCCTAATGGCGTTTTTTTTCGCTGAGTCAATGGCGTCTTTATTGATATCCGAGGCAAATATCTTAAGATTGGCCTCATGATCAATTTGCGACTCATAATAGAATCTAATGTCGTCCCAAGCTATAGCAGGTATTGCCTGCCACTCCTCTGAAGCAAATTGCCTAAATAGTCCAGGTGGTGTATTGGTTCCTATCAATGCCGCTTCAATGGCAATTGTTCCGGATCCGCACATGGGATCATATAGGATTCTGTCTTTGTTCCAAAAGCTCAGTTGCACAAGAGCTGAGGCCATTGTTTCTTTCAATGGCGCATCAACCGCACTTTTTCTGTAGCCTCTTTTGAACAATCCTTCTCTTGAACCTGTGGTATCAATGGTCAAAATGACATTGTCCTTATGGATTGATACTTGAACTGTGAATTCGGCGCCTTTTTCAGTGAACCACTCAACGTCGAATTTGCTCTTTAGTTTATTCACGATAGCTTTCTTAACAATAGATTGGCAATCAGGCACACTATGAAGCTTGGATTTTACCGATTTACCCTTTACTGTGAAGCTGCCATCCTTCTCTATCCATTCATCCCAGGGCAAATCATAGGTTTTATCATGCAACTCCGTGAAGGTAACAGCGTTGAATTCACCCATTACCAACAATACCCTTTCGGCACTTCTTAAACTGATATTGGTTTTAATGATATCCTCAATCTCCGCGTCAAAAAAAATCCATCCATTATCGACTGTCAGGTCAGTGTATCCCATTTGTATTAGTTCTCTTTTCACTATAGCTTCCAGTCCAAAGGTGCAGACTACTGCTAACCTAATCTTTGACATGCTTATCATCCTTTATTTTAAATTGACTTTATGATAAATCTTCTTACCTTTTTTTATGATCAGCTTATTATCTGCAAAATCCTCAAGCAATATCGCCCTGTTGAAATCCTGAATTTTTTCATCATTCAGCATAATGCCGCCTTGTTGAATCAGTCTCCTACCTTCACTATTGGTGGTGATGATTCCTGAAATTCTGAGGATATCAATAATCGTTGGATTATCATCCAGGAGTGCTCTGTCCAAATCTGTTGTTGGCATATTTTCCGAATCAGTCCCCTGCGAAAACAATGCTCTTGCAGCTTGTTGAGCTTTTTCAGCCTCAATCACACCATGAATCTGTTTGGTTATCTCAAAAGCCAATATCTCTTTGGCTATGTTGATCTCTGCCCCTTCCATTGTCCCTAATCTCTCTACCTCATCCATTGGTATAAATGTCAATAGGGAAAGGCACTTTTTCACATCCGCATCGTCAACGTTTCTCCAATACTGATAAAAATCATAAGGTGATGTTTTTTCAGAATCCAGCCAAAGCGCCCCCTTTTCCGTTTTTCCCATCTTTTTGCCTTCGCTATTGGTCAGAAGCGAGAAGGTCATGCCATAGGCGCTATCGCTCTGTTTTCTTCTTATGAGATCGACCCCTGCTATGATATTGGACCACTGATCATTGCCTCCAAACTGCATCTTGCAATTGTATAGCTTATGCAACATATAGAAGTCATAGGCTTGCATGATCATGTAATTGAACTCAAGGAAGGTAAGCCCTTTCTCCATCCTGTTTCTATAGCACTCAGCCGTTAGCATTCTATTGACAGAGAAATGAACCCCAATCTCTCTCAGAAATTCAACATAATTGAGGTTAAGCAACCAATCGGCATTGTCAACCATCAAAGCTTTATCTTGGCTGAAATTCAAAAATTTCTTAAATACTTCCTTGAATTTTTCACCATTGGACGCAATTGCCTCTCTGGTCAGCAATGATCTCATTCCAGTTCTGTCACTTGGATCTCCAACCATGGTAGTTCCCCCGCCTATTATGGCTATTGGGCGATGTCCATGCCTCTGCATATGAGCCATGACCATTATTTGGATATAATGACCTATATGAAGGCTATCCGCAGTAGGATCAAATCCAATATAGAAGGTTACGGATTCTTTTCCAAGCAGCTCTCTAATCTCATCTTCATGTGTGCATTGTTCAATATATCCTCTCTCTTTCAATACGTCAAAAACATTTCTTTCCATACCTTTACCTCTTTTCACTTATAATCGAACAAAAAACGTCCTTGAAATAATTTCAAGGACGAGCATTGACCCGTGGTACCACCTTAATTCGCCTGAAGCCTTAAAGTATTTATCGCCTACCTGCGCCACAGTTTCCCATGGAGGCTCCAGAATCGTAATTCATACCAATGCTCTGCAATCTTTTCACCTGCCAGACTGCTCTCTTCGTTTTAGCGCATTTTTACTACTTTTTTCTTTCCAAGCCTATATACCTACTTCTAAAGAATCATATTATATCATCAATATTTTGTCAATAGCTCTTATTCAGCACCAGTCAATAAATTCAATCAGTATTTTTCAGGAATTTTTACAAGCTTTAATATCGTCTCCGCAATTTTTTCAAAGCCCATTTTATCCTCAGAATCAAATCTTCCGAATTCCGGACTATCAATATCAATCACTCCAATAATTCTACCCTTTATTGCAAGTGGCACAACCAGTTCAGAGTTTGAAGCGCTATCGCAGGCAATATGTCCAGAAAATGCGTGGACATCCTCAACTACAATAGATTCGACTCTTTCTGCTGCAGTTCCGCAGACGCCTTCTCCAAGGCTGATTCTTGTACAGGCCGGTTTTCCTTGAAATGGTCCTAAAACAAGTTGCCCCTCTTTAAGTAGATAGAATCCTACCCAGTTGATATCCTTCATCATATCCCAAATCAAGGCAGTTGTATTGCACAGGTTTGCCAACCAATCCGGCTCATCCTTTAGAATTGCCGCGATACTTCTATCCAAAAGTGTATAAAATTCATCCTTGGTCTTAAACTCTATTTTTTTTGTTTCAATCATTTCATATCTCCAGTTCTTTTCTTAATTGTTGAATAGATTTTGTCGTGACATTGCTTTTATCAATACCTAACATTTCTAAAGCCCTGTTGATGTCTTCTTCTTTATTGACTTCGATTTCCATGTATGGATATGGGTATGTATCATTGTCCCAGATATCAATTTCAAATAGTATGCCTTCAAACTCATACGAAATTCGGTGTTTTTTGCCCGTATGCTTCAGTTCGTAGCCTAAACCAAACAATATCTGTATCATCTGTTCATCGTCTGTCAATTCCATGTTATACTCTGTGTTTTCTCTGACCCCTTCTGTTGTGATGTTTTTTTTCAATGTGAATGTCTTATGTTGACGATTATTCAAGATGTCTTCTGTTACTCTGATTCTGGCGTATCCATTGAAGCCTTTGTCCAAATAAAAATCCCGTGTGTCAAATATCATGTTGATTTGTCTCTCATCCTTCACTTTGACAGCCCCTATGTCCATCAATTTGTTTTTCATCGCTTCAGGTTCAATATTCAGTATCTTAACTTCAATCTCTTTCATCATTACACCTCAAAAATATCCTTTAACTTAAAATCCACAAAATCGGCAGCTACACAAATAAACCTGGTATTCTCCATCAGACCTTCTTTGACGTTTCTGTGTCCGTCTATTCCATGGAGATGTCCATAAAGGCATATATCAATGTTTTGTTTGCATATCAACTCCCCGAACACGTTCAATTCACCTTTAGAATCAAAAGGCGAAAAATGGAGCAATGCTATTTTAAGTCTGGAATCATTTATGATTCCAGACTTAAATGAATTATTCAAGCGTATAAGTTCTCTTTTAACTATTTTATGATCCTCAGCTTTGAAATCATCCACGTCCTGGGTCAACCAACCTCTTGTTCCGTAAACCACAAACTCATTTGTCTGAAAGCAGTTATTATGAAGGAAAAATATAGCCTTAAATCCTAATGACTTCATTTTTTTTAATGATGTCCACCAGTAATCATGGTTGCCTTTACTGATTACTTTTCTTCCTGGTAGCTGGTCGATTATCCTCAAATCAGATTCAGCGTCTTTCAATGATATTGCCCAAGAAATATCTCCAGGCATAAGCACTATATCATCCTGGTTAACTTTTTGATGCCAATCTTCAAATATTCTCAAATCATGATTTTCCCAATTCTTGCCAAAAATATCCATTGGTTTTTCTTTTTTAGAATCCAAATGAAGGTCTGATATTCCAAATATCTTCATCCATCCACCTATGATAAGGCCACGTAATTAAACTCAGATTCCATGCTCCTTAACATATCTCCTTCCCTTCTATGGCAAGAAAACAGCAGTACTTGCCGATTTGATGCAATGTCTTTCAAAATTTTCAAAGCGTTTAACAGCCTGCCATCATCATATTGTGTGAAGCAATCATCCAGTATGATCGGGGATGACTTATCCTTGGATATTATATCGATTAATGCAACACGGACGGCAAAGAAAAGCTGATCTATTGTTCCGGCACTCAGACTGTCTATATCTACCTGCATGTTGTTGTATTCATCGAAGATACTCAGATGTAGGTCCTCTCCTATAAAGACTTCTTTGTATTTGCCGTTTGTTATGGTGTTCATGTAGAAGTTTATTTTTCTATTCAGCCTTGGGAGAAATTCTTCCTGAATAATCGCGGATAGTCCAGAGATGTTCTGGTTCGCTTCTTCTATCAGTTGCTTATGGCTTGTTAATTGATCTTTAGACCGGGTATAATACTCAAGCTCCTCAGAAATCTCAACAAGTGGTCTTGCCTGATCGCGCTCATCGGACAAATTTTTCATCAGGTTTTCGCACTTTTCTTCCATCTCAAGGATTTCTTCAATCATGGCATCCCTCTTTTCATAAACTTGTTTTTTATCATCGTATGGCAGTTCCTGAAGGATTCTAACTGAATGATCAATTTTTTCACGTAATTCTTTCATAGAAAAGCTGCCAAGCAAAGCAGTCAGTTCTATGCTCTTGTCTTTTCTTTCCACAATTTTACCTTGCAGATCCTTTTGCTCCCTGATCTGATGCTTCAGTTCTTCGATGGATGCGACATTATTATTGGTAAGTATCATTTCAATCTGACTGAAGTGATTCTCTCTTTCTCGGGTTGTTTCGTTAAGCTCGTTCTCCAGATCTTCAAAATTCTGCTCAAATGAGTTTAATCGGTTGAATTTTATGTTTGATTCGAGTATCTTGTCCGTCACATCTTGAATGATATCGTCGCTGAGGCTCTCATGGCCAAATGGTTTGACTATTTTAAGCAGGCTTGCTTCCTTGTCATCATATTTTCTTTTTGCAAAATTGTATTCTTCTTCCAAGGTTTCCAATGTTTTTTTACGTTCCTCAACGTTATGGATCTCACTGAGAGAAATATTATACTTTGACCTTAGTTCGTTGAAATTACTGCAATCTGTATCAATTATCAACTGATTGTTCTCCTCAACGAGATAGCTTAGCAAATCCTTGCTATTCACTTTTTCCTCTTTTGCTATGTGCATCTCCAGTTTTAATGATTTAATGAGATTGGTGCTTCGTGATGTATTTTTAATTATGAGCAATGGCAAAATTAAACTTGCTAGAAAAGCATAGAACATATTATCTCTGTAATAATTAACAGCCCAGTAAGTGCCAGAGGCTATGGCCAAAGTGAGAAAAACCGCAAAAATCAGATAGATATTCTTGCTCCTTTTTTCTTTTTTGAGCTTTTGTGTCATAACAGTAATGATATCACTATCCATGATGCCTTTCAAATATCTAATCTCTCTGATGTTATCACTGAATTTTTCAAATGATTCGAGGATTTTGCCGTGATTGTTTTTTTCGAATACTGTTATTTCCTGTTGAATGGCATCTATTCTGGAGCCAAGTCTATCCAATATGTCTTTATCATTTTGATACAGTTCATAGCTTGTTTCCATCTTTTTATAATCATCTGAATCGAAATGGATGACATAGCTGTTTTTTATGTCATCAGCCTCTTTTTTTAAATCAGCCATTTGTGTTTGAAGATCATTTTCAAGTTCTTCCAGTTGTTCAATTCTGGATATGGTTCTAATCAGCTTTTCGTATTCTTCCATTGTTATTTCCAGAATGGATTTTGAATTGCCAATTTCAGCATTTAAAGCATCAATATCCTTTTGTAATTGAAGAGCTTGGTCGTATGTGGCCGATAGTTTTTCGTTTTCCAATTCATCCACAATCTCATTGATTTGATTAAGCTCTTCCTTTCTTAAATCCATCTGTTTTCTATAAACATCAATCAATATAAGCTTTCTGTCAAACCTTAGATTCAGATCTGTTCTCCTCTCTCTTTCATTGATTAAGGATTCGATCTTATGGCTGATAAATCCCAACTGGCTTGTGATATCATTTTCATTGCCAATCTCATCACTCATTTTCTTCAGTTCATTGAAAGCCTCCGCCATCCTAATGGTTTCGTCTCTTGATTTTGCTAGATTTTCAATTTTTTCCTTTATTTCCTCGAGCAGTTCATCATCTGTTTTGCTGCCTAGTTGATTGATGCTGAAACTATTCTTGAACACCCTTCTATTAACGCCAAATATGGTTTTACCCGGTTCTATGCT
>JAUYTY010000196.1 GCA_030694905.1 Eubacteriales bacterium | reverse complement strand
CCTAATTTTACTCTAGAAAAAATTATACCTTTATCGTGTGATTAAATCAATAATATTGTGCGACTAAATCAAAATATCGTATGGCTGTTCTTTTGATATCAGCAAGCTCCTCATCTGTCACTTGTCTGACGATGCGATAGGGATTGCCAAGTACCATGGAATTGTCGGGAATAACCTTGCCAGGCGGTATCAGCGCGCCGGCGGATATGATGCAGTTATCGCCAACAATGCAGCCGTCAAGCAATATGGCGCCGATGCCTATCATACAGTTGTTGCCAACGGTGCAGCCGTGCAGGTTTACGTTATGGCCGACAAGCACGTAGTCCCCCACAATTGTCGGAAAGCCTATGGCCGTATGGACAACACTGCAATCCTGAATGTTGGAATATTCACCAATCACTATCTTGTCCCGGTCTCCTCTGACAACGGAATTGAACCAGACACTTGATTTTCTCTTCATCTCAACGCTGCCAATAACAACCGCTGTTTCCATTATTTTTGTCTCTTCATGAATCTTGGTTTCAAAGCCATCAATCTTGATAATCATTTCTATCAATCCTTTCACTCTTTAATCTAATGGCACATTCAATTCTCTTTTTTTCCATTTCACAACCGATTCTATATGGTTTCAGAAAATCTTTGTTGAAATTATAGGCATTGGCATGACAGCCACCACTGCAAAAGTACTTGGCCCAGCATTGCCTGCAATCCGCTTTTTCCATAACATTGCTGCCATAGAACACATCCTGGATGTCCTTGCGCAGGATGCCTGTCTCCAAATCTCCCATTATGAAGTCTGTATCGCCTACAAACTGATGGCAGGGATAGATGTGGCCTTCAGGTGTTATGGCTACGTACTCATTACCTGCGCCGCAGCCTGATATTCTTTTATATAGACAGGGCCCGTTCTCCAAATCCATCTCGAA
Source organism: Eubacteriales bacterium (assembly GCA_030694905.1). Lineage (GTDB taxonomy): Bacteria > Bacillota > Clostridia > Tissierellales > Dethiosulfatibacteraceae > 38-11. The sequence continues at coordinate 16,307 of JAUYTY010000196.1, read as the reverse complement.
GTGGAAGAAGTTGAAGTCCTTATCACTGCCCATTCTTTCTTTATAGAGATAATATAGATTCTCATATTCGTTTTTTACAGCATCCAAATCCGAGGCTTTGATCTCCAAGGGATTTCCAGGTTCGGTCACGACAGGCTCCATAGATAGCTTCGTAAAGCCCAGATCTCTCATATGCGCCACATCCTTGGCAAAGTCAAGGTTCTCACCGGTAAAAGTGCCACGGATGAAATATGATTTGTCTTTTCTGCTTTCCACAGCTTGCTTCATTTTCGGTATGATCAGGTCATAGCTGCCTTTTCCGTTTAAAGTCTTACGAATCTTGTCGTTGACAGTTTTTCGACCGTCCAGGCTAAGAACGATATTGTCAAAATGTTCGTTTATAAATGCCATCTTTTCATCATCCAGCAAGACGGCATTTGTTGTGATGGTAAATCTGAAGTGCTTGCCATATTCCTTTTCTTCTTGCCTGCCGTAATGCACAAGCTCTCTGACAACATCAAAATTCATCAGGGGCTCGCCACCAAAGAAATCCACTTCCAGATTATTTCTCGACCCTGAGTTCCGCAGCAAAAAATCCAAGGCTCTCTTGCCTGTCTCCAAAGACATCAGAGACCTTTTCGCCTTATAGTCTCCCTGAGAAGCAAAGCAATACTGACATGTCAGATTGCAATCATGGGCTACGTTGAGGCACATAGCCTTGAGTGCGGGTTTTATCTTTGGTGCTATGTTGTTGTCCTGTGAATAGAGGACGCCTTGCTCTTCAAGTTCTCTGAGCTCAGCCTCCACCTCATCGATAACATCCTTGGTATATTTTACCAAGAGAGCCTCCAGATTGGCTTTTCCCTTGTAATAATCCATATTCAACAGATCATAAGCCACGTCATCCAGCTCGTGAATGATGCCGCTGTTGACGTCTACGGCAAATTTCTTATTGTCCAATTCAAAAAGATGAACCATTGGTTAGTCTCCTTCAATAAAAAAGCAGTGGCTATCCACTACTGTTTTATTTTTCGCATTTTTGATTTCCTACAGTACATGAAGTTTTGCATGCTGATTGACATGAAGTTTGACATTCTCCACAACCCTTTGAAGCCAGGTTGCTTGAAAGGCTTTTTTTATTGATGCTTTTTATGTGTTTCATCGAACCCTCCCGTCTTATTATTGCTTAGATATTATAGCATAACATCATTTAAAATCAAAGAAAATTTTGTAATAAAAAAAGCCTTAACGGCTTTTCCTATTTAATTTTCATCATCCTCAGCAACATCAACTATTTCAGGTTCTACAGGTATCTCTTTTTTTATCTCGACTGTTTCTTCAACGTAGTCAGATGGATTAATCACACTGTGAATCGCCCATTTCTGCACTTTTATTCTTTGCTTAGCATGCTCCATTTCAAGAACGATAAAATCATCGGTTATTTTGACAATTTTTCCATGGAGACCGCCGATTGTGATGATTTCATCTCCTCTTTTCAAAGAAGCTCTCATATCTCTTACTTGCTTGTCTTTTTTACGCTGAGGTCTGATCAGCATAAAATAGAAGATCGCAAACATAGCTACCATAAATATTAAACTGGAGCTGCCTTGTCCACCTGCCAATAGTATGTTCATACTTGCTAGTGCGCTCATTTAAACCTCCGATGGGTTATCTGAAAGATAACCGTATTTTTTATAAAACTCCCTTTTGAATTGGAGAAAGTTTTCTTCCCTAATTGCTATTCTAATATCTTTCATCAGATTTATCAAGAAAAAAAGATTATGGATTGTTGCAAGCCTGCCCCCTAGTATCTCGTTTTCATTGAAAAGATGTCTGATGTAGGCTCTGGAATAGTTTTTACAGGTGTAGCATCCGCATTCAGGATCGATTGGTGAAAAATCATTTCGATGAACCGCATTCTTGATGGTCAGTCTGCCTTGACTGGTTAAAAACCCCCCGTTTCTTGCCATTCTGGTTGGCAAGACACAATCAGCCATATCTATTCCCCTGGTCACGGCCTCAAAAATATAATCAGGACTCCCGACACCCATCAGATATCTTGGTTTGTTTCTGGGCATTGCCTCCACGATATAATCCAGCACATCATTCATGATCTCTGCCGGTTCGCCAACACTGAGCCCACCGATTGCATATCCCGGAAAATCGAGTTCAATCAATTGTTTCAGGCTTTCCATCCTCAGGTCCTTAAACATGCTGCCTTGCACGATTCCGAACAGGGCTTGGTTTTCTGTATTTTTATGGGTTTCCTTGCATCTCTCGGCCCATCTGGTTGTTCGTTCCATTGAATTTTTTGCGTACTCGTAGGTTGCGGGATACGGTGTGCATTCATCAAATGCCATGATAATGTCCGAACCTAGATTATTCTGGATATCAATCGCTTTTTCTGGTGACAAAAAATGATCCGAGCCATCAATGTAGGACTTGAATCTGACCCCTTCCTCTGTTATCTTTCTCAGGTTGCCAAGACTGAAGACCTGAAATCCACCGCTATCGGTGAGTATAGGTCTGTCCCAGTTCATGAATTTGTGCAGTCCGCCGGCTTCTCTGATGATATCATCCCCCGGTCTTAGATAAAGATGATAGGTATTGCTCAGGATTATCTGGGCATTGATTTCTTTTAGCTCCTCGGGTGTCATGGTCTTTACTGTGGCTTTTGTGCCGACAGGCATAAATATCGGGGTCTCTACGATACCGTGAGGTGTCGTTATTTCTCCCAATCTTGCCTTGCATTCTTTTGATTCGTATAGCAGTTTAAAATCTATGGCCATAAGCGCTCCTTAATATATATACATCGCATCCCCAAAGCTGAAGAAGCGATAACTGTTTTCCACCGCTTCCCTGTAGGAATCCAGAATCAGTCCCCTGTCAGAAAAAGCGCTTACCAGCATCAGCAATGTTGATTCGGGGAGATGAAAATTGGTGATCAATCCATCGATTACCCGGAATTCATAACCGGGATAAATGAAGATATCAGTCCATCCGCTGTCCTCAACAACCTTGCCGTGCTTTTTAAAGATTGATTCAAGCGTTCTTGTTGAGGTCGTTCCAACTGAGATGATTCTACCTTTATTCTGTCTCGCATGGTTGATCATATCTGCATTTTCTTTGGTCAGTTCATAGTATTCCGAATGCATGATATGATCGTCTATTCTGTCGACCTTAACGGGACGGAAAGTGCCTAACCCGACATGCAGCGTGAGAAAAGCGATATGTACGCCTTTGTCCTGTATTGATTGGAGCAGCTCAGGCGTGAAGTGCAGTCCAGCTGTTGGTGCCGCGGAAGATCCGTTCTGTCTGGCATAGACCGTCTGATATCTATCTTTTTCCTGGAGCTTCTCTTTGATATATGGTGGCAAGGGCATCTCGCCCAATTCATCCAGAATAGCCTCAAACAAGCCTTCATAGGTGAATTCAAGAACCTTCAGGCCATCATCCAGATCTTCTGTCACCACTGCCCTCAGATTGTCGCCAAAGTCTATTACCGTGCCGATTTTAGCCCTTTTGCCAGGCTTCACCAGGCATTCCCATCTATTGATAGTCATTCTTTTAAGCAGCAACAGTTCGATGACCGCGCCGGTTTTTTTCCTGCCGTACAGCCTTGCGGGAATGACCCTGGTATCATTCAATACCAAACAATCTCCCGCTTTTATGTAGTCTAAAATGTTGTAGAAAAATTTGTGTGTTATGGATTTCTCATTCTTGTTCAGTACCATCAGTCGAGATTTTTCACGTTCTTCGATAGGCTTTTGGGCTATCAGTTCCTCAGGTAGAAAAAAATCGAAATCCTTCGTTGTCAATTGGTTTTTAGTCACTTTACTTCTACTCCCGTATAATAATGTTTTATTATGTCTATATAGTTGAATCCTGCCTCTGCCATTCCTCTTGCCCCATACTGGCTCATTCCAAGGCTATGGCCAAATCCTCTTCCCACAACAAGATAGGAATCAGCTGATGTTGGTGTCGAATATCTGCCTGTGTCAGTCAGCACATCAGTGTTGGATTTGTAAAGGATGACATTGCTCTGATTGGCTCGCATGACTGTCTGTCCTCCAAGGCTGGCGCTTTTTAGTCCATCGGCTGTCATGACCTGCGTCCGGTTGTTTCCCTCGAATGTATACCATGTGCTTCTCAGTTTGCTGTAACCGATGACAGTCCTTGTCTCTTCCTTTTCAAGAATGATTTCTCCTGCGTCAGTCAATAAAGACAGCTCAAGAACTCTGTTGAATTCTGATATGCTTTTCACGTAAATATCATAGATTGCCTGCACATTATAGCCATTTTCATTTAATGAAACAATCAATTCCTGCTCAGTCAGTGTGATATTCCAGTCTGTATATGGCGATATATTAGAATATGGATCGTCAACGCCTCTTATGTATGGCAATGCATATCGCCAGACATTTTCCGAGTTGTCTGTTGAGCCTCCGGATGTGGAGTGGTAGAATGCCGATATCACAGCGTTATTGTAATAGATGAGCTGACCCCTGGTTTCATCCACGGCCCTGTTCGTTGATTCTCTTTCCCCTGTCATGCCGCTATGAACCTGGCTGTTTTGATTGTCAACCACGTCATAAGGGGATCTATAGCTGCTGTCTATATAGGAAATCGCGTAGGATCTGGCAGCTATGGCTTGCACCTTCAGTGCCTCCAAATGCCAGGATGCAGGCATTTCACTTGGAACCACGCCCTTCAGATAATCCTCAACGTCCGCTTTGTTTATGGACAGGAGTCTGTTGCCTTCTATGACATAGAATCCCACTGAGCCTCTGTAGGGCTTTCCATCAATGTTTACATAATTTTTTTGAGCGTCGGAATTATATGCAAAGAACCGATAATCATTTGAAAGACAGACGATTATACCATTGCTTCTGTTATACAGATAGATATAATTATCCAATTCGTTCAGGTTGGCATTGATATTGTGGTCTGCTTTCAGTTTGTCACGGGCATTGCGTGCATCAGCCTGGCTTAGATACTGACCTGCCCATAGCTGGTAACTGGTGCCATCCGTGTAGACGTAGGATTTTATGTTGTACTGGCTGTTAAGCTCGTCTCTGGTTCTCAATATCTCATCATGCTGGCTTGCATTGTAATCAGTCAATCTCAGGGAATAAGGCCCCACATCTGTCGAAAGCTGTGAAGTGCCATAAAATCTGTAGTTCTCATGGCTGCTGTAAAACCCGTTGATGCGCACATGAGCGAAATTTGAATTCAATGAAAACAGCTTCTGATCCTCGCCTTGCCTGTAGTAATGCAGATGAAGCTCCTCATCTGCCGATATGGTGAAATATTCGTTTTCAAGCCTTGGAGATCTTACCCGTACCCTGATCTCGTCAGCGGATACCGTAAGGGTAAATATGATCAGCATGGTTAAAGTCAGTAGGATGGTTCTTATTGTTTTACTCATATTATTCCTCACCGTTGAATGATATTTGTTTGCTGTTGTTATAAGCCAGGTTGAAGTAACGATATGCTTTTTCTGTGGCTACTCTTCCTCTTGGTGTCCGGCTCAGAAATCCCTTTTGCATCAGATAGGGCTCGCAAACGTCCTCTATTGTGATGCTTTCCTCTCCGATGGACGCCGCCAAGGTATCTACTCCAACTGGTCCGCCATTGTAATAATCGATGATGGTCTTTAAAAGTTTTCTGTCTACCTGATCCAATCCGTTTTGATCAATCTCCAGCATTTCAAGTGCATTATGGGCCACAGCGCTGTCTATTATGCCGTCGGCTTTTACAAGAGCGTAATCCCGAACTCTCTTAAGTATCCTGTTGGCAATTCTTGGGGTTCCCCTTGATCGCTTGGATATCTCTTCTGCGCCTTCCTGATTGATTTGTATTTTCAGTATGCTGGCGGATCTCTTGATGATGTCGATCAACTCTTCATCTGAATAGTAGTCGAGCTTGCAGACAACACCAAATCGGTCTCTTAAAGGAGATGTCAGCGAACCTGCTCTGGTGGTGGCGCCAATAAGGGTGAACTTGGACAATTCGAGTCTGATGGATCTGGCGGATGGTCCCTTTCCTATTATAATATCGAGGGCATAGTCCTCCATTGCAGGATAGAGTATCTCTTCCACACTTCTGTTCAAGCGATGGATCTCATCGATGAACAGAACATCATTTGGATTGAGATTGGTCAAAATTGCCGCAAGGTCTCCCGGCCTTTCAATGGCAGGACCGGAAGTGATCCTAATGTTTACATTCATTTCATGTGAAATGATTGTGGACAACGTGGTTTTCCCCAGACCTGGAGGACCATACAGAAGAACGTGATCCAAGGGCTCTTCTCTCATCTTTGCAGCCTGGATAAAAATGCTCAATTTCTCCTTGACCCTTTCCTGTCCGATATATTGGCTCAATGTTTCAGGTCTAAGTGTCTTCTCAACTTCCTCTTCACCTTTCAGGATGCTGGATTTTATTATCTCGTTTTCTCTATCTATCATAATTCACCCTAGTTCCCAATTTTTTTCAGAGCCAGCTTGATAATCTCATCCTCTGTCTTGTCAGTTTTGTCTATGCCCTTTAAAACATTTCTAGCCTCTCCCAGTGTAAAACCAAGCGATACAAGAGCATCCGTCACTGTATCATAGCTGGTGACCGCATCGGTCAGGCCACTATCCATGGCAATGCCGGCAAATTCGTCCTTGATCTTATCCTTAAGATCAAGAATTATTTTCTCAGCAGTTCTTTTTCCTATGCCTGATGCCTTTGAGATGAACTTATGATCACCGATGAAAATCGAATACTTAAGGGTGCTGACATCCGACAGAGACAGAATAGACAAGGCGGCTTTCGGCCCTACGCCGCTAATTCTGATCAGAATTTCGAAAAGTCCCAGTTCTTCCGGAGAGCCGAATCCATATAAACTGATGATATCCTCTCTCACATACAGGTGCGTGTATATTGTCACCTGGTCGTTGATAGCGCAATCTTTCAATGTGTTAGCTGAAGTGTTTATGCTGTAGCCGATGCTGTTATTATCGACAATCAGGTGATTTTCTCTGATGGATTTGACGATACCTTTGATATAACTGTACATGTAGCCTCCTAAAGCTTAAATGATTCTTTGAACTTAGACGAATGTGCATGGCATATCGCAACAGCTAAAGCATCGGCTGCGTCATCCGGTTTCGGGATCTTTTCAAGATTAAGGATGACCTTAACCATTTCCTGCATCTGTTTTTTGTCTGCCCTTCCATAACCGACAATGCCCTGTTTGACCTGAAGCGGTGTGTATTCATATATTTCAAGCTGCTGGTTGACAGCCGCCAGAATGTGTATGCCCCTTGCCTGACCGACGGTGATGATCGTTTTACTGTTGGTATTGAAGAACAGCTCCTCGATGGCTACCGCATCCGGTTTGTGCATGGCAAATATTTCCATGTATGAATCATATAAAATCTTCAGTCTGTTTGGCATGTCCATCTGACTAGGTGTTCTTACAACACCGTAATCGATTGTCTTAAAGCTATTTCCGATATAGTCTATAACGCCAAATCCCGATATGGCGTAGCCGGGATCTATTCCGATTATTCTCATAATTACCTCTGGTTTTCCGGACACTTTAGGTTTAGTATATTCTAAATCGGACCTTTAATCAATAAAAGAAACAGAATCCGTAAGGATCAACGGAGTCTGTTGTAATCTCGTGCAATCTGAGCACCTATCCGTGCATTGTTGTAGACCAGCTCTATATTGGCCAAGAGGCTTCTGTTGCCGGTGATCGATTTGATTTTGCCAAGCAGGTAGGGTGTTGTTTCTTTTCCCTTTATGTTCAATTTATCGGCTTCCATCAGAGCTGATTTAATGGCTTCATTGATATAGTCCGAATCGATTTCATATTCCTCTGGAATTGGATTTGCTATCACGATGCCACCCTTGAGCCCCAGATTCCATTTCGCGATCATTGCCTTTGCGATCTCCTCCGTGGAATCCATCTCGTAATCGCATCTATGCCCGCTGTCAATATTGTAAAAAGCGGGAAAGCTGATTGTCTTATACCCCAGCACAGGAACGCCTAAGGTTTCAAGCTTTTCCAGCGTCAGTCCTATGTCCAGTATTGATTTGGCACCTGCACATACCACAGCCACATTGGTTTGCGAAAGCTCTGTCAGGTCGGCAGATACGTCCAGCGTGTTCTCACCACCCCTATGGACACCACCAATCCCACCGGTGACAAATACCTTTATACCAGCCAGATCAGCGCAGATCATAGTTGCCGATACGGTCGTCGCAGCGTCAAAACCCTTGGATAATATGACCGGAAGATCCCGTCTGCTGGCTTTAAGCACATTTTTGCTCTTTCCCAGGTATTCAATTTCATCACCGTCAAGCCCCACAACTATCTTGCCATTTATGATTCCTATTGTTGCCGGTACGACGCCATAAGAGTCAATAATTCTTTCAACTTCCAGCGCAGTCTCAATATTATCCGGATATGGCATGCCATGTGCGATGATGGTTGACTCGAGGGCAACTATCGGCTGGTTGTTGTCCAATGCCTCCCGCACTTTTGTACTAATCTTCAAATATTTATCAAAATCTTTCATAGTGCCACCTCATAGCTCCTCATTTTCAGGCAAATTGCAGTTATGGAAAATCTCCTGAACATCATCATTGTCTTCCAGCGCGTCAATTAGTTTGAGAATTTTTTTGACTACGGGCTCTTCGGTTATCTCGACCTCGACCTGCGGTATCATGCTGATTTCGGAACCTAGAACCTTGTATTTTTCTTTGATGGCTTTAAGCACTTCCAAATGGTTTTCAGGTGAGGTAATGACCTCATATATCTCTTCGCTCACTTTCAGGTCTTCCGCACCTGTTTCCAGCGCATACATGGTCAGCTCATCCTCATCTGCCACCTCTGTCTTTTCGATTGCTATGATGCCCACTCTGTCAAAAAGATACGATACACAGTTCGATGATCCCAGATTGCCGTCATACTTAGAAAAATAATGCCTGACATCCGCAGCTGTCCTGTTCTTATTGTCAGTCAGGCAATTGACTATAAACGCTGTGCCATGAGGTCCATAACCCTCGTATGTTATGCTCTCGAATCGTTCCATGGCTTCGTTGCTGGAGCCTTTTTTTATGGCCCTGTCAATGTTGTCGTTTGGCATGTTCTCCGCTTTTGCGTTGTCAATGGCATTGGCAAGTGCAGTGTTATAGGAAGGGTCACCCCCGCCTTCTCTGGCTGCGACGGTAATCGCCCTTGTCAATTTTGTGAAAATCTTGGCTTTCTTGGCATCCTGTCTGCCTTTTCTATGTTTGGTATTAGCCCATTTTGAATGTCCTGACATATTGGTTCCTCCTGTTTAAACCTGCTATTATATTATATTTCATGAATCCTGAACCCATCCTGCAGATAGTATCGGCAATCCAACTCATTTATGGCGATCTGCCCGGCTGTCAGGTTGATAATATTCTCAATTATCCCATCATAGCTGTCTTGCTCAACCAATATTTCAAACATCACCTTTTCACCATAAATCTTGTCAGCGATAAGAATGCTCTGATGGGTCAATGAATTTTCAATCTTTCCTATCAAACCGTAATCAAATGCCAGTTGGATTCGGAGAAATTGCCTCGCTTCAACAATTTTTCCCATTTCGACAGCTTCTCTGGCAGTCCCGGAATATGCCCTTGCAAGCCCTCCGGTACCCAGCTTTATGCCGCCGAAGTAGCGTGTTACAACCACAGCAATATTGGTCAGTCCCGCATTCTTGAGATAATTGATGATTGGAATCCCTGCGGTGCCGTTAGGTTCCCCGTCATCCGAATACCTCTGTATCTCATTATCCAGGCCAATCACATAGGCAAAAACATGATGGGTAGCATCTCTGTGCATGTCTCTAGCATCCTGTATGAATCTGTTGGCTTCCTCATCATTGAGAACACGGGTACAATGTCCGATGAATCTTGATTTGTTGATGACGACCTCTTTACGACCATTTCTCAATACCGTTTTATAGTTTCTCATAGATTTTTTCCCTGGTTTCAAACACGATATTTATACCATCTTCCAGATATTCTCTTTCAATGATGTTGGTGTTGTTTTCCAGAAAACTTGATTTGACATGGTCTGAATAGCTTAATCTAGCGGTGTAAATCTTTGACTCTCCATACAGCAGCAGCAGTATCCTTTCCACAAGCTTGTCCATGTTGAGTCCTGTCTTTGCTGATATGTATATACCCTGTGAGTCGTCAAAGCTGATTTCTGTTTTGTCTATCTTATTGTACACCTCGATTACGGGTATATCCGTTGCCTTGATTTCCTTCAGGATTTCATCCGTTGTGTCTTTTTGGACGTTTAGATCCTCGTTGGTCACATCCATGAGATGTATTATTATATCAGAAAAATTGATCTCTTCAAGTGTGCTTTTAAACGATTCAATTAATTTTGTGGGCAATTTGCTGATAAACCCAACTGTATCGGTAATGACAGCCTCGTATTTGTCCTTGATTCTAAGCTTTCTGTTCTCGGTGGTCAACGTTGCAAATAGCATGTCATAAACAAACACTTCCTTGTCCTTCTCTACACCGTACATATTAAGAAGAGTATTGATCAGAGTGGATTTTCCTGCATTGGTGTATCCGACAACCGCTATCACCGGCACATTGTTCTTGATCCTGCTTTTTCGGTTGACTTCCCTGACTGTCGTCGCTTTCCTCAGTTGCTTCTCTATCTCATGGATATTGCTTTCTATATGCCTTCTGTCCGTTTCAAGCTTTTTTTCTCCAGGTCCTCTGGTGCCGATGCCGCCACCCAGTTTCGACATTTCAATCCCCTTTCCCTTGAGCCTTGGCATGGTGTATTTCAACTGAGCCAGCTCAACCTGAAGCTTGCTTTCTTTTGTTTTAGCTCTGAGGGCAAAAATATCAAGTATCAGCATGGTTCTGTCAATGACCCTTACATCCAGTAACTTCTCGAGATTATTGATCTGGGAGCCGGTCAATTCATCATTCACCACTACCAGTGTCGCGCCAACCTCCTCGCATAATATTCTGATTTCTTCCACCTTGCCTTTGCCGAGGTAGGTAGCCGCCGTGTAGTTGTCCTTCTCCTGGACAACGGAATACGCCACTACGCCTCCGGAGGCTTCCACCAATTGTTTCAGCTCTTCCATCTCATAGTCGATGTCGGTTCTGGATTGTTTTATCTTAACGCCTGCAATTACACATTTCTCTATCAATTGAGTCTCCTTTGATTGTTATTATTCAATAAATATGCTATAATTCAAAAAATCATGGCTTCTTCAAATTTTGTTCAACTTATGTTATCATAGAGTATTTTTTATGACAAGAAGCTAATATAAAATTATCTTAATAATTTATTAATAAAATTATGGTATAATGTAATCTTGAATAATAGCTTTGGAGGTTATTAATGACAATTAATACGACTGAAAAAAATACAAATAAAAATAATGTCAATAATGGGGTCAAGCGCAAAAAAAGAACGAAAAAGAAAAAAAAATTCAGCATATTGAGATTTTTTCTTTTATTGATAGTAATCGCAATTTTTGCTGCAGGCGGTGCTGTGATTGGAGTTGTCGCCGCATCCGTTAGAAATGCGCCTGACATTGACCCAACCATCATACTTTCAATGCTGTCAGAAAGCTCGACCATTGTCGACGATAAGGGCAATGTCATTGAAATGATTCAGAGCACTGAAGATAGAAAGATCATAACAATAGAAGAAATGCCCGATTATCTCACCGATGCCTTCATAGCCATCGAGGATCATCGATTTGAAGAGCATCCCGGTATTGATATACGAAGGATAGTTGGTTCGTTTATCCACAATATCCAAGTGGGCGACCTTATGGCTCAGGGAGCCAGTACTATCACCCAACAGCTTGCTAAAAACCTTTACCTGACAAACGACAAAAGTTTTGATAGAAAGCTCAAAGAGGCTTATCTGGCGATTGAGATGGAAAGAAAACTCACCAAGGATCAGATATTGGAGTATTATCTGAACACCATTCCATTGGGACAAAGCAGCAATGGCGTACAGGCTGCTGCTTTCACCTATTTTTCAAAAGATGTGAACGAGCTGACATTGGCCGAGGCGGCTTTGCTGGCGGGAATACCAAAGGCAGATTCCAGATATGCCGCGTTCAACAGAGTCGTGACAGGCAATGATACCGCTGTTGATCCTGATGATATTGTGGGTTACGTTTATGTCTCAGGAACGCAATATACCTGTGTCTACAATCCCATATCGGTAGATAGACAGCACGTAGTCCTTTCAAGAATGCTTGAGCTTGGACGAATAAACCAGGCCGAGTATGACACTGCGATGGCCCAGGATATCAGAGCCAGCCTGAACCCGGGACAAAAAATGAACACTGAGATATCTTCATATTTTACGGATTATGTCAAAAATCAAGTGGCTTTGGATTTGATGGATGAATATGGGTACACCTTCGAACAAGCGGAGAATCTGCTCTATACCGGAGGCTTCACAATCTACTCCACTATGGATTTCTCCATCCAAAAAATATTGGAAAATACCTATGCCAATTTCGCAGAAATGCTGCTGGGTGACCTGACCAATGAAAATGTACCTTATATAACAGAATGGAAATATTTCCGCTGGAACGCCGATGGAAAAAGTTCAGGTAATCTGGATGGCAATGACAATATCCTGAATGAAAACGGCCATATTGTCTATTACAGGAAGGATCTGATATTCAATGAAGACAATCAGCTTTATCTGACACCTGATGAGTATGAATTCAATGAGAACGGCGATTTGGTCATAAATTCCAAAAAGTTCAATCTCTATACAACCACAATCGATGTATTGGACTTATATGTTATAAAAGATAATTTCCTTTCTGTCCATGATGTCGGTGGTTTGAATATTGGTGATAATTTTGAGATTTTGGAGTCTAGGGCTAACAAAGGTAAGTTTTCCATCAAAAAAACATACTTGGATGCCAGACCTGAATTCTATACTCTGGATGAAAACAATAATCTGATTATCGATGACGGCTATTATTACTTTGACCCTGTCGGTATACTGCAGCCCCAATCCTCTGCCGTTATCATAGATCATAGGACGGGCGAGATCAAAGCTTTGATTGGTGGAAGAAACATAGAAGTCAGCAAATCCTTCAATCGAGCCACAAGAGCTACAAGACAGCCGGGCTCCACCATAAAACCATTATCTGTATATCTGCCAGCCATAGATACGGGACTTACTGCGGCTACCATCATCGACGATGTGCCAAGATATGATGACAAGGGTGAAAGATGGCCTAAAAACTGGTATGAAAATCAGGCCTATAAATATTGGGGAATCACTAACCTAAGAAAATCCATCGAGCAGTCTTTGAATGTCAATGCGGTCTACATGCTTGAAAGAATCGGTTTTGACACTTCCTTGAAGTATCTGGATAAATTGGGTCTTGTAGATTTAAAAAACCCTGAGAATGATGATTTTGTAACACCAGAAGAGAACCGCGCCTATAACGATCTGAATCTGGCTGCAATGGCCTTGGGCGGATTGACTCAGGGATTTACCAACTTGGATATGACTGCCGCCTATGGCGCTATCGCTAACAATGGTGTTTATATAGAGCCATTTGCCTACACAAGAGTCGTTGATAGAAACGGTAAAATCATTCTCGACAAACAAGTCAAGAGCAACATTGTTGTTTCACCGCAGGTTGCATTTCTCATGCAGGACATGCTGAGAACTACGGTGACAAATGGTCTGTCTTATAGGGCTGCAATGCCTCGTGACTACAACATAGAGGTTGCCGGAAAAACAGGAACCACATCAGACAATGCCGATATTTGGTACGTTGGATTTTCACCTTATTACACAGGCGGCATGTGGGTTGGCAATGACAATTCACAAATCAAAGTCAGCACCGGCAGTGGTTCAGTATCACGACTATGGGGAAATATTATGGTTGAGGTTCATAAAAATATGCCTCCTGCTGAATTTGTAAGACCTGAGGGTCTTGTCAGTGTTAATATATGCCTGGATTCAGGGTTGTTGCCAAGTGAATTGTGCAGCCACGACCAGAGAGGAAGCAGAATCACCAGCGAGTTGTTTGTGAGAGGCACAGAGCCCACCACATTCTGTGATGTCCATGTGGAAAAAACCATATGTGTCGGATCCGGACTGTTGCCAGGCCCTTATTGTCCTTTGGATCAGCTGGAGACCAGAGTATTCATCAGCAGAGCGATCCTTTACAATCCCATCTACCATAATACCAGCCAGACAGTGATCGATGCCTATGAATTTTATAACACAGCAAGGGATACCATTAACAATTCCAACACAAATCTGACTGATGCCCAGCTTGAAGCATTGTTTGACAACAGGATTCAACTGATTAACGGCATCATTGTCACAGTCGATGGCATTGCCGTTGTGGATCTCTACAATAGTGGAATGAGAACTCAGGATTATCAGTTCCAGGTTCCGGTCAATACATGTACCATCCACAACCGTTATCATTGGAATATTTACCAGCAATCAATCGGGCAACCACAGATTCCAATAGAGACTGATCCGGATGAGAATGAAACAACGACAGAAACTGACGAAAATGGCAATGGAACCACAGAAGAAACAACCCAAAACGGACCAGGAAACGGAAACAACAGACCTCCAAAACCTACCCAAGAAACAACAACTGAACAAACAACGGAGCAAACTACCGAAGCACCCACTGAACAGACAACAACACCATAACATAAAAAACGGGATCCTCAATGAGATCCCGTTTTCTATTCAATCTATCAATCATATAAACAATTTCCAAGGCAGTCTATCACCACAATTACAGGAAAATTCTCAACCTCTAGCTTGTAAATAGCCTCCGGACCCAAATCCTCATAGGCAACCAATTCCTTGGAGATTATAGATTTTGCGATTAGTGCTGCTGCGCCACCTACCGCTGCAAAGTAGACTGCGGTGTTTTTTTTGATGCTGTCTATGACTGCCTGACTTCTTAAGCCTTTACCAATCATGCCCTTTAGACCTATATCCAACAATGTCTCCGTGTAGGGATCCATCCTGTAGCTAGTGGTCGGCCCCGCTGAGCCTATGATCTGTCCAGGCTTTGCCGGTGATGGGCCTACATAGAAAATGGTCTGATTTTGAATGTCAAATGGTAATTCTCTGCCATGGTCCAATCCCTCAATCATTCTTTTATGGGCAGCGTCCCGGGCGGTATACATGCAACCGCTCAGCATAACGCTATCCCCTATTTTGAGTGATCGGACCACATCATCGGTCAGCGGTAATGAAATATGTCTGATGTCTATCATTCTGACGCCTCCTATATCTTAGTTGTCGCATGCCTGTAGGCATGGCAGCCAATATTGACGGCAACAGGCATACCAGCTATATGCGTCGGAAAATGATTTATATGAACTGCAAGGCATGTGGTTTTTCCTTTAAGACCAGCCGGACCGATACCCAACGAATTCAGTTCATTGAGCAATTCAATCTCCAGTTCTCTGTATTCCCTATCCTCTGATCGTTCGCCGATTTCTCTCGTCAATGCTTTCTTTGACAGGATTGCCGCCTTTTCAAAGCTGCCTCCGATGCCAACGCCAACCACTATGGGCGGGCATGGGTTCGGTCCCGCTTTTCTGACACATTCAATAACGAAAGATTTCACACCCTCAACGCCATCGGCTGGTTTCATCATCCTGATCTGGCTCATGTTTTCCGATCCGAAACCCTTGGCGGCAATTGTGACCCTGACATTGCCTCCTCTTGTGAACTCATAATGAATCACCGCAGGTGTGTTATCATTGGTGTTCTTTCGTAAAAACAGAGGATCGTCCACGATTGATTTTCTGAGGTAGGCCTCCTCAAAAGCCTCTCTCACACCCTGATTGATCGCGTCCTCAATGGGCTTTCCGGTAAAGCAGACCTCATTCCCTATTTCTAAAAAAACAACTGCAATTCCTGTATCCTGACACATAGGGACCTGATCATTTCTTGCAATGAGGTCGTTTTCTATTATCTGATCAAGCACATATCTGGCTGTATCATTGTCTTCATTCTCTTTTGCCTTACCCAGCATACCCAGCATGGTGTCCCCTATATCATAGCTGGACTGGATAAACAATAACTTGACTGTATTCTTGATTGTGATTGTATCAATGCTTCTCATTTATGACCTCCCGCAAAATGCTCGAATCTGAGGTTTGGATCGGCATTTAGAGTATAATCAGCAAACTCATTTTTAAGAAATTTATAGTATCCGGCGCAAGCAATCATCGCGCCATTGTCCGTACAAAGAACGCCCGGAGGATAGAGAAAATTC
>JAUYTY010000195.1 GCA_030694905.1 Eubacteriales bacterium | reverse complement strand
GACAGGGTTAAAGTTGTTGTAAGATTTAGAGGAAGACAGCTTGGTCATACGAACATTGGTAAAGAAGTCCTTGAAAAGTTTGCTGAAGCGACCGCTGAGCATTCGGTTTTGGATAAACCGCCTAAAATGGAAGGCCGTCAAATGGTTATGTTTTTAAATTCGAAGAATTAATACTGGGAGGAGGATGCATCATGCCTAAAATTAAAACGAACAGATCAGCTGCAAAAAGATTCAATAAAACAGGCAGTGGTAAAATAAAAAGAGCACAAGCCACTAAAAACCATTTTACCGGTAAAAAATCCGGCAATAAGGTAAGGGGTTTAAGACAGGGAACTTTAGTTTCTGATGGAGATTTCCAAAGAATATGCAAATTAATTCCATACAAATAGAAGTGAGGAGGTAGAACAATGGCTAGAGTAAAAAGAGCAGTCCATGCAAAGAAAAACCATAAAAAAATTCTAAAGCTTGCCAAAGGCTATTATGGCGCTAAGAGCAAATTGTTTAGAACGGCAAATCAAGCAGTCATGAAATCATTGTCTTATGCTTATGTCGGCAGAAAGCTCAGAAAAAGAGAATTCAGAAGACTATGGATTACAAGAATCAATGCCGCAGCAAGATTAAGCGGGCTTTCCTATAACAAGTTCATAAACGGTCTAAAGAATACCGGAATTGAAATAAACAGAAAAATGTTGGCTGAGATGGCAGTGAATGATCCTGACGGATTCAAACAATTGGTCGAATTGGTCAAGTAAATCTATAACCGTGTTAAGCGGTTATTTTTTTATGTAAATATTTGACAACAAGTGGTATAATGAAAAAATGAACGGTTTAAAGAGGTAGTTATGGAGAATCAAGAAAGCAATTTATCAAATCTCAAAATACATCCATCCCAATTTTTACTGCTATGGTTTGCGGTGCTCATATTTATCGGCACAACGCTTCTTAATCTTCCTATAGCTTCAGTGGATGGCAGAAGCATTGGATTTATAGATGCGTTGTTCACAGCTGCCTCTGCTGTATGTGTGACTGGTTTGACAGTTGTCAATACGGCTGTGCACTGGACATTATTCGGGAAAATTGTCATCATCTTATTGATCCAGATTGGTGGATTGGGGATCATGACTATGGCAACACTGATTGCATTTCTGTTTGGAAAGAAAATCACACTAAAGGACAGGCTATTGATGCAAGAGGAAATGAACACATCAACACTGCAGGGAATCGTACTCCTTACCAAAAGGGTCTTGTTCCTGACTATAACGGTAGAATTCATCGGTGTTGTGTTGCTTTCTTTCGTCTTTGTTCCTGATTTTGGACTTGCTAAAGGTATCTGGTTTTCAATTTTTCACGCGATTTCAGCTTTCTGCAATGCCGGATTTGATCTGCTGGGAAACAGCCTGGTGGATTATGTCACTAACCCTTTGATAAATTTTACAATCATATCTCTTCTCATAATAGGCGGACTCGGATTTTATGTCTTGATGGATATCATACAGAGAAAAAGATTGAAAAAGCTGCTCATACATTCCAAGATTGTGTTGTTGATTACGGCAGTTCTGCTGATGTTTGGGTTTTTGATAGTATTTATTTTTGAGTACAATAATCCCGCAACGTTGGGAGGACTGAACCTACCGGGCAAATTGATGAGTTCTTTCTTTTTATCGGCTACACCACGTACAGCTGGCTTCAACACCTTGGATACTTCAGCGCTGAGTCCGGTCACAACATTTTTCATTATTATGCTTATGTTTATAGGCGGATCACCCGGTTCAACAGCAGGGGGCGTGAAAACGACTACTGTCGGTGTAATCGTTATTGCAATCGTTGGCTTGGTCAAGGGAAGCGAAGACACAGAGATATTTAAGAGAAGAATACCGATAACCATGATTTTAAGGGCGATTGCAATTATGGGGATAGCGATTTTTTTAGTCATTCTAACGACAACAATACTGCTGGTAACAGAAAGGAACACTGGGTTTTCGTTTGTCGATATCATATTTGAAACTGTTTCAGCATTTGGCACAGTAGGGCTATCAAGAGGATTGACCCCAAACCTGACTGATATTGGAAGAATCGTCGTTACATTGACTATGTTCATTGGCAGGCTAGGACCTTTGACGATAGCATTTGGCATAGCTCAGAATCAACATAAGAATAAAGGATATTATAAATACCCTGAAGGGAAAATAATGGTAGGATAGGTGATCGATATGAAACAATTTGTTGTGATCGGCTGTGGTCGATTTGGATCAAGCGTGGCTAAAACCCTGTGCAAATTAGGGTATGATGTTCTGGCAATCGATAAGGATCCTGATAAAGTCCAGGAGATTGCAGAATATGTTACCCATGCGGTTCAAGCGGATGCCAATGATGAAAATGCATTGAGAACCATAGGAATCCGAAATTTTGACGTTGCTGTGGTTACTATCGGTTCTGATATACAGGCTTCCATAATGGGAACTCTTCTTGTACAGGAACTGGGAATTAAAAAGGTAATTGCCAAGGCACAGAATGAGCTTCATGCCAAGGTGCTTTATAAAATTGGCGCTCATAAAGTCATTTTTCCCGAAAGAGACATGGGAATCAGAGTAGCCCATAATCTGGTGTCGTCGAATATTCTTGATGTTATCGAGTTTGCACCGGATTACAGCATAATAGAGGTTGTAGCAAAGGAAGAATGGACTGATAAGTCTTTGAAGGAACTGAAACTACCAAATGAATTCGGGGTTAGTGTCATGGCAATAAAATCGGGGGACGACTTGAATATCTCTCCATATGCCGAAGACATAATCAGAAGAGGAGACACCTTGATAGTCATTGGAGACAATAGCAGTCTGAAAAAGCTGGAGCAGGAATAATGCTGCTGAGCAACGATAACGCCAAAATAAAGACAGCACGTGCCTTGCTTTCAAAAAAAGGAAGAGACCAGTACGGAATGTTTTTGGCTGAGGGTGAAATCCTAGTAAAAGAATATTTGACCTATAGTGACTTTATCGCGTATATACTGATTTCTGAAAATGCCTCACATAATCTACCTGATATGGCATCTTTTGAACATTATCTGGTTAAAGACAGTGTATTCAATACCATAAGCAGTACTCAGAATTCCCAGGGTATCTTAGCGGTTGTAAGAAAAAGGACATATGATATGGCGGAAATAGCCAGTAGTGAGCTAATATTCTTTGCTGACGCCATACAAGATCCGGGTAATATGGGAACCATTATCAGATCCTGTGACGCCTTTGGGGCTAAATCGATTATTTATAACAAGGGCTGTGTTGATATATTCAATCCGAAAACCATACGAGCTTCTATGGGATCTTTGAACCGACTCTCCCACATTAGAACAGAGAGCAATACTGAAACTCTGAAAACTTTGACTGACAACGGCTATACAATCTTTTCCGCGGTAGTTGACAGTAATGTTTACTTGGAATCAATAAAAGAATTTCAGAAAGCTGTCATTGTTGTTGGAAACGAAAGCAAAGGCATAGACAAAGACATCATCAGCAAAAGCGATATTAGCTTCAGCATCAAAATGAATGGTTCAATTGAGTCATTGAATGCCGGAGTTGCTGCCAGTATTTGTTTGTACCACTTTGCCAGAATAGCCCGCCATTAAAAAGATATATAAAATTTGTTGAAAACCATTATACCATTTGGTATAATAAAAAAAATGTGTAAATACTTTGATGGAGCAAAAAAATCAAGGGTATAAATTTGCAGAGAGAAATGACATGGCTGAAATCATTTCAATTTATCTTGATCCTAATTTCACTCCGGAGTTTATGAGCTGACATGATGTAGGCTCATACGGGATGACCGTTAATCTAAACGAGAAGTAATAAGAGTGGTACCGCGGCACTTCGCCTCTTTAAGGTGGAGTGTTTTTTATATTCAATAACAAGAGAGGAGTTCAAATGGAACAAAAATTGATCAAAATACAAAAAGATGTCCTGATGCAAATAGAGCAAGTTGACAACATAAAAGATTTGGAAAACATCAGAGTTCAGGTTCTGGGGAAAAAGGGTGAATTGACTTCACTTCTGAGAGCTATGGGGGCGTTATCGCCCGAAGAAAGGCCCTTGATGGGTAAAATAGCCAATGAAGTGAGAGAAATAATCAATCAGAGCATAGAAGAGGCCAAAGCGTCTATTTCCAGCAAACAACAGGAACTGGATCTGATTCAAGAAAGGATAGATGTCACTATACCGGGAAGTTTCATGGCATTGGGGCACAGACATCCACTGATGCAGGTAAAAAAAGAACTGGAAGATCTGTTTCTAAGTATGGGTTACGATGTTGTTGAGGGACCGGAAATAGATACCGTTGAGAATAATTTTGACGATTTGAACGCGCCAGAGGATCATCCATCCAGAGACAAGACAGACACGTTCTATATAACGGAGAATCTTTTGTTGAGAACACAGACATCACCGGTGCAGATCAGGACGATGAAAACAAGAAAGCCTCCTATAAGAATAGTTTCAGCGGGAAGAACCTTTCGATTTGATGATGTCGATGACACGCATTCTCCAATGTTTCATCAAATGGAATGTCTAGTGGTTGACAAAGGGGTAACCATGGCAAACCTGAAAGATTCCATCGATAAATTCGTCAGGGCTCTGTTCGGCGAGAACATGAAAACAAGATTCAGACCGCATAATTTCCCATTCACCGAACCTAGTGCCGAAGTGGATGTATCATGCCTCAAATGCATGGGAACAGGATGTGATGCCTGTAGCTTCACAGGTTGGAGCATGGAATTGCTAGGCTGTGGAATGGTCCATCCCAACGTATTGAGAAATTGTGGGATTGATCCTGATATCTATAGTGGTTATGCCTTTGGTATGGGTATCGACAGGGTAACAATGGTCAAGTATGGATTGAGTGATATCAGATTGCTTTTCGATAATGATATTAGATTTTTAGAACAGTTTTAGGAGGGTTGCAGATGTTGATACCAATTAATTGGCTAAAGGATTATGTTGATATAGATAAATTATCAGTCAGAGAACTGTCAGATGGCCTGACTTTGTCCGGTTCTCATGTTGATTCAATTATCAATCTCAATAAAGGAATCAGAAATGTTGTGGTGGGAAGGATTTTATCATTGATCTCCCATGAGGACGCAGACAGTCTAAAGATAGCACAGGTAGATGTCGGTTCTAAAGTCGTGCAGATCGTCACAGGCGCGTTAAATATCAAGACAGGTGATCTGATACCTATCGCTTTGGACGGTGCTGTTTTGCCGGGCAACAAAATAATTGAGGATACAGTAATCAGGGGACAGGCATCACAGGGTATGATGTGCTCCTATGAGGAACTGGGAGTAGAGGACAAGCTCATTCCAAAAGAGTCTAGAAATGGCATACTCATATTGCCATCCGAATTTGAGCTTGGAAGGGACATCAATGAGGTATTGGGTTTTGAGGGCAGCATCCTTGACATTGAAATCACCTTCAACAGACCGGATTGTCTCAGTATATTGGGCATAGCCCGTGAGTCCGCGGCAACCTTTGAGAAGAGTTTCAACTTTCCAGATATTGAGATATTGAAACCCGAGGATGAAATTGGCCAATATCTCAAAGAAGTAAGGATAGATTCGAACGAGTTGTGTACGAGGTATTATGCCAAGGTCATAAAAGATGTAAAGATTGGCCCATCCCCATTATGGCTTCAAAGGAAGATAATGGACGCAGGGATGAGACCGGTCAACAATATAGTTGATGCGACCAATTATGTCATGATTGAAATGGGTCAACCATTACATGCCTTTGACCTGGAAAAGATGAAGGGTAGAAAAGTAATAGTAAGGGCCGCAAGGGAAGGGGAGACCATCTTGACTCTTGACAAGGAAATAAGACAGCTGAGCAATGATATGTGTGTGATAGCGGATGAGGACAATGCCCAATGCATCGGAGGTGTCATGGGTGGATATGAATCAGAGATTACGGAAAACACGCAGCTGATTATAATGGAATGCGCCAATTTCAACTCAAAATCCATTCGATTCACATCGAAAAAACTTGGGCTGAGATCTGAGGCCTCTTCAAGAAATGAAAAAGCCCTGTCACCCCGAAATGTTTCTTACGCAAATGAAAGAGTATGTCAGATTATTGAGCAGATAGGAGCGGGAACAATTGTCAATGGTCACTATGACGTTGGGGTAACAGATTTTAAAGAGAAAACCGTTACCATGAGACCTTACAAATGCGATGAGCTGCTAGGTGTCACCATTGATACCGATAGGATGATCAGAATATTGAATTCCCTTGAGATTGAGAGCAGAATTGAAGGAGACGTCATTGTTTCAAAAGTACCACACTTCAGACCCGATATAGAACAAGAGGCAGATCTCATAGAAGAGGTCGGAAGAATTTATGGATTTGAGAAAATAGAACCTCAAGCGCTCAAAGGCGACATTCTAAAAGGAACCAGATCAGATCTTGGAAATCTGGAGGAAAGTATTAAGTGTTATCTTTCTGGAATAGGATTTTGCGAGATCACAACCTATTCATTTATCAGTCCCAAAAAGTACGCAATGCTCAATATCCCTCAAGGCAGTGATCTAAACAGGGATATCAGAATCATCAATCCCTTGGGTGAGGATTTCAGTTCCATGAGAACCACCTTGTTACCAGGTGTGATGGATGTAGTAGCAAAAAACACCCACTACGGCAACAAAAAAGGCAAGCTTTATGAGGTTGGCAATATTTTCAGATCAGAAGTGATTCCGATAATTGACTTACCACAAGAGATTCGCACCTTATCAATGGCCATGTATGGTGATACTGATTACTATCAGATGAAAGGTGTTGTTGACAACATTTTCAGACAATATCAGATTGATGTGGAGCATCTGTCTGTCAATGACAATCCATCATTTCATCCGGGAAGAACGGCAGGTATATATCACAAGGATACATGTCTTGGTATTATGGGTGAAATTCATCCGTTAGTTGCCAAGAGATTTGATATCAAAGAAAAAATCTATATCGCCGAGCTGAATTTGGAGAATATCTTATCACTTCAGATCACTGAAAGAAAATATTCCGAGATTCCAAAATTCCCATCCATCACAAGAGATATGGCTTTGGTGATTGGAGACGAGTTTGAGGTGGGAGAAGTCATAAAGGAAGTAAAAAGAAGAAACTATGCGTTTCTTGAGAAGGTTGAGTTTTTTGATATGTACAAAGGCAAAGGAATCGATGAAGGATTTAAAAGTCTGGCATTCTCTTTTGTTTTCAGATCAAAGAGCAGGACTTTGAATGATGAAGAGATCAACCAAATATTCAATCATATTGTCACTGATCTTCAAAAGTCATTTAACGCTAGATTGAGATAATGTGGAGGGGAGGATTCTCCTCCTTTCTTGTGGTTGACTAAATTGAATCAAATTTATATAATAGGTTATTGTCGGAGGTGATTAATATTAATCCAATAGCATTTGAGATTTTTGGAATCAGCATCATGTGGTATGGAATACTGATAGCTTTGGGAGTTCTGATCGGTGCCTTATTGGCATTGAGACAAGCAAGAAGAATCGGTTTCAGGGAAGAGGACTTGATTGACGTTATTATGATTGGAATACCTGTTGCCATAATAGGCGCTAGATTGTATTATGTTTTGTTCAATTTAGATTTCTACAGCAACAATCCCAGTGAGATATTCAATGTTAGAGGCGGCGGTCTGGCGATACATGGCGGGATAATGGCGGCCGTGTTTGCTGGAGCAATATTTTGCAAGGTCAGAAAGGTTAATTTTTGGCAAATCGCCGATATAACCGCTCCCAGCTTTATTATAGCCCAGGGGATCGGAAGATGGGGAAACTTTATAAACCAGGAAGCATACGGGGTGGAAACAACTCTGCCTTGGGGCATTTTAATCGATGGCAAAACAGTGCACCCTACATTCCTATATGAATCATTATGGAGTTTCATGGTATTTTTCTTTTTGATATGGTATAGAAACCGGTATCATAAGTTTGATGGCCAGATATTTGCTTTTTATATGATACTATACTCAATTGGCAGGTTTTTCATAGAGGGGCTGAGGACAGATAGCTTGTACCTTGGTGATTTCAGGGTGGCCCAGCTTGTCAGCCTGGCGTTGATTCTATTAGGAATCTACTTACTGGCATATCTGAGAAAGAAAAAAATGGATTGATAGCAAGCTGTTTATAAAGGAGCATATATAAGCTCCTTTTTTTTATGTAAATTTCAACAAAAAAATAAAAAAAGTGGTGCAAAAAACCCACGTTGTGGTATAATATACCCATAAGGTGGTGGAGAAGTGTTTACTGGGGAGTATTTTCACACGTTTGATGTTAAAAGTAGAGTCATTATCCCGTCAAAATTCAGAGATGAGTTAGGCGACAATGTTTACATCGGAAAAGGATTGGATAAATGTCTTTTTGTGTACCCCAATAAAACATGGATAGAGTTTTCATCCAAGCTAAAACAGCTTTCAGTCTTAAGCTCTGAACACCGGTTTTTTTCAAGAAGATTCTTATCAGGGTTTACCGAGTGCAATATAGACAGGCAGGGACGGCTTTTGCTTCCGCCAAATCTAAGAGAATACAGCGATTTGAGAGATGAAGCTGTCATAATTGGCGTTCTGGATAGGATTGAGATATGGAGCAAGAAGGTCTGGGAAGATTATTCAATGGATTCTGAAATGAATTTTGAAAAGATAGCTGAAAAAATGTCTGAATTAGGACTTGATTTATAGGAGGTCGATATGGAGTTTTCTCACAAACCAGTCTTATTTGATGAATCAATAGAAGGACTCAATATCGCAGAAGATGGAATTTATGTGGATTGCACACTTGGTGGTGGGGGCCATACCCTTGAAATATCAAAACATTGCCCAAAAGGCAAAGTTATTGCAATAGATCAAGATGAGGAAGCAATAAGCAATTTCAAACTTAAATCCGAAGCAATCGATAATGTAATAACAGTTCAGAGCAATTTCAAGAATATTGTTGAAGTGCTGACGGACCTGAAGATCGATGGAATAGATGGGGCTTTGATAGATCTGGGTGTTTCTTCTTACCAGCTGGACAATCCGGAGAGGGGCTTCAGTTACATGAATGATGCGCCATTGGATATGAGGATGGATACAAGTCAAAAGGTCACAGCCAGACACATAGTCAATGGATACACCGAGGAGGAACTCAGAAGAATAATATCAGAGTACGGGGAAGAGAAATGGGCGGCAAGAATAGCCAAATTCATCGTTGAAGAAAGAAATACCTGCTTCATTGACACGACGGGTCAGCTAGTGGAGATTATCAAAAAAGCAATTCCGAAAGCAGCAAGAAGAGATGGGCCACACCCGGCTAAAAGAACCTTCCAAGCTATAAGGATAGAAGTTAATAAAGAGCTGGAAATCATTGAACAGACAATAGGCGATTTGGTCAGTCAAATGAATTCCAACGGCAGACTGTGCATCATCACTTTTCACTCATTGGAGGATCGTATCGTTAAAAATAAATTCAAGGAGCTGGAAAGAAGCTGTATTTGTCCCCCTGGACAACCAATCTGCAATTGCGACAAAAAAAAGGAAGTCAATATCATTACAAGAAAACCGATAATCCCATCATTGAAGGAAACAAAAGAGAATCCCAGATCCAGAAGCGCAAAATTGAGAATTATTGAAAAAATATGAGGTGATTCCATGTCGGCAATAAGAGAAAAAACATATATTGATTACAGCGATGTAGAAAGATACTATAGAATTAAAGAAGAAGCTATGCTAAAATCTAAACAGAAGCAATGCAAAAAAGAAAGCGCTGGCATTCAATTCAAATATTTTGCTTATGTTGCCGTTATGTTTATTCTTGCTTTGGGAATAATTTTTAATTATGCAATCATTACTCAAAGAAAAATGGAAATCAATGATCTAAACAGACAAATCACTATTCTCAGTAAACAGAAGGAAGATGTGGTGATTGCTCTGGAAAGCATTAAGAATTCCAATACGATAGAAGAGAATGCCGTGAATTTTTTAGGTATGAGCTACGCCAGAAATGATCAGAATTTTTTTATTTCAGTCAATTACTCCGGAGTATTGGAGGATAGCTTTGCATATAAAAACGATATGAACAAAAGTGCGTTTCTGGAAAATATCGTTGAGAAGACATTTGCTTTATTAAAAAATGAGGGGATTTAAATGACAAAACCAAATCTGAATATAAAAAAGAGAATCATTTTTCTAATGTTTCTTTTTTTTATTTTGAGTGTGGCACTGGTGGTTAGGTTAGGAAATATTCAGATAATAGAGGGAGAGGCTTACAAGAAAGAAGCTTTTTCTCAGTGGTCAAGGGATATAACTATCAATGCAAGCAGGGGAACCATCTATGACAGCAAAGGAAAAAAACTGGCGGTCAGCATAAAATCTGATACGGTTGTCTGTTTTCCGAGAGACGTCATGAAATCTATTAAAATCATTGAAGTAGAAGAGGAAACAAATCAGAACAGTTTTATTTTTGATTTCTTGAATATGTTTAGAAGAGTTGAAACCGACACGCCACAAGAGTCTGAAACTGAAATCCCTAATAATGAACACAATGTCATTCCAAATAAGACACCTGATGAAATTGCTGATATTCTAGCTGGTATCCTGGAGATGGACAGGGATGAGATTTACGGGATGATTACAGGAGATACCGACTATGTGACCATAAAAAGATGGATATCCGTCAAACAGGCTGAAGAGATCAAAGCTTTGAGCCTTAGCGGAATAAGTGTTATTGAAGATAACCAGAGAATCTATCCCTACAATAATTTTGCTTCGCATATTTTGGGGTTTACAAATATTGACCAAGCTGGAATGTATGGAATAGAAAGCACATATAATGAGTATCTGACAGGAGAGCCCGGCCGAAGAATTGTCAATACCGACGGAAATGGAATTGAATTGCCCTTCGAGGGATTTGAGCAATACTACTCGCCTGTGGACGGTCTCAATGTTGTTTTGACGATTGATGAGGTTATACAGCATTATGCTGAAACCGCAGTGGAAAAGGCCTATTACGAAAACAACGCCAAAAGTGCCACGATGATTATCATGAACCCCAACAACGGCGATATTCTTGCTATGGCAAGCAAGCCTTCATATGACCCCAATAATCCGAGACTGCCATTTGATGATGCCATGAAAAGCAAGTGGTCCGGTTTAAGTGGACAGGATCTGCAGAAGGAATGGTATGATTTATGGCGAAATACTTCTGTTAACGACATTTATGAGCCTGGATCAACTTTCAAGCTCCTGACAGCCGCCATAGCTCTTGAAGAGAACAAGGCCAGCATTAACAGCACTTATTATTGCGATGGTTTTGTTGATGGCATTATAAGTGAAACAAAAATAAAATGCTGGCGATACTATAATCCCCATGGAAGGCAGACGTTGGCAGAAGCCCTTCAGAACTCATGCAACGATGCTTTGGCGGATATCGGTCTTGCCATAGGCAAAGAAACATTCTTTAAATATATAAATGCCCTTGGATTTGGACAAAGAACCAATATAGAGTTAAACGGGGAGGCTTTTGGCTTGGTGAATTCCCCTGAAATAATGAGAGATGTCAATTTGGTAACCCAGGCATTTGGACAGGGAATATCTGTCACGCCAATACAATTGGTCACATCGGTTGCTTCATTGAGCAACGGGGGAAATCTGATTAAGCCCAGATTGGTAAAACAACTGGTTGACAATGGAGGCAACACTGTATTTGAGAATCCCGTAGAGATAGTAAGGAAAGTATTTTCTGAGGAAACCTGCAAAGACATGATGGAGATTATGGAGTCTGTAGTCAGTCAAGGAGCGGGCATAAGCGCATACATACCCGGATATAGCGTGGGAGGCAAGACAGGAACGGCACAAAAGGTGGTCAATGGAAAGTATTCAGAAGATCTGTATGTAACATCATTTATAGCAACTGCGCCTACATTTGATCCCGAGATAGTAGTTTTGTTGATTATAGATGAACCAAAGGACTCTTATTACGGATCTGTTGTCGCTGCTCCTGTGGTTGGGGCTGTAATTGAAGAAACTCTAAAATACATGAATGTTCAACCAATCTCTACGGAAGATGAAATTATCAAGCTAGAAAAGTTGTATGTATCGGTACCAAATGTAATAGGAATGACGCTAAAAGATGCAAGCTATGAACTGGAGAGGATTGGATTGAAGCACAACATCACTCTTGATGTTGAAGAGGATATTATTGTCAAGGATCAGTATCCAAAAGAAGGTACTCAGGTCATTAAAGGATCAGTTATTACCATTATGCTAAATTAAGCAATTTCAATTTGAAGTTGCTTTTAGCCTTTATAAGTATTATTATATTGTAAGATTATTAAGGAAGAGGTTGTTATGGTTGTAAGAGAAATATTGAAAATAATTGATTACTTAGAGTTTTCAGGTGATTCGAGCTTGGTCGCGGACAATATAACCTATGATTCCAGGAAAACCGATAGCAACACAATTTTCTCCGCTATAAAAGGCTTTAAGAAAGATGGGCATCAGTTTATAAACAGTGCGTTCGAAAATGGCTGCAGAGTGGTTTTGTGTGAATCAATCCCAGATAGAATTGAAGGCATGTCGTATATAGTTGTCCAAAACTCAAGATCAGCAATGGCTGATATATCGTACGCATTGAACATGAAGGGACTCGATATGGATTTGGTTGGTGTCACCGGAACAAACGGTAAAACCAGTATTACATATCTCTTGAAAAGCATCTATGAGTTTAGTGGCTTGTCTGCAGGCATCATAGGTACTATGGGGGCTTTGCTTGGAGATAAAAAAATCTCGTTGGATAATACAACCCCTGAAGCACCTGATTTACATAATATTTTGAAAGCAATGGCTACGGAGGGAATCAAACACTGTTTTATGGAAGTATCCTCACATTCAACGGCGCTTTTCAGGGTTAAGAACCTTAAATTCAGTCTAGGCATATTCACTAATTTGACCGAAGATCATCTGATTTTCCATGAAACGATGGAAAACTACTACCAAGCCAAGAAAAAGTTTTTCTATCAGTGCGAAAAGTCAATCATCAATATAGATGATCCCTATGGGAAAAGGCTATTTGGGGAATTGACGCATGATGGGAAAAGTGTTGTGAGTTATTCGGCTGAAGAAAAGGCAGATTATTTAATTGATAATATCGAAATTGATAGAACGGGTTCAAGATTCAATCTCCAAATAGGACAGAAAAAATATTATGTAAACTTAAGGACTCCCGGAAAATTCAATGTATACAATTATACCGCCGCCATAGCCACCGGAGTGGAAGCTGGATTGAACGCAGAATACTGTATCAAGGCTCTTGAAGCAATCAAAGGTGTCGAGGGGAGATTTGAGTTTGTGGACACAACGCTGGACTGCACGGTGATTCTGGATTTTGCGCATACACCAGACGGTCTGGAAAAGGTTATGGAGACTATCAATCAATTTGCAACTGGGAGAAAAGTTGTTTTGTTTGGTGCCCAAGGAGAAAGGGATATTGCCAGACGGGCGCTGATGGGAGAAGTTGCGGGTAAATTCTGTGATTTTGTTATGATAACATCTGACAATCCGGTATATGAAGATCCAATGAAAATATGTCTTGAAATAACGAAAGGTATAGAAAAGTATCATGATAATTACAAAATAATCCTGGACAGGGAGGAAGCAATCGATTATCTGATTGAGAATTATCAGCATGATGATATAATACTGCTTGCAGGTAAATCTACCGAACCTTATCAGATGATAGAAGATAGAAAAGTGCCTTATGATGAAAAACGCATAGCCTTAAGCGCTATCAGAAAAAAAGAACAAAAACAGTGGAGTGGAAAATGACTGTAAGATTGATTCTGTCAATGTTGGTCTCCTTTGCTTTGGTGTATTTTATCACACCCGTCATAATACCGCATTTAAGAAAACTTAAATTCGGCCAGATTGTAAGGGAAGAGGGGCCGGAAACACACAAAGCAAAATCCGGAACGCCTACGATGGGAGGCGTCGCCATCTTAGCGGGCGTCATGTTGAGCTATATATTTTTCGTAGAGAAAAGTTTGGATAGTGTCGTTTTCATTGTTGTTACTCTGGGTTTTGGATCAGTAGGTTTCATCGATGATTATATCAAGGTGGTAAAAAAGAGAAATTTGGGACTGAGAGCCTATCAGAAGCTAATCGGACAATTTGTTTTTGCTCTTGCTCTTACTGTTTATCAATATCAATTCGGGGTCTTGAAGGATGCCATTTATTTACCATTATTCAAACAGGTTTTTAATCTGGGATGGTTTTATCTGCCATTTGCTTTCGTGGTGGTTGTGGGAATAGTCAATAGTGTCAACCTGACGGATGGTTTGGATGGTTTGGCTTCTGGCGTGACCATTATTTATTTTTCCTGTTATTTTCTGATTTTACTGGTCTTGAAAGACACCATCGGTATAGATAATATCTATTTCCTGTTGACTGGTGCTTTATTGGGCGCATTAGGCGCGTTTCTATGCTATAATAAATTTCCCGCTAAGATCTTCATGGGCGACGTTGGATCGTTGGCTATTGGAGGAGCTGTTGCTTCTTTGTCTATCTTAACCGGAACATTTATATTGTTTCCTGTAGTTGGACTTGTGTATCTTGCTGAGACAATGTCTGTCGTATTGCAGGTTCTGTACTACAAAAAAACCGGCCGTAGAATTTTTCTGATGAGCCCGTTGCATCATCACTTTGAACAAAAAGGATTGAAGGAAACACAGGTTGTAAAGGGTTTTTTGAAGGCTTCTTTAGCTTTTGGCTTGTTAGCATTAATTTTGGTTTTAATATAGGGAGATTTTATGTCTGGAGAAAAAATACTAATTTATGGTTTTGGAATATCGGGTATTTCCGCCGCTAAGACGCTAATGGCTCAAGGCATCGCGTTTAGTGTTGCGGACAAGATGGATACTGAGAAATTTAGAGAGATAACAAGTGCCAATGGCTTGTTTGATATTAAAACCGTTGATTATAATCATGTTGCTTTTGATGATTATGATTTGATCATTAAAAGCCCGGGTATAAAACCGGATGATTTGTTATTGAAAAAGGCCAGATTGAGTGGCCTAAAAATCATTACGGATGTGGAATATGCATACGGCATGAGAAATGATATTTTTTCTATAGGAATAACCGGCACAAACGGCAAAACCACCACAACCACCCTATTGGGAGAGATGCTAAGACGTCACAGCAAAAGTAGTTTTGTCACAGGCAACATTGGCTCAGGAATCATGTGGGATTATCGCAATGCGGAAAAAAATGCCATTGCAGCTATAGAGTTAAGCTCATTTCAACTGGATAGCATAATTGATTTCAAGGTGAATATTGCAGTTGTGACCAATATCACACCGGATCATATCGAATGGCATGGAACCCTGGATAACTATATCAATTCAAAGCTTAATATATTCAAGAATCAAACCGGACAGGATAGGTGCATAATCAATTACGATGACAGAATACTGCGTGAAAATGAGGATCGTTGCAAAGGTGAGGTTTATTATTTTTCTATTGGAGCAAAAGGCATTAAAGGAATATACATAGAAGATAATAAAATATACATCAATGTCAATCAACCTGAATATCTCTGTGATAAGACAACCGTATTCATGCCAGGGGACCATAATCTGGAGAATGCTTTAGCGGCCGCTTTGGCGGCTTATCTGGCAGGTGTTGGCAAAAGCCTGATCATTGAGACCTTGAGAACCTTCAAAGGTGTGGAGCATAGGCTTGAGTTTGTGCAGGAAGTTGCGGGGATTAAGTTCTATAATGATTCCAAAGGAACAAATTCAGACGCGACTATAAAAGCGATACAAAGCTTTTCCCAACCGATCAATCTAATTCTTGGCGGTTATGAAAAGGGTGAAGACTTTACCGGATTGATGAAACACTTACACTCAAGAGTCAGAAGCATCAGCGTTATGGGTCAAACGAGAGATAGGATTATCGAAGCTCTGAAATTGAGTGGCTTCCAAAATTATTACGAGGTAGATAGTCTAAAGGAAGCGGTTTCAAGTTGTATTAAAAATGCCAGGAATGGTGATGTTGTCTTGTTGTCGCCTGCATGCGCCAGTTGGGATATGTATAACAATTACATGGAACGTGGAGATGAATTCAAAGCAATAATCAAGGAAATGGGTGATGGAGATGGAGAATAAAAATTCCATAGACTGGATTTTGTTTTTATCTACTCT
>JAUYTY010000188.1 GCA_030694905.1 Eubacteriales bacterium | reverse complement strand
GACAGTTCTTTAGGATCCCCAGGTCCATTTGAAAGGAATACACAATCCGGATTTAAATCCATGATTGCAGAATAGGTTGAAAATGCCGGCATTACTGTGATTTTGAAACCTCTCTCTTTGAAGGATTTAATAATATTGCTTTTTACGCCCAAGTCAATAATTGCAACGTGCTTACCTTTTCCATCGATTTTTTCGATACTTTTGATCGTGACGGATTTGACCGCATTATACGTCGGATTAGTGTTCAGCAATCTCTTCACATCATTATAATTCAGATTGCCGGTGGTGATGATACCCCTAAGCGCACCCTGAGTGCTGATGACTTTTGTGAGGTATCTGGTGTCCAGTCCTTTGATACCGATGATCTTCTCTTCCTTCAGATACGCGTCAAAGCTGATTTCATTCCGCCAATTGCTTGGCGAATGGCAAGTTTCTCTGACGACAAATCCTTTCACTTTAACGTTTTTTGACTGGATATCATCGTAATTGATGCCGTAATTCCCGATCAGTGGATATGTCATCACAACTATTTGTCCGTAGTATGAGGGATCCGTCAGGATTTCCTGATATCCTGTCATTCCGGTGTTGAAAACGACCTCACCTATGCTGTCTTTCAGATAACCAAAGCACTCTCCGTCAAAAACCATTCCATTCTCAAGTATTAGTCTGCCTTTCATAATCCCTCCAAAAAAAATAGCAACTGGCAGGTTTTATACCGCCATTGCCTTTATTATAAAAAAAATAACTTTTGATTGCTTTCATCGCTGGCTCCTTTTTAGTCTCTCGGACCAAATTAAAGGTTTATAAGAAAATATCATATATTTCCAATATTGTCAATATTTATTCATCTAATGTTCAACAATTTCTTTTATGGTGAATCTACCGCTTGCCAGTTCAAGCAAGAAAGACAAATCAAGTGTTTTTGTATTATAGATTTCATCCATAAAAACGATTTTAGCCTTGACTGTAGTAAAATCTCCGTATTTGTTGTATTCATAGTTCAATATATTATATCGTTTAATCTCAAAAGCCAAGTTTTGAATGATATTGTTGATTTCAATGTCTTCTAAGGTCGTCAAGGGTCTGCCTGCAATCATGGAGTCAAAGAGGCCTTTGACTGGTAGTATTGGGCTGACATAATCCTTATACAATAGAGCGTTGGATGGGGCCAAAGGCAATTCTATATTATAGTGCTCATAAAAATACTTAGATCCGCTGTTATTGGTCAGCTTGACGAACTCAATCTCCTGAGGAACTGAAGCTGTGTTGATTATGGCATAAAGCAATAAGGCCTCCTCCATTTCTGACAGCTCGGTATTCTCCTGAAACTCATACTCAATAAAGGCTGTATCTGACACAACGCTGATATTCAGGAAAACAATAATGTCCATATTGACAAAATTTAGCGATTCTCTGGTCCTTTTGACCAAAAGGTTGAGTGATTCCGCCACTTCTCTGGACTCATCGATTTCTGATACGCCTATCATTTCAGTTATAAGACAACTCTGACTTATGTTTGGAATATAAAGCTGCAAAAAAGCGCTCTGTTCTATTCGAAAGGGCGAAATCTTGACGATATTTTCTTCTTTACCTCTGCTATAGCAGGATGTCGTGACCATTAATGACATTATGCAGATTAGGATAATAATTTTTCGTTGCATATTAAACCCCTTGCTGAATCGGTAATCTGATAGTAAATGTGCTGCCGACTCCAAGCACACTTGAAACAGTTATCGCACCATGGTGAAGATTGATAATCTGCTTGGATATGGATAAGCCCAAGCCCGTGCCACCCGTATTTCTCGACCTAGCCCTGTCTACCCGATAAAACCTGTCAAATATGGAATCAATATTTTCTTTTGGTATGCCGTAACCCGTATCTTCTATCTCAAGCACAACCTGGTCCCTGTCCTTATACAATCTGACCGTAACTACACCGAATTCAGGTGTATATACGATAGCATTGTGCACAATGTTGATGATAGCTTGCTTTATTTTGTTTTTATCAAGACGCATTATAATGTTGTCGAACTCCTCAAAAACGATTTTAATACTCTTTTGGTCGGCGAATGGTTTCAACTGATCGAGTATCTTTACAATATTGAGGTTCAAATCTGTCATCTCATATTCGAGAACAAGGTGCTTTTTGTTCAAATCAACAAGAGAAAGCAATTCAGTTACAATGCTGTTCAATCTGTCAGCCTCATTATTGATATCTGTCAAAAATTCCTTGTATACTTTCTCCTCGACCTTCTCCTGTGTAAGTAGGCTCTCGCTCAATAATTTTATGGATGATAATGGTGTCTTTAACTCATGTGAGACATTCCCGACAAAGTCCTCCCTTTGCTGTTCGACTTCATCCAGCTTGATACTCATGCTATTGAAGGAATCAGCCAGCATCCTGAACTCATCATTTGATCTGACTTCAACCCGATCTCCAAAATCTCCCTTTGCCAGTTTGTTTATCACAGGATAAAATTTGTTTATCGGTTTGAGAAAATGGTTTGAAATAATTGCAACACCTACTGTTATCAGTACTCCGGCAATAAATATGATCGTTTTTATTGTGTTATTGATGACATCAACATTATCATATAAATCGTTTATCGAATTGGCTATCAAAACGCCGCCGCTGATACTGCCATCAAAAAAAACAGGGACAGCCAGGTATAGTACATTGCCGATATCATTAAAAAAATAATTATTCCATGTTGACGTACCTTTTAAAGCGTCACTGATTTGGGGTAGTTCTAAAAATTGCTGCTTGAA
Organism: Eubacteriales bacterium; assembly: GCA_030694905.1. GTDB lineage: Bacteria > Bacillota > Clostridia > Tissierellales > Dethiosulfatibacteraceae > 38-11. Next base: position 3,050 of record JAUYTY010000188.1, on the reverse strand, counting down.
CTGGTTATTTGAATCTGATATGATTCTGCCTTCCTCATCAAAAATCATAATTCTTGAGTTAAGATTGCTGGCATATTGTCTTGTGACGTTGTCAATATAAGTAACATAGATTGAAGAGTCATAAAAACCAAGGTAATAATCGATCCTTTTGCCGATTTCATTACCTGCTGTCTGTAGATTGTTTTTTCTGTATTCAATCTGCCAATCTACAATATATTGTGGAATCAGTGTCGTCAGTAAAAAAAATAAAACCAGAATAAGCAATAAATAGGTGGAAAGCATCTTCCACCTAAAGCTTATGAATCTATTTTTAAGTTCTATTCCTAAAATAGTATCCCACTCCCCATTTCGTCAAAACGTACTCATAATTGTTAGAGTCTTTTTCAATTTTTTCCCTCAATCTTCTCACATGGACATCGACAGTCCTGAGATCACCGTAGTATTCATATCCCCAGATGATTTCAAGCAATTCCTCCCTGTTGAAAACCTTTCCCGGATTGGTAGCCAATAAGATCAAAAGATCAAATTCCTTTGCGGTAAGACCGATTTCCTTACCATTGACAATCACCTTTCGGCCTAACGTATTGATAATAAAATCATCGACATACATTATCTGGTCACTTAAATTACTGCTCTTTGTGGCTGAGCGGCGCAGTATCGCCTTGACTCTTGCCTTGAGTTCCAAAATGTTGAAAGGCTTGGTCATATAATCGTCGGCGCCATATTCCAGGCCCAAAATCTTATTCATATCCTCACCTTTTGCAGTGAGCATTATGATAGGTGTGTCAGATTTTTCTCTGATACGCTGGCATACCTCCAACCCATCAATTTCTGGCAACATAAGATCCAGTATGATCAGGTCATACTTCTGGTTTTCATATTTGTTCAGCGCTTCCCGCCCGTCACTTGCTGAATCGGTCACGTATCCATCCTGTTCAAGACTGTATTTCAAGCCCTTAACCAATAATGGTTCATCGTCTACTATCAGTATTCTACTATCCATTCATTAACCTCTCTCTAAGTAATGTATAACTGATACAATTGATTTGCGTTTATAGCAACGTTCTGAAATCTTCATTCCTTTTGGTAATCTTCTTCATGTCCAGGTACTCAAGTATAAGAATCGCTTTCTTTCTACTTGTCCCAATAAGATCTCTCGCTTCGGCAGCAGTGATTTGCTGATGTTTATCAAGATAGTCTATTATAGCATCTTTTATGTCATTTAATAAAGATATGTTAATCACAAACTCATTATTGATTATCTCAACTCTTTTGTCATATATCAAATAATCCAGGATCAAACCGTCTTTATCCAGTTCCATCACCGATTCCTTCTTTACGATACGATCCTCTTGTCCGAGCAAATCATTGATCCTGTTTAGCGCTAATGTCTGTCGATCATTTAGACTCATTGAAAAATCTGGTGAAGAGACAAATTCATTAGATATTTTTATAAGACCTTCTTCCTTCATCCTGACCAACAATTTGTTGAACAGTGTCAGATTAAACTCAATCCGTATGTTTTTCATTAAGGTTTCTTTGTTGATGCCGGGTTTAAGATTGAATTTGTTATTGTATAGTTTTATTTCTTTCGATATCAATTCGCAAAGTCTGTGGTATTTGTCCCGATGGATATAATAAGCGTTTTCATTGTCAGAAAATTCCATAATTAAATTACCATCTGCCAGCTTCCTCATCATATCGCCAATATCAATGGAGCTTAATGAAAAGGTTTTGCGAATTGAACTCATGGCAATAAAATCACCATGCTCTTCGACATAAGAAAGAATGACCGATTCCAAATCCGGTTGAAGTTTCTTTTGACACAGTGCCTTAGCTGAAAGATTCAGCGCTTTCTTTTTTGACGGGTTAGGATCAATGATTGTTCCACCGCCGATGGTTTCCAACGGCGAGTAAAATCTGACTATAAATCTATCGCCATATTTTGCGCTTAGATATTTGTCGAGTCTGATCTGGGCGAAACATTTTTCACCGGGTTCCAAGTCTTTTCGGTCGAATAAAACTACAGATCCAATAGCCTCGGCCGTTCCAACAAAAAAATGTATCCTGCTTCCATTCCTTATTGATCTGGTTGTGTCAGACAACATTGTAAGCTCCACATCCATCATATTGCTGATATGCATGCTGTCTTTTTCCGCTAGGACTTCTCCTCTGCTGATATCATTCTTAGCTGTTGAAGCAAGGTTGATGGCTGCTCTTTGACCTGCTGAAGCAGTATCCTGATTCTTATTATGTACTTGAATATTTCGGACCCTTTGAATGGAATTTTGTGGAAATAGGCTCATCTCGTCGTTAAGTCTGATGGTTCCTTCAATAACCGTTCCGGTTATGACTGTGCCGATTCCTTTCAAAGTGAAAACCCTGTCAATGGGCAGACGGGCCGGTTTATCCGCAGATCTTGGCTTGACCTCGTTCATGGCTAATCGTATATCAACCTTCAAATCCTCAATCCCTGCTCCTGTCTTAGAGGAAACGATTGCGATTTTTGCATTTTCCAAAAAAGTATCTTTAAAGCTCTCCCTGATATCATCGGCAACCAGTTCCAACATATCATCATCCACCATATCACTTTTTGTCATGACAATAATACCATTTTTAACGCCAATCAGGTTGAGTATATTCAGATGTTCGACGGTCTGTGGCATAACACCCTCGTCAGCCGCCACAACAAAGAGTATCAAATCCATTCCAACAACACCAGACAGCATATTATTCAGGAATTTTTCGTGTCCCGGCACATCAATTATCCCTGCCTTGCTCCCGTCAGGAAACTCGATGTACGAGAAACCGAGGTCTATGGATATGCCCCTCTCCTTTTCTTCTTTAAGTCTATCTGTTTCAAAACCCGTTAGGGCTTTTATAAGAGATGTTTTGCCATGATCTATATGTCCAGCCGTACCGATAATGAAGTTGCTCATTCGATCACCTTTTCATCTATAACCTTCAATTGGTTTGCTATGATTTTCAATTCATCATCGTCAACGGTTCGCATGTCCAATATGAGCTTATCATTTTCTATCCTTGATATA
>JAUYTY010000181.1 GCA_030694905.1 Eubacteriales bacterium | reverse complement strand
CTTAGCACTGTTAGTCATCGGATAAATATGGATTTAATGTTAGAAATTCATCTGAAAGATGAAGATGCATTAAAATCATATTTAGAGAATGATTTGCATATAGAGTTTGCAGAAACGATGAAAGCTTTTGTTGCTAGCAAGGTAAGTTTTGACTGTATGTAATTAGATCAATTGATCTTATTTATATTAAGAATCAGGAGGTTAATATGGAACTTAGGAGTTTTGAAGATTTAGTATCAAAAGTGAAAAATAGCAGCTCAATTAGAAAAGTAGCTGTTGCAGCAGCCCACGATGAACACACTTTGGAAGCTATACTAAAAGCAAGAAGTGATAATCTAATTGATCCTGTTTTAATCGGAGATAAGATTGGTATCATGACGATGCTAAATGATATGAAAGTTCATTTTGATAAAAATGCAATAATCCATACACATAGCGATAGTGAGTCAGCTTCGAAAGCCGTTGAATTAATTAATAACAATAAAGCAGATTTCATTATGAAAGGAAAGCTACAGACGTCGGACCTATTAAAGGAGGTGGTGAATACTGAAAAAGGACTTAGAACTGACAATGTCATGTCTCATGTAGCAATACTGGAGATTCCGAGTTACCACAAATTAATCGCAGTCACAGATGGTGGAATGGTTATGTATCCTACTTTACAAGAAAAGAAGCAAATTATTGAAAACGCTGTAGATGTATTCTTAAGTTTAGGATATCTGAATCCTAAAGTTGCAGTATTGGCAGCTGTGGAATCAGTGAATCAAAAAATGCCAGAAACAGTCGATGCAGACTTACTTACTAAAATGTGCACTTCTGGAGAAATAGAAAGTTGTATTATTTGTGGACCTATTTCATACGACTTGACAATGAACAAGGAGTCAGCAATTATCAAAGGCTATAGTAGTCCAGTAGTTGGGGATGCAGATATTTTAATGGTTCCTAACATTACAACGGGAAACATTTTAAGCAAGGCACTAATAGAGTCAGCAAAAGGTAAAATGGCTGGTATGATAGTTGGAGCAAGAGTGCCAATTGTTCTGACATCGAGAGGAGCAACAACAGAAGAAAAATATTTATCGTTAATCTTAGCAGCATTAGCTGTTAATTAATCAAAAAAAGGAGTTAAGAATGAAGAAATTAATGACAGGAAATGAAGCGATTGCGCGTGGAGCGTATGAGGCTGGTGTATTATATGCCTCAGCTTATCCAGGCACTCCAAGTACAGAAATACTTGAGAACATAGCATTATACAAAGAATGTATAGTAGCGGAATGGGCACCAAATGAAAAGGTTGCTATGGAAGCAGTAATTGGTGCTTCTATCGCAGGAGCACGATCGATTGCTTCAATGAAACATGTTGGACTAAATGTAGCGGCTGATCCAGTGTTTACTTTTTCCTATACAGGAGTTGGAGGGGGTTCAGTAATAGTTACAGCGGATGAACCGGGCCAGCACTCTTCACAAAACGAACAAGATAGTAGAAATTATGCCAAGGCAGCCAAAATTCCAATGTTAGAACCAACTGACGCACAAGAATCAAAAGATATGACAAAAATTGCTTTTATGGTTAGCGAAGAATATGATACCCCTGTATTTATCAGAATGACTACAAGGGTTTGTCATTCCAAAGGAATAGTATCATGTGATGGTAGAGAAGATAGAGCAATAATTCCATACATAAAGAATGCCAAAAAATATGTCACGGTTCCTACACATGCAAGGAAACTTAGAGAAAAAGTGGCAACAAGAGAGAAGAAACTGCTAGACTTTTCAAACGCTACGGATTTAAATTTTATTGAGTGGGGCAATAAAGAAATTGGCGTGATATCATCTGGGGTCTGTTATAGTTATGCCAAAGAAATCTTTGGAGATAAGGTATCCTATCTCAAACTAGGGTTTACTTATCCTCTACCTACAGAAAAAATAAGTGAGTTCTGCTCGAATGTCGAAAAAATTTATGTCATTGAAGAGAATGACCCTTACATAGAAGAAAAGGTCAAAGAATTAGGTTTCCGTTGCTATGGGAAAAACACATTTCCTGAATATGGAGAAATGCTACCAGAGGTTATTAGACAATCAGTTTTCGGAGAGTTATTGCCTACCGTATTGTATGAAGAAAAAGAAGTAGTGCCAAGACCACCAACACTATGTGCGGGATGTCCGCACAGAGGGGTTTTTTATGAGCTTGGGAAAAGGAAAAATATATTTATATCAGGCGATATTGGGTGTTACACCCTAGGCTTTGCCGAGCCTTATAATGCAATGGATCAGAATGTGTGTATGGGCTCTGCAATGGGTGTTGGGCATGGCGCACAAAAAGTCTTTGATATGGTGAACGATAATAAAATGAAAGTAGTATCTGTATTGGGAGATTCGACTTTCTTCCATACCGGTCTAAACGGCTTAATAGATGTTTTTTACAATAAATCGAATACAGTTAATATTATTTTAGATAATCGAATTACAGGTATGACAGGACATCAAGAGAATCCAAGCTCCGGTTATACACTACAAGGAGAAAAAACATTTGAAATTGATATAGAAAATGTGGTGAAAGCTTTAGGATTCAAACAAGTTGTAGTTATTGATCCCAACAATCTTGAATCTGTTAAGAAAGCACTTGATTGGGCATTAAGTCTTGATGAACCGTCTGTTATAATCACTAGATGGCCCTGCGTGTTAAAGAAATTGTCACCAGAAGACAAAAATGAGTTTGGAGAATTATTTAGTGCAAAATGCTTTGTAGACTCTGAAAAGTGTATTGGTTGCAAAAAATGCTTAAAAACTGGATGTCCGGCAATATCTTTTGATAAAAAGAATAAAAAATCAGTTATTGACAGTGTCCCATGTGTAGGCTGCGAAGTCTGCAAACAGGTTTGTCCGGTACACGCGATAGGAAAGGTGGAATAGTGATGACAAAAAGTATATTGTTGGTTGGTGTAGGCGGACAAGGGACTATACTAGCGAGTAAATTGTTGACAAATGGGCTTATGGAAGCCGGCTATGATGTTAAGATGAGTGAAATTCATGGGATGTCTCAAAGAGGAGGCTCTGTGTCTTCTCATGTGAGATATGGAAAGAAAGTAGATTCACCTGTTATAGAAATTGGGGGTGCTGATATTTTAGTTTCGTTTGAAAAAATGGAAGCTTTAAGGTACTTAAACTATTTAAAAACTGATGGCAGAGTTGTCGTAAATGATTATGAGATTCTTTCTATGCCAATTCTGTCCGGTAAAGCGGATTATCCAGGTAATGCAGATGAAATCTTAAAGAGTAAAGCACAAACAACGATATTAGATGCAATAGGAGAAGCTGAAAAACTTGGAAATCAAAAGGTCATGAATGTAATACTTCTTGGAGCTATCATTAAGGCGATGGGACTTGAGGAAATAGATTGGGTGGCCATATTAAGAGAGAATCTAAATCAAAAGTTGGTAGATATCAATATTGAAGCTTTGCAAACAGGGATGAACCTGGTCTAATAATTGAGAGCTGAACCATCTAAAACTATGAAAATAAACTGCAAAGATGTTAAAAAATGGAGGAATGTATAAATGTCTTATAGAATTTTAGCAATTAATCCAGGGTCTACGTCAACAAAAATTGCTTTGTATGATGATGAAAAGGAGTTGTTTGTCAAAGCCTTAGATCACTCAGCAGAAGAAATTGACAAGTATGACAGAATTGTTGATCAGTTAGCAATGAGAAAGAATGTAGTGATGAATACTCTGGAGGAATCTGGATATGAAATAAAAACGCTTGATGCTATTGTTGGCAGAGGTGGGATGTTGCCTCCGGTAAAATCCGGAGCATACAGAGTGAATGAGTTAATGATAGATAGATTGAAACATAGACCACTTATGGAGCATGCATCAAATCTTGGCGCCCTAATTGCTTTTGAAATAGCATCATCAATTGAAAAGCCAGCCTATATCTATGATTCGGTTAAAGTTGATGAATTGACACCTATAGCACGTATATCCGGGATGCCTGTACTACCTAGAATAAGCACAAGCCATGCATTGAATTCGAGGGCAATGGCTATAAAAGCAGCAAAAGAATATGGAAGAGAGTATAGTGATATGAATATCTTAGTCGTTCATATGGGTGGTGGAATATCATTGAGCATTCATGAAAATGGTCGGATGGTAGATATTATTTCAGATGACGAAG
>JAUYTY010000180.1 GCA_030694905.1 Eubacteriales bacterium | reverse complement strand
TATGAAACGCCAACTGAATCCAAGAACCCTGTTGATAAGTGGGAGATAAGCACTGTAGAGTCCCTCGATAACGGTTTCTAAGGTTCAGATGGCGTTTGAAACACCACCTGAACCCAAGAACCCTGTTGATTATTATAACATAATGATTCATTCATTGAATACTATTATTTAAAATGATAGAATGAAGTGTATACAACAATTAATAAATTTAAGGGGTGGCTGGTTTGAAAATAAAAAAAATTCTAAGAATCGTTAAAGCACGACCAACTTCGGATGGCGCGGGGGTTAAATTGAGACGGGTATTCGGGTACAATGAGATACCTGATTTCGACCCGTTCTTGCTGTTTGATCATTTTGGTTCAGACAACCCTGATGATTATATGGCAGGCTTTCCCTGGCATCCCCATAGAGGAATTGAGACAGTCACATATATGCTCAAAGGCTCAGTAGAGCATGGAGACAGTATGGGAAATGCCGGTATCATAGAAACCGGAGATGTTCAATGGATGACTGCCGGAAATGGCATCATTCATCAGGAGATGCCCCAAGGGGGGACTGATGGGATGGCTGGTTTCCAGCTTTGGGTCAACTTGCCTGCGTCTGAAAAAATGATGGACCCTCGTTATAGAGAGGTAAAATCCAAGGAGATTCCTGAGGTTTATTTGAAAAATGGTATTATGGTGAAGGTATTGGCAGGAAAGTTCATGGATGCCACAGGACCTGTACAGGATTTGATAGTGGAATGCAACTATTTTGATGTCTCCCTAAAAAAAGGTTCCGTTTTTAAATACAACGTAATAGATAATAAAAAAGTAATTCTATATGTTTATGAAGGCAGTATTTTTATGCCTGAAGATGAAAAAGAAGTGGAGAGTCATCACGCTGTGATTTTGGGTGAGGGTAACCTGGTTGAAATTGCAGGTAAATCAGACGCGAAAGTGTTGCTGTTTTCAGGAGAACCTATAAACGAACCGATTCATTGGGGTGGGCCAATCGTAATGAGCACCAAGGAAGACCTCAGACAGGCATTTGATGACTATAATAATGGTACGTTTATCCGATGACTAACAGCGCTTGGATAACGGTTTCAGAACCCTGTTGATTAAAAATATGAATAAAAGGTGAAGAAATGAACAAAGCTATAATTAGAATCAGACACATTGCATTTAAGGTGATAGTACGTGTCCTACCATTTCCTGAACCGGAAATATTGTCAGGCAAAGGTCTGTCATCAGGAGTATATGAACTGATGCTGAAAAATAACTGTAAAAAGCCCTTGATTGTTACCGATAAGATGTTGATCAGAATGAACATCATTGACGGATTGATTGAATCGCTTCGTGCCAACAAAGTTGATTATGTCATTTTTAATGGTGTGCAACCCAACCCGACCATCGGCAACATCGAGGAAGGCGTGAAGTTTTATAGGGAAAACAAGTGCGATTCGGTTATTGCATTCGGAGGTGGATCATCGATTGACTGCGCTAAAATAATAGCTGCTAAGATTACAAATAGAAAAGATGTATACAGCATGAAAGGTCTGTTTAAAATCAGAAGAAGATTGCCCTATCTGGTCGCCATACCGACGACTGCGGGAACAGGGTCTGAAGTCACAGTTGCAGCAGTGATCACAAATGAGAATACACATGAGAAATTCGCGATCAATGACACAAAACTGATACCCTCTGCTTATTGTCTCGATCCTGAGCTTCTCACAGGTCTACCTAAAGGATTGACAGCCTCTACGGGTATGGATGCTTTGACTCACGCCATAGAAGCATATATAGGATGGAATGGGACGTCTTATACTGACAAATATGCTGTTGATGCGATCAAAATAATATTTGAAAATCTTCAGAGGTCCTACGAAGACGGTAAGAATCTGGAACTCAGACAAGAAATGCTTGTGGCATCCAATTATGCCGGCAGGGCCTTCACCAGGGCTTCAATTGGCTATGTCCACGCAATAGCCCACAACCTGGGCGGGCTGTATAATTTACCCCACGGATTGGCTAATGCAATAGTGCTTCCTTACATCCTTGAGGCCTCCAAGAGCAAAGCTTATAAAAAATTGGCGAGACTTGCCAGAGAAACCGGAATAGCGGATAAAAGCATCTCAGATAAAGAACAGGCGGATGTCTTTATCGGGCGAATACGTCACATGAATATGCTTATGGGAATTCCTCAATACATTCCTGAAATAAGGGAAAGAGACATACCATATTTGGCTGATCGAATTGAGAAGGAAGGAAACCCAGCTTATCCGGTACCAAAGATATTCTATAAAAAAGACTTTGAGGAAATTCTCAGAACCATAAGAGGTGAGGCCGTTGAAAATAAAGGTATACCCACCACCATTCATTAAAGCTGAGGCGCTGGACAAGGATAACTACATCGAGATCAATGAAGGTGATTCAGTAAGGCTAATCTATGAGAAATTGAAAATACCGGCTGTATTGAGTCCGTTGATCTACTGCACAGTGAACTATAAAAAATCGAAATTGGACACGCCTTTAAA
>JAUYTY010000175.1 GCA_030694905.1 Eubacteriales bacterium | reverse complement strand
GGGCAAGAAGATTTTCCATCCTAAACGCATCAATTGATCGTATCGATACCGGGGAAAGGTCGCTCGCACCCACAAAAAGACGAAAAGAAACAAAGATATTTTTAAGGCAAACCACACAATTCCAGGCACCCAAGTGAAGGGAGCCACAGGAAAAAGCGGAAGCCATCCCCCAAGAAAAAGAATGCTCCCCATCGCACTCATCAAAATCATATTGGCATATTCGCCCAAGAAGAAAAGCGCAAAGGACATAGAGGAGTATTCAACATTATACCCTGAGACAAGCTCAGCTTCTGCTTCTGGCAAATCAAAAGGAGCCCTATTCGTTTCAGCTAAGGCCGATATCATAAAAATCACCGCCATGGGGAGATGAGGAATAATAAACCAAATATTTTTTTGAGCTTCAACAATTTGCGATAAATTTAAAGACCCAACAGAAAGAAGCACGGCAATAATGACAAGACCAATGGAAACTTCATAAGATACCATTTGCGCAGCTGATCTTAAGGCCCCTAAAAATGCATATTTAGAATTACTCGCCCATCCTGCAATGATAATTCCATAAACCCCTAAGGACGAAATGGCAAAAAGGTAGAGAATTCCTACATTAATATTGCTAATTGCCCCCTCAGGCCCAAAAGGAATGACGGCCCAAGCCGAAAGGCTGAGAGCAAATGTGAGAACGGGGGCAACCAGAAAAACCAAAGAGTTAGAACGAGTTGGAATAATTGTTTCTTTATGGAGTAATTTTAACCCATCGGCAAAGGGCTGCAAAAGACCAAACCACCCCACGACATTAGGGCCAACCCGAAGTTGCATTGCAGCAATGACTTTTCTTTCAGCATATGTCAAATACGCCACTGCCAAAATCAACGGAATAATGATGAGAAAAGTATATCCAACTAAAGACAAAACAGGAAAGAAGCCCTCACTCCAAAAATATTCAGCCTTAATCATAGGAAACAATCCTTTGCTTATCAGCTAAAATTTCCTGAGTACATCTTGCCATCGTCACAGAATGACGAGAAATAACGTCAGTCATATAAAAATTCTCAATCGTCGGCCTAAACGGATCTGAGCAAAGCACCCCTTCTTGACCAAATTCCCTCCACTGTGTTCGTTGAACGCCGTCAACTTCATCAAAAAGAGGGTTAATTTCAACAAGTCGTTTACGTATTTCATCAAGTGTCTTGTATGACAATTCAAAACCAAGTCTTTCGGCAAGAGCTTTAATGATCTTCCAATCTTCTTTAGCTTCACCAGGAGGTGACGCCGCTTTTAAACCCCGTTGAATCCGTCCTTCCGTATTAACATACGTCCCATCCTTTTCAGTATAAGCAGCTCCCGGTAAAACAACATCTGCGATAGCTGCCCCTCGATCCCCATGATGACCTTGATAAATAATAAAAGCTGATTTGAGGAGCTTCATCTCAATTTCATCCGCACCCAAAAGATAAAGAACTTCAATTTTTTTACGCCGTATGGCTTGGATTATTTCTCCTACAGCATAGCCATTGGGACCAGGAAGAAAGCCTAAATCAAGTCCTCCCACTCGACTAGCCACCGTTTGCAAGACGTTAAAGCCATTCCAATGCTCGAAATTTTGAGATTTTGTTTTATGGACAAACTCATACTTATCCGCAATCTGCCGCGCAAGGCCAAGAATAACATCTCCATCTTCTCGCTTTAAAGCTCCCTGTCCCACAATCATCATCGGATTTTTAGCAGCTTTTAGCGCCGCACAAATTGGGTGTTTCCCTTTCATAATTTTTTCCAAAAGGAGAGGATCATTGCCCAGATGATCCACAGGATATCCTTGCTCGTGAAAATGACCAATAAGCGCCACAGGAAGGCCTGTGAAAAGGTAATTTTTTCGAATTCGTGCATTGATCAGGGGCGCCTCCCAACGAGGGTTTGTCCCAATCAAAAGACAAAAATCGGCTCTCTCAATCCCAGCAATTGTCGTATTAAAGAGGTAGCTACAGCGAGGACCACCCCCAGTTTTCACTCCCTCTTGACGACAGTCCATATGAGGCGACCCCAGGGCCATCATCAAATCCTTTAGAGCAACCATGGCCTCTGCATCCATCATATCTCCAGCGATGGCGGCAATATGATCCCCAGGGACATGTTGAAGACGACCGGCAATCACGTTAAAAGCTTCAGGCCAAGTTACAGCGTGAAGTCGACCATCTTTTCCACGAACATAAGGACGATCCAGCCGTTGATATTTCAAGCCATCACAAGCAAAGCGAGTCTTATCTGAAATCCAATCTTCATTCACCTTATCATTTTGTCGCGGGAGAATGCGCATCACTTCCCTTCCACGTGTATCAATACGAATTGCACTTCCTACCGCATCCAGCACATCAATGGAGGGCGTATGAGAGAGCTCCCATGATCTTCCTTGAAAACTATAAGGTTTTGAAGTTAAGGCTCCCACAGGGCAAATATCAATCATGTTTCCAGAAAGTTCGGACGTAATGGCTTGTTGAACATATGTTCCAATTTCCATCTCCTCACCTCGTCCCATCGACCCCAATTCTGGAACTCCCGCAATTTCAGTCGCAAAACGGAT
>JAUYTY010000167.1 GCA_030694905.1 Eubacteriales bacterium | reverse complement strand
TCTAGAGTCGTCAAACATATGTGACACGGACCTGTTAAATATTCTCGTGTAATAATATTTAGATACGTCACTCCGGATAATAATATCGGGAGCGTTTATGCCGCGAAAGCCTCTTGATAATGAGTGATGGCATGTTAGGCTTCCACGCCAGGCATCCTTGTTTTATGGAAGGATGCCGCAGGTGCCTGAAGACATGCCATTAGAGGCTCATTGTCAAGAGGACCGTGGAATAAATGCGGTATTAAGTTTAGAAACCTATCCTGCCAGCTGACGCCAATCAAAAGCATCTACTACTTCATTCGGACTTTTAAAGCCCAATACCCTTTTAGCTATGTTATTGTATCGGTTCATATACCTTTTATGACTCGTGATCATCTGCTGATAGCTTTTAAAACGTCGTCTTTTGTAAAACATATGGCCATCTATTCGATGACTTCTTTCTACTTTCCCATTCTGCCATGGCGAATAGGGTCTGGTTTTGACATGTTTGATTCCCAACCTCTCCAACACTCTCTCAAATACACTTCTTCTGCTCTTTTCCTCTGAATTCGTAAACTCTGACCCATTGTCCGTCTGAGCGGTTTTGATCTTAAAACCCATTTTCTCTTCCAAGCTTTTCATGAATCGACTGGTATGCGTCACGCTCTTTTCGTCTACAATCTCCAATACCCTTCTTCTTGAATACTCATCTATTGCCGTAATTTGATAGTATCTGATCCCATGGCTATTGAACCCTATGCATTCTAATGGGACATACTTGATATCAATCTGTACTTTCTCACCGGGAAAAGTGACTTCCTGGGCTTTCCAAGTGCTTTTGGGGTAGTCTTTCTTTGGTGTTGTCTTTTTATACCGCTTCTGGATTTGCTTGCACATCGATCCATAGCTTCTGTCATAACCTTTCTTCTGACACGCCACATAGACTTGTGCCAGTCCTTCAAAACCATATCTGGTATATGTTTTTTTAATTAAATCCAATTCTTCATTGCTGTGTTCCTTGGGATGGGTGTTCGGCCTTCTGCTTCTATAACCTAATGATTGTGCAGTCCCATCGTATCGTTGTAGCCACCTATACACCTGCTGTCGACTTGTGTGATATCTTCTGGCTGCCAGTGCATTATTGCTATGTTTTATCGCATAATCACAGACTCTCTTCCTAAAACGCATTTCTTCTGTTACAATAGACTTCATGAAAGGGGTTTCCTCCGTTATGTTTGTTTTTGTCGTGATTAACATTATAACAGAGTCCCTTTCATTTTTTATTCTTTTTTGTCACATATGTATTGTACACTTACACAAAAAATTTAAAAAAATCAATTACATGGTTGACAAAACGTTTTCATGGTGATAAAATTATTAATTTAACTCCGTTGACTCCAAGGATATAGTGTGTTATAATTACCTTTGGAGGTAATGAAATGTATAATTTAGGCGATAAAATAGTATACCCTATGCATGGTGCTGGTATCATAGAAGCTATCGAAGAAAAAGAAGTGCTGGGAGAAAAGAAAAAGTATTATGTTATAGCCATGCCTTGTGGTGATATGAAGCTGATGGTTCCTGTTGACAATGCTGAAAGCATAGGAGTCAGGGATATAATAGATAATCAGGAAGTTGAAAACGTTTATAGGGTGTTGGAGCAGGACTCGAAAATAACGGAAATGAATTGGAATAAAAGATACAGATCAAATATGGACAGGATGAAAAGTGGAGACATTTACGAGATAGCCAGAATTGTAAGAAACCTTTCTTTCAGAGACAGCTTGAAAGGACTTTCAACCGGAGAAAAGAAAATGCTGAACAATGCAAAGCAGATTTTGGTCAGTGAACTCATTCTTGCTGATGGAAGCACACCTGATTATATGAATAAAAAAATAGAAGGCCTGATGGATAAGAATTAAGACGAAATGTTTTTTTGTTTTCTTTATTAATAAGTACAATTAAATATAGAAAAAATATATTTATTATAATTTGAAAATAGATATATTTTTTTATGGTTTTGAATCAATATTTGTGATACAGTTAAGAGTAGGAAAGGAGGTGGGGATATGATCAATAAAATCATGAGAGCTATTGTTACCCTAATCGGCGTTTTGTTTGGTGTTGGAATTGCCGCAGTGATGGACAACTTTGGCTTACTCGATAAAATTAATTTGAACAATGTTGTTATTTATACTATTTTCGGAATTATATTTGGTTTATTACTATTCTTACTGACACCGATAGTAAAAAGAATCGGTGCAAAAATAAGCAACTTATTTGAAAATGAATTGGTAGAGCTGCAGACAAATGATATTATAACAGGAGCTGTCGGGTTGATATTAGGTTTGGTTATTGCTTTTTTGCTGAGCCAGCCTTTATACAATCTTAACGTTCCCTATTTAGGAACGGCTATATCTGCATTTATTTATCTTCTGTTCGGCTATCTGGGCATCACTGTAGCAACCAGAAAAAGAGATGAGATTGCTTCTTCAATTGGCAATAGAATCAATATAGGATCGAAAAACGTAAAAAACAGTAAGACAAGGGGAAAGTCACCATGCAAGATTTTAGATACCAGCGTTATCATTGATGGTAGAATTGCTGACATATGCAAGACAGGATTTATTGAAGGAACGCTGGTGATACCTGAGTTTGTGCTTCAAGAGCTGCAGCACATCGCTGATTCCTCAGACGGTTTGAAAAGAAACAGAGGAAGAAGAGGCTTGGATATACTGAACAAATTGCAAAACGAACAAATCATCGATGTTAGAATTGAGAGCAAGGATTTTACCGACACCAATGAAGTGGATGCAAAATTGCTAAAATTGGCTGTATATCTTGAAGGTGTTGTGCTCACAAACGACTACAATCTTAATAAAGTAGCTGAATTTCAAGGTGTCCAAGTCTTAAACATCAATGAACTGGCCAATGCTGTCAAGCCGGTTGTTTTGCCAGGCGAAGAGATGGTTATACAGGTGATCAAGGATGGCAAAGAATCCGGACAGGGGCTTGCTTATCTTGATGATGGCACTATGATTGTAGTGGAAGGTGGCAGGAGGTTTATTGGGGACACTCTGGATGTTATTGTTACAAGTGTGCTTCAAACAGCGGCAGGCAGAATGATTTTTGCCAAACCCAAACAAAAATAAGCAAAATAAGGATTTTGGATTTCCAAAATCCTTTTTGGTAGAGGTAAATATGGACAGAAACATTAGTGTAATTATTGCAGCCGCGGGAAGCGGAAACAGAATGGGTACTGACACAAAAAAACAATACTTGATGTTGATGGACAAACCAATCATACAGCATACCATAGAAAAGTTCTACAAGATTGACGAAATCCAGAAGATAATCGTCATATCGGATAGAGACGGAATTGACTTTGTCAGAAAAGAAATCATTGAAAAAGAAAACATGAGTGCAAAGGTTGTTGCTGTGACTGGCGGTTCAACCAGGACAGCCTCTGTCCACAACGGATTAATGAGCCTGGATCCCAGTACGGAATATGTCCTAATACATGATGGCGTCAGACCTTTCATATCAACATCAGTCATATTTGATGCAATTCAAATGTGTATTGAGAAGAAGGCCGTTGTCGTCTGCTCAAAAACAGTAGATACCATAAAAATTGTCAGAAACAATGAAATTGTTCAGACTATGGATCGCAAGGTGTTATGGAATGCTGAGACACCACAGTGCTTTGATTATAACCTTTTGATGTCGTGCATGGAAAAAGCATTAAGAACAGAGAATACTTTTACTGATGAATCGTCGATTCTGGAGTATTTTGGTCATAAGGTCCACGTCTGCGAGAATAACGATATCAATATTAAAATAACAAGCAGAAAAGATCTGGAATATGCAGAGTACCTGGTTAAAAAAAGAGGCGCGGTATGAGAGTTGGTATAGGATATGATGTACACAGATTGATTGAAGGCAGGGACTTTATATTGGGCGGTGTAAAAATACCGCATGAAAAGGGATTGCTGGGACATTCAGATGCTGACGTTCTGACTCATGCCATTATCGATGCAATATTGGGTGCCATGGCAGAGGGGGATATCGGGATGCTTTTTCCCGATTTTGATCAAACCTACAAAGGAATATCAAGTCTTATATTACTTAAAAGGGTCATATCATTGATGAAAAAAAACCAATACGAGATAGAAAATATTGACACAGTGATTATTGCTGAGAAACCAAAAATCAGCAGCTTCAAAAATGAAATAAAACTAAATTTATGCGACATTCTTGGCATCAATGCAAATCAATTGAATATTAAAGCGACTACAACAGAGAAATTAGGATTTATTGGAAGAGAAGAAGGTATCGCTGCTCAGTGCATTGTTCTCTTGACAAAAAAAGAATAATTTAGTAAAATTTAGGCTAATAATGTAGCTATGAAGAGAATAGTAGATGTCGCATCTCTGAAGAGAGGGAATGGATGGTGAGAATTCCTGTATCATGTGGCATTGAACCTGACTCTGAGCTTTCAGGCCAATAACCTGAACGGTTCAAACCGTTATATTTTTGAGTGACTGTTCATACAGTAATTAGAGTGGTACCGCGGATATCCGTCTCTTGCAATGCAAGTGACGGTTTTTTTTGTTGATAATAAAAATAAGAGAGGAAAACAGAATGGGAGAAAATAAGGATTTTGTGAAAGAGATTACCCCAATGGAGGTTGATTTTCCGAGATGGTACACAGATGTCATTTTGAAGAATGAGCTTGTGGATTACTCGCCCGTTAAAGGATTTATGGTTATCAGACCTTACGGTTATGCCTTATGGGAAGGGATTCAGGCATTTGCGGATGAAAAATTCAAGGCAACAGGTCATAAGAACATGTACTTTCCACTTCTTATACCTGAAAGCTTGCTGAACAAAGAAAAAGAGCATGTAGAAGGATTTGCGCCTGAAGTTGCATGGGTTACCCACGGTGGGTCAGAAGAGTTAGCTGAGAGATTATGTGTCAGGCCAACTTCTGAAACTATCATTTGCCATATGTACAGCAAATGGCTAAATTCATATAGAGACCTGCCCTATCTTTATAATCAGTGGTGCTCTGTTGTAAGGTGGGAGAAAACGACAAGACCATTCTTAAGAACATCTGAGTTTTTATGGCAGGAAGGACACACATTGCACGAAACCTATGATGAGGCACAGGAAGAGACTTTAAAGATCCTTGATATCTATAGACAGGTGGCTGAAGATCTGTTGGCTATGCCAGTCGTAGTCGGGAAAAAAAGCGATAAGGAAAAATTTGCAGGCGCTGAATCCACCTATACAATGGAGGCGCTTATGCACGATGGTCAGGCTTTACAGGCAGGTACGTCCCATAATCTCGGACAGCACTTCACCAAAGCATTTGAAATCAAATTTCTGGGACGTGACAACAAGGAGCACAATCCATACCACACATCATGGGGAATATCTACCAGGCTTATTGGTGGATTGATTATGGTGCATGGTGACAACCGAGGTTTGGTGCTGCCACCAAGAATCGCACCTGTTCAGGCTGTGATAATTCCCATAGCCATGAAAAAGTTTGGCGTTCTGGAAAAAGCTGAGGAGCTTTTTAAGTCCTTAAAAGAACAAGGTATTAGGGTTGAACTGGATGATGACACAAAAGAATCGCCAGGCTGGAAATTCAATCAATATGAAATGAAAGGATATCCAATAAGAATCGAAATAGGTCCAAGAGACATAGAGAACAATCAGGCCATGGTTGTGCGAAGAGATACCCTTGAAAAAGAAATTGTTTCGTTTGATGGATTTGCTGAAAAGATAAATGAAATTCTTGAGAGCATGCAGGGAGATATGCTGAAAAAAGCATTGAAGCACAGAGAAGAGAATACACATACCATTACCAATTATGAAGATTATAAAAGCAGCAATGAAGCCAAGAAGGGTTTTACAAAAGCAATGTGGTGCGGGTGCAGGGAATGTGAGGACAAACTGAAACAGGAAACAGGAGCGAGCATACGCTGCATACCATTTCAGCAGGAGAATTTGAGCAACATATGTCATTTTTGCGACAAAGAAGCAAAACACATGGTTTATATAGCCAGAGCGTACTAAGCAGGTGATCTTTTGTATATTTCTAAAATGTATTTCAACACAAAAAAACAGTTGCCCGACACCGTTGAGACAAGGAGCGGGCAGCTTCTTTTAAAAGGTGGTTTTATTGGCAAGTCTTCCAGAGGTGTTTATTTTCTGAACCCCTTGGGCAGTTCTTTTTTAGATCATATCATTCAAGAGATGGAAACAGTATTGAAGCAGTATGCTTTTCAGAAAATTCATACACCTATCTTGAATCTAAAGCAGCAATATGAGGATGAAAACAAATTTCTAACAGCAGATAGGGATAGAAAATCATTTTTTTTGACTGATGACCCATATCATGAATTTCTAGAGATGATTCGAACCAACATCACTTCATACAGACAGTTTCCTGTGAGGCTTTATGAATGCAGACCGAGGCTTAAGAATATTCTCAAACCTAATAGGGAGTTGCTTAACAGTTATGAAACCAAAGAACTGGCAATCATGATTGCTGATATTGATAATCAAGCAAAACAAAAAAAAGTTGTTGCGTTAATGGAGGATTTAAAACGTTTATATGACAACTGGAACTTAGATATTGTGAGAGTATTCAAATCAAACGGAGCAGGCATGTTTCTTGCGACAACAACCGAATGGAATACTCTTGAGAGTTTGCATGATCAACAAAACGGTCATTATTACTCTTGCAAACACATTGAGAATAGCATGCGCGATTCAATGGTTTCCAATGAAGAGCGGCTCCAGCATAGCATTGTGGCTACACCTGGAATAAAAACAATGTCTGATTTATCGCAATTTCTTGGAGTAGATAGGAGAAAACTCTTAAAGTCTGTCCTTTTGAGCTGCAATGGAAAAAAAACAGCGGTGTTTTTAAGAGGTGACAGAAATCTAAGCATAGAAAAACTAGCACACAAACTAGGAATACTACCTAATAGGATAACCCCTTTAAGGGACCATGATATTATTTCATCAGGAGGTGTTCCAGGTTTTATTGGTCCAGTGGGACTTTATGGCGTAGCAACCATTGTCGACATTGAAGCAACATATGTTTCCAATATGGTAACTGGTGCCAATAGGGATGGACATCATCTGGTGAATATGAATTATGGAGTTGATTTTTTCTGTGATGACGTGATGGATATCTCCGTTTGTTACATGGATGAATTGAATGAAAGCGATGTATATGAACTTACGGCACAAACAATGGTTTTGGATCTCTTTAATATTGTAAAAACTCAATCATTAAACAATGCAACCCTTGAAACAACCTATGCACAGATAGACTTGCATGAACTAATGGCGATTATTGTAGAGAAAAACTCAGTTGATGGAGACTTCATTCTTCCCCTGTCAATCGCTCCATGCAGATTTTACGTGATTTTAGTTGAAACAACTGATCGGATAAGGGCAAAAGTTGAAATGCTGTTGGAATACACCACGGATCATGGGATTTATATAGATGACAGAACAATGGGAATTGGCTTTAAAATAAGAGAGGGAGAATCCATCGGGTCGCCATTCATAATCATTATTGGCAAGAACTCAGATGATGATTCATATGAGTGGATTGATAGAAAGAAAAAAGAAAAAATGATAGTGAATTTTGATAAGCTAGCATCATTAATTATTGTTAATAGTAAATAAATGGGTTTAAACTGATGGCCATTATGATATAATCAATGTAATAATTTCATACCTAAGGAGTATTTATGAAGAAAAGGTTTTTAACATTACTGTTTTTACTTTCTGTAGTGGTGATACTATCATCCTGCTCATTTAATGGCGACAAAACTACAGACATAGAAAACCCCACAGAAACTACCGGTACTGAGGAACCGACAACTACAACCGAACCGGAATTGTCAGAAGAAGAGAAAGCACGTATTGAGCTTGAAAAGGCAATTAAGGAACGAGAGGCTTTGGAATTGTTCAGAAAGGAAGAATTAGGAGAGTTCTATGTCCCTTTGCCTGCTATTGGTGAGGAAGAAGAAGCCATTAGATTTACAGCCAAAGGCTTGTTTATGACAGGAAGCACAGCGGGCAGGCCGGTGGATAGAGAAAAGGTTCAGATATATATAGATTATATTGATGCTCTGAAAATCAATGATACAGCCACAATCAACAGACTTAGCTCTAAATTGGGTGATTTGAACACATTGGAAAAAATAATTGGTATTGCCGCATCGACTGAAATAAATGCAGTTGTAATTGACGTAAAAGATGACAGTGGCCTATTGACTTATGAAAGCTCAATAGAGTTGGTCAAGGAAGTGGAAGCAGACAGATACGCAAGAATTAAAGATGTGAAAGAGCTGATGTCTGTATTGGAAGAGTATGACATTTATCCAATAGCAAGGATAGTAACCTTTAAAGATATGAATTTTGCTTACGCAAGGCCGGAGCACTCCATACAGCTTAGCAATGGAGGAGTCTGGCATGATTACAGCGGTACACCATGGGTCAATCCATTTGATAAATATATTTGGGATTACAATATAGCCATAGCCAAGGAAGCCGCTTTGATGGGTTTTAAGGAAATCCAGTTTGATTATGTAAGATTTCCGGATAATGCGGTTGCATACAATGCAATCACTACATTCCCGGGAAGAGACGGTAAAGCAAAAGACGTGGCAATCGGTGAGTTTTTAGAGTATTCACAAGAAATATTGAGGGAGTACAACGTTACAACCGCAGCGGATGTATTTGGCATCATAACGAGAACTTGGGCTGACAGACCCGAGGACATAGGCCAAACATGGCTTGAAATCTCACCTCATACCGATGTCATATGTCCTATGGTATATCCAAGTCATTACGGAGCAAACTGGTATGGATTTGAGGTGCCGGATGCCCATCCCTACGGTGTCATCAGAGGCTCGATGATGGAGGCGATAGAAAAGAATGCGGCCATTGCCAATCCTGCGGATATTAGACCTTGGCTTCAGGATTTCACAGCAACCTGGGTGCAAGGATACATTTATTATGGATATAATGAGGTCCGCCAACAAATCATTGCCGCCAAGGAACTGGGTATTGATGGTTACATGATTTGGAATCCATCAAACGTCTATGATCCAAGAGCATATTTGCCTACAGAGAAAGAAAAGACAACCAGCTATCCATTGGACACGGGAGAAAAGGATCTGACTGCGAGGACTCCTTCAGATACTATGCTGCAATATTTTAGAAGTGAAAGGAATGAAATATATAGCAGAATGTTCTTGCTGACACCATTGGCAGACAGATCAGATAATTTTGATGATTTTTACCATCAAATGACAAGCGACAATCTGGAACTGATTGACTACGAAGTTTATAGCCACACGATAGTTTCTGAATCCGAGGCAGTGGTTTCGATATTTTACAAATATAGGAATACTGAAAACAATGAGCCGTCCTATATAGAGT
Source organism: Eubacteriales bacterium (assembly GCA_030694905.1). Classification (GTDB taxonomy): domain Bacteria; phylum Bacillota; class Clostridia; order Tissierellales; family Dethiosulfatibacteraceae; genus 38-11. The sequence continues at coordinate 524 of JAUYTY010000167.1, read as the reverse complement.
CCACTGAAGCAGAGTGGCGTATGATTAAGGAAAATGGTATCTGGAAGGTTGTTAGAGATATTTCCGATAACTAATAGTGCTAAGACTCCCACTTCCATCCGATGACTGACAGTGCTAAGACTCCCTGGATAACGGTTTCTAAGGTTCAGATGGCGTATGAAACGCCATCTGAATCCAAGAACCCTGTTGATAAGTGGGAGATAAGCACTGTAGAGTCCCTGGATAACAAATGTGTTTATTAGGAAAACATTTGTCCGCATATCAAAGCAAAAAAATGTTTGCTTCTTTTTCCAATCGTGTTATAATAGCTTTTAAATTAGTAAGATTAACATATTTGGAGGAGCATATGAAGCGTATAAATTTAGGAATTCTTGGGGCTACCGGAGCAGTTGGTGAAGAAATGCTGAATGTTCTGGCAGAAAGAAACTTCCCGGTTAAAAATCTTAAATTACTGGCAAGTGCGAAAAGTGCCGGTCAAATCATACAGTGGCAAGATCAGGATTACATGGTAGAGGAAGTTACTG
>JAUYTY010000159.1 GCA_030694905.1 Eubacteriales bacterium | reverse complement strand
GCTAGTTTTTTGCATATTGTGCCCTTATCCTAGGATCAACAAATGCATATAATATATCTACTGTTAAATTTATGAAACCTGCTAATAATGCTATAAATAATACATTTGCCATTACCATAGGTGTGTCTTTCATCCTTATTGCGTTTAATGTCAGCGTTCCAATTCCAGGCATAGCAAATACACTTTCTATTATCACCGTTCCACCTAAAAGCGACCCAAAATTTAAACCTATTATTGTTATTATCGGTAATAATGCATTCCTTAAAGCATGTTTATATATAACTACCATTTCTCTAGAACCTTTAGCTCTTGCTGTTCTTATATAGTCCTGTTTTATTACTTCAAGCATATTTGATCTTGTCATCCTTACTAATGAGGCCATCATTGCAGCTGCTAATGTTGAACAAGGTAAGATATAGTTTTTCCAAGTCGCTATCCCTGTTGCTGGAAACCATCCAAGTCTGAGAGAAAAAAATAATATTAGCATAAGCCCTAACCAAAATGCTGGCATCGATGTCAATAGAAGTGCCGTAACAAGACTTATTCTATCAATTAATGAATATTGTTTTACTGCAGATATGATTCCAATTGGCACTCCAAGAGATACCATCAACACAACTGAACCAAAGGCTAGTTTCATTGTGCTTGGCAGCCTATCTCCCAATTCTTTAGTTACAGAAATATTTGTAGTATAAGTAATCCCGAAATCTCCTTGTAATGCATTCTTGATATATCTTCCATATCTAACAAAAAAATTATCATTCAACCCTTCATTTTCTCTCCATGTTTCTATTTCTTCATATGTGGCAGTTTCTCCTAATACTAATCTAGCAGGGTCGCCTGGTGTGAAGTTCATTATTGTAAATATTATAAAGGATATACCTAGAATTACCGGTATCATCATTAAAATTCTTTTACCAATATATCGAACCAATTTTTTCCTCCATGTTTATAAGGCATTTATTTATACCTGCTTTGGACTGTACAGACCAAAGCAGGTATAAATCTCTTTTCTACTATTTAGTTTTAACTCTGCGTTTTAATTCTCCCAGTAATAATCGTATACAAACATTCTGTTTGTTGGGCTAGGCAAAACACCTTTTAAGTTTTTATCAGCTGCTATAGGTGACATATATGTATATAATGGTACCATAACAGAATTCTCTTTAAAAAGCTCACAGATTTCTCTATAAATCACTTTTCTTCTTTCTGGATCTGTTGATGTTCTACCTTCATCAAGAAGAGCATCTAAATCTTTATTATTATAATTCATGTAATTTAATCCTGTAGTTATCATATCACTATGAAAAGTTGCATATATATGGTCAGCATCCGGATAAACCACACTCCATGCAGCCATACCCATTCCATAGTCACGTTTAGTTAGAAGAGAATCCCAAAACGCTCCCCTTTCCAGTTTTTCTATATTTGCTGTAATTCCTATTTGTTTCAATTGGTCTTGTATTACTTCTGTTGGCTTAGAATATGTGGGGGATTCTGTGGTTTTTAATGTTATTGTGAATCCATCTGGATAACCAGCTTCAGCCAATAATGCTTTAGCTTTTTCAACATCATATTCCCAAAATTTAAAATCTTCAGGCCATCCAAATACATTTACAGCCATTGGTGTTTCTAATGGGGTTCCATCTCCTTCAAGTGCTCCCATAATCAAGGTTTCTTTATTAATACTATGCGCTACCGCTTGTCTTACTTTTGCATTGCTAAAATATTCATCTTCGTGGTTAAATGCTATAAAGGCGGTAGCTGCTATTTCAGTATCATAGTATTTAAGTTGTGGTTGCGTTAATAAATATTGTTTTTCGGTTCTAGGTGGAGTATCTATTATATCTACTTCGCCTTTTTCAAGTGCCAAAACTGCTGTACTACTATCTGTCATTATTATAAAAGTAACATCCTTTATCACTGCCGGTCCTTTATAATAATCATCAAATCTTTCTAATACTATCCTGTCGCCGCCTTTCCAGTCTACGAATTTATAAGGACCGGTTCCTACAGGATTTCTTCCAAAACCATCTGGATCCGCTTCATATGCTTTTTTATTAACTATTCCCATTTGAGATGCTGCTATACAAAATTCTATAGCTCCAAATGGATACTTTAATTTTAATAAAACTGTATTTTCATCTATCACCTCAGCAGAATCCATCATTGAAGTTACATTTTTTGTAGCCGCTGATCCGATTGCATTATTTAGACTAAATGCAACGTCCTCTGCGTTCATGGTATCTCCATTGTGAAATTTAACTCCTTTTCTTAAATGAAAAGTTATTTCTGATCCATCTTCCGAATATTCCCAACTCTCAGCTAGACCAGGTACCATAGTCGAATCTGTTTTCAAATCGATTAAATAGTTAAATATTTGATGAAAAACCGCGTAGTCCACCAAATTGTTAGCTAAAGATGGGTTTAATGTTTTTGGCTCTGCCACTAGCGCAAAGTTTAAATCATCTCTTACAGCAATTTCTACTGTCGGATCGGTATTTCCCGCAGGCGTACTCTCTATACCCGTATTGTTACCTCCACATGCTGACAATAACATGGATAAAATTAAAATAATACTTAAGATGCTTATTATTCTTTTACTCATCAAATTTTTCCTCCATTTTGTAGTATTGTATAAATTTAATAACTAGATTGAACAAATAACCTCCTCATTGATATTTTAAATTAGCATGTTGCAAAACTCTACATCTCGCTTAATTACCACCTTTCTATATATTGAAATTGCAACACCCCCCCCTTTTTGATATATAAATCGATGAAGTATAGCTAATAAAGAATGTTATTTGTAGTATTATTTTTTTTATCTATAAACTTGAGAGGAACCTTTTATGGTTTCTGACTTCAAAACTATTGTTAAATTGTTAACGTAAAATTTAAGTGACGTTTTTAAAATATTATTAAAATCCTAATATTCTACATTGTGTTATATTTTCAAATTCACCATTACTTCTCAGTGTTCTTCTTTAGAGTTCAAATCCTAATATAACTAAAAATTCTTCATATGTGAGTTTATTGGTCTGACCAGCTTTAAATAAATTTTATCACATAGAAAATTTAAAATCAAGGCATAAAAATCTTATGTTGTTAGTTTATAAAAATTTAACTTCTTTTTTACCAACTCATTGCTGTATAAAATTACTACTAGTTAATTGTTTTATGATATGTTATTACCTTGAAAACGTATTATCTCCTGAACTCTATCCACCACCTAATGGCCTAAAAACAGTAATATGATCGGTGTCCTTTATAGAATAAGTCAAATAGTCTTTCATCATCAGCTGCTTGTTATTGACGAAAACAGCAACATTCTGTGGATATCCGGCAAGTTTTAACAGATCACTAATTGAAGAGTTGTACTTAATTTCAACTATTTTATTGTTAATGGAAATCCGGATCATTTCAGGACACGTCATAATTAAATTCTCCTTATTAACGACTTCCTCAAAATATCAGCAATTACAAGAGCCAATCTAAAGATAATCTCTTTAGCGTTCCTTCAGTGGGATTTCCCATTTCCGGATCCCAGCCCGCCATTTCGTAGTATAGCTTCTTGCCTGTTTCAAAAGCCTCCCGGTCAAGATATATGCCTTTTGCAGGACCATCATCAAATGGTTTAAAAAGACGATCTGGCAAGGTGTCATCAGCCGAAGTGAATCCCTCCCGTGCATTAAACTTTCGCATCATGTTGATTCTGCGCTCACCGATCAACATCAGCTCGTAAAGGGATGTTCCCCATCCAACACCAGAACGACAAAGCTCTAGAAGATCATCCGGTCCGTAGAGTTCCCATGAGGGACCCCATACAAACTGGCATAATCCTAGAGAGTCAAGAACAGAAAAATATTTCTGTGTATCCTGAGCAAAGCGAACCTTCTCAGCGTCAAGTTCATAGGGATTGTCATAGCCCTTCCAGATGCCTAATTTACTGAGACGCTGGCGCTCTCGGCTATCAGATGGCATGACAAGGAACACGTCGTGCTCACTGGACTGATGATCCGCACCAAATGGGTTGACCGCATAAATCAATCCAACGGAAGGTTTGTATTGTGGCATATGAGCAGGTAGTTCCTGCTTCTTGACGGACATGCTGAATTTGTCAGCACCGCCACCAATTTTATCAGCTGCTCTCGCGCTACCCTCTGCCAATAAATCCCCGAGACCGTCACGCAGTGCAATCTTTCTCACCAGTTGATTGACCACTGCCCCATTTCCAAATTTTAGATCGAGTCCATCGGTCAGTTCCGTTTTTAACAGACCCTCCTCAAAACACTCCATGGCAAAAGAGATGGTTGCGCCGCAGGAAATGGTATCGAGACCGTACATATTGCAGAGCATATTGGCTTCACAGACATCCGCAAGATCCGTCACGCCACAGTAGGAACCGAGTGCCGCACAGGTCTCATATTCTGGACCGCCATAAATCGGATCAACACGCCCGGGTATTTCAACAACGCGTTTGCAACGCACCGCACAGGCATAACAGGTATCCCTTTCCTTGAGAACACTGTCATACATAGTGGTTCCAGTGATGTTGCCGGCACCTTCTGGAAAGTGGCCGGTTTTCCAATTGAAAGTCGGTAAAAATCCAGCCTCGCTGAATCCCTCAAGGTCGCCGTCTGTTCCATTCAAACCCAGACCCGCGACGGCTTCGTTTTCCCCTAAACGCTTGCTGGCGCTTCGAGCCAGCGCTATGAAGGCATCTGGATCTGCCGCTGCCATAGGTCGACCTTTTTTGACCACCATAGCCTTCAAATTCTTGGAACCCATAACAGCGCCCATGCCGTTTCGGCCGTTGGCCCTGCTGCATTTATTTATGATGCAGGCAAACTTGACGAGATTCTCTCCCGCTGGACCGATCTGGGCGATTTCGATGTTCTTGTCTCCTATCTCTTCTTTAATCGCAGTTTCCACCTCACCCGTAACCTTGCCCCAGAGATGGGAGGCGTCTTTAAGTTCTGCCTTTTCGCCATCAATGATCAGATAGACTGGATTTTGAGACTTGCCTTTGAAGACAACCGCATCCCAGCCATTCATTTTTAGATAGGATCCAATATATCCTCCGCTTTGACTGTCGCCAGCTGTACCGGTAAGAGGACTCCTGGCAGTGACATTCATCCTGCTGATTCCACTGATGGGAAGACCTGTCAGTGGTGACACGCTGAAGACAAGTATATTGCCAGGATCGAGTGCATCTGTGCCAATTATATAATCCTGCATCATCAGATAGAGGCCCAATGCCGAACCCCCTGGATACAGCCTGTAGATTTCACCTGGCACGGTTTTATTATTGATCGTGCCGGATGTGAGATCAACTTCAATAATCCTTGCATCATGAAACATATTATCTTCCTCCTAGATTATTTGAAAATAATTTAATATTACTATTCCATTTTGTTGAGTTTTTAAATATACTATTAATATCCTATAGAGAAAAGGTGATTTGATGAACCGATCTGAAACAAGCAATCCTTTAAAAGTCGCTAAAGAAATTATCAGCAGAATCGAAGATGAAACCTATGCCGTTGGTGATAAACTTCCCTCGGAAAGAAATCTGGTCAAAGCAATGGGAATCAGTCGTTCTTCCGTGAGAGAAGGTGTCAAACTCCTAACAACAATGGGGTATGTGGAAACAAAAGAAAGAAAGGGCACTTTCATATCCGCTAAACATAAAGAAAATAACTCAACTAGCGAAAAATTCGACAATATTCTCCAAATCGCTTCAATCCATGATCTCATGGAGGTTAGACTAAATATTGAAAGAAATATTATTCAACTTGCGGCAAAAAGAGCAACCGCTGAGGATATTCAACAGATGAAACATAATATAGAAATAATAGCCAAAACCGAAGATGTGAGCGTGTTATATAAAGCTGATTTGGATTTTCATCTGTCTATTGCAAAAGCCTCCCATAATATTGTTTACTTTGAGATCGAAAAAATATTGCTTGAAAAAATCAATGAGTACCAGGATTATTTCGCTTCAACAAGCTTGGTGACTCAATCCAACACCATCAAAGTTTTTGAATCGATTGTTCAAAACATTGAAAACAAAGATTTTAGGAAGGCAGTGAAGCTCTATGATAAACACCTCGAAGATGTGGAATCCGCTCTAGACGGACTATTTCTAAAGGGTATTTAATCTCTCCAAATTACAGCAAGCGTTTATGGATCTCAATGGATGTATTTGTTTTCCCAAGCCCTCCGAAGGTGCATCTCAGCTCCAACGGCAGCTTGCGTCCAATATCATAGATCGCACCTATGGTCTCATCCAAAGGAATCACCTTATCAAAACCTGCCAAAGCCATATTGGCGCTCACAATTGCATTTGACCCACCCATTATATTTTTCCCCAGGCAGGGTACCTCCACCCTATTAGCTACCGGATCGCATGCCAATCCAGTAACATTCTGCAATGCAATGGAAGCGGCGTCAATGCATTGTTCCACCGTGCCGTGAAACATTTGAACCAGACCGGCCGCGGCCATTCCCGATCCCGCTCCACACTCGACCTGGCATCCTGCCACCTCTGCCGAGAATGTTGCCCCTTCAGATATGAAAACACCAATCAATCCAGCAGCAAGCATTCCATGAACGATCTCTTCCCGTGCCATGTCCAAAGACTTACCCACTGCCAGCAATGTGCCCGGCAGGCAACCACATGAACCGGCAGTTGGTGCTGCTACAATGACTCCCATAGCGCTTTTCACTTCCATGATTGCCGTTATATATTTTATAACTTGATTCAATACATCGCTTGGAATCAGAATTCCACTTTTGATTCCCTCATCAATTTTATGTGCTTGCGGTCCAAGGATCCGGTCAGAATAATGCGTTCCAGCCAGTCCATCCTCCACTGAATTCGCCATAATGTCAATCAAGATATTCATCTTTCGCAGCACTTCCTGTTCTGAAGTATTCCCCCTGATGCTTTCATACAGCACTGCCATCTCCCACATCTGCCTATTGTCTTTTTTAGCGAATTCCAATAGCTGGGATGCTGTTGAAAAAGGCACTTTGCAATTTGCGCTTGAAAGGGTAGGCAAAATCGGTTGAAGCTTAATGAGCTCAACTGTCTCCGATAACTCGCACAACTTATCCAATATCGAATCCTCGGGTTGTGTCTTTGTTTTTACGTTGATAAGACCATGGTTAAGCCCGCTAATGCTGATAGCATCTTCGTAAGCACCAACTAGATTTTTTACGCTTTCAAGGATTCTACTTAGCTTTGATTCTGTTGTATTGACTAATATCAATAATTCAAAGAAATCGCCACATATTGAAACAGGAAACTCTTCGAATTTAAAGACTTCAATCATGCCGCCACCAACAGATATAGCTTCCCAGAGATGGTCATTGCCATATTTATCATATACCTTGATGCGATAGTTGTTGGGATGTGTCGCGCCATAATCTGAAACGTTAAATTGAATGTCAATTCCCCGCTGTTTTGCAATTTCACATGCGTTTTGTACCGATCTGTCTGTCAGCGCCATCCCTAGAATGCCGCTGGCAAATCCAATATCAGAACCATGGCCGTGGTATGACTCAGCCAATGAACCATTCACATCAAATTCCACAACAACACTTATAGGATCAGCATTTAAGGACTGTCGAATTATAGATCCGATTCTTGCGGCAGCGGCAACATGTGAGCTTGATGGACCTCTCATAACAGGACCCAGAACATCATTGAATATACTTGCTGGCATTTTTTGCATATTGTCCTCCTCAAAATTTGAATGACCTTTTGTCAAATCACTCCCAGATTTTTCAGAACTTTTTTCAACTCTTCAATCTCATATCCATTTAAAGGTAAACGGGGCAATCTTGAGGGACCAGCTTTTTTACCCATTAATTCTAAACTCGTCTTGACCTTTTGTATCGCTTTTGGCTGATTCTCCAATAAATCCAGCAATGGAAACAGTTTGAGAAACAGCGCTTTGGCTTCTGCCATTTGATTGTCTTGCACAAGTTCATATATTGCATGAGCTTCTTTGGGGATTATATTGGCACAAACCGATATCCAACCAACCGCACCTAATAAATAATTTTCGAAAACAAGGTCCTCGCCACCGCAAAAAATTGTCATCCCGCCATTTGTCAGCCGCATGATGTCTGGAATACGCCTCAAGTCCCCTGAAGCATCCTTGACATAGTTGACGTTTGGTATGGTTGATAATCTGGCTATTATGTCTGGAGTCAGATCAACGCCTGAATGCGCAGGATTGTTGTATACCATGATTGGGATGTTTGATGCTTCTGAGATAGCCCTGTAATGCTCAAATAGCTCATCCGCTGTCGGTCTGCAATAATATGGATTGATGATCATGACCCCATCAGCGCCTATCTCCTCGGCGTGCTTGGTGTACAAGATGGTTTCCTTTGTTGTCTCCGCCGCTGTCCCGACAATGCATTTTATCCGTCCGTTGGAGTACCTGACAGCGGTTTCTGCGACCAATAACCTTTCCTTTTGTGTCAAACTGGAAAATTCTCCAGTACCCCCACAAACGCATATGCCTGGCAAGCCTTCCTCTATATACCAGTCTATGTTTTTCTTTAAAGCTTCAATGTCCAATTCATAATTTTCGAGCATTGGTGTTACCATTACTACAAATGTACCTTTTAACATCTCACTTATGCCTCCTCAAAATATTTTACATTTACAAAAACATCCACTTTCTACACTATTCAATTAATTTGAATCCGACTAATTATAAAAGCTTCATGTTTAGTCAAATCTGGTCTGACCAACCTTGTTTGATATTATAGTATAATATTTTTAATCAAAAATCAAGGTTTATTGAATCATGTTGTTAATAGACTTTATAATTATTTCTTGTGCTTCTCAAGGCTTACATGT